>JAQBPK010000317.1 GCA_028287565.1 Vulcanimicrobiota bacterium
GAACGCGACCATCGGGCGCGCGATCCGGCTGATCCTGCTCACGGCCGGCGGCGGGACGCCGGGCGATCTCGACAAGAGCACGCTGGGACATCCGGGCAAGTACACGTACTGCATCGCCGAGAACGAAGAGCTCAGCCCGTGGGCGCCGTACCACGTGGAGCACGGCATGTCGCCCGACGACAGCGCCGTGTTCGTCATCGCCGCCGAGCCGCCGCACAGTGTCGTGAACCACGTCGCGAACGACGCGCAGGGCGTGCTCGACAGCATCGTGTCCGCAATGAGCACGATCGCGCACAACAACGCGGTCGCAAGCGGCTCGTGCGCCGTCGTCATCGGTCCGGAGCATGCCGCGACGATCGCCGCGTCGGGCTTCTCGCGCCTCGACGTGCGCAGCTATCTCTGGATGAACGCGGGCAACACCTGGGGCGAGGTGAGCTTCAACGACCGCTACGCCGGCGGCGGCAAAGTCTACAACAAAGCGCTGCCCGCGTGGTACAAGCGCGAAACGGACGCGCGCATCCCCATCGTCCCGACGCCGGACGACATCCATCTGTTCGTCGCGGGCGGCGCGGCGGGCCGCTTCTCGGCGTTCGTTCCCGGCTGGGGCCGCATGACGAGCCCCGTGCTGCGCAAGATCGACGGCAGCGCGCTGCCCGACGGCGCGGTCTGCGCCGACGGCACGTGTGCGCTATGAGCGAAAGGAGCACCGTGGAAGACAGTCTCTACGATCCGCGCGGTGTCGTGCACGCGGAGCACCGCGACATCGCGCCGCGCGTCGCGTCGGCGGCGGGCTTGCGCCTCGGCATTCTCGACAACACGAAGTGGAACGGCTGGCGTGTGCTCGAGCGGACCGCGCAGCTGCTCGGCGAGCAGACACCGTTCGCGTCGGTGACGCGCTACAAGAAGGAGAGCTTCTCGGTCGTCGCGGAGGACGAGCTGATCGCGCGCATCGCGGCGGAGAACGACCTCGCGCTGATCGGCATCGGTGATTGAGGCAGCTGCACGTCGTGCTGTACGTACGACGCCGTCCGCCTGGAAGAATCAGGCGTTCCCGCAGCCGTCATCGTGACGACGGTATTTGAGCACGAAGCCGCGGTGCAGCGCGCGGCGCTCGGCATGGAGGCGCTGCGGCCCGTCGTCGTGACGCACCCGCTCAGCACGCTCACCGCGGAGCAGCTCGACGCTCGCGCGCGTGAGGCTGCCCCGCAGGTGATTTCGATCTGGACCCGCGCGATGTCGACTCACCCTGCGACAAGCTCAGGGTGACATCGGCTACCGTGACATTGTCTACGGCTTCGGAGACGCCGGTGCCGAGCTACCGCCGAGCTTGAAGATCGCGACCGTGTCGCCGTATGGGAACGTGAGCTGGAAGTTGCCGCCCGCCGCGACCGCGATGTACTGCTGGCCGCCGACCTCGTAGCTGACCGGCGGGGCGTTGACCCCCGCGCCGAGGTTGAAGCGCCACAGGTTCTTTCCGGTCTTTGCGTCGACCGCGTTGAACCAGCCGTTGCCCTCGCCGTAGAACGCGAGGTTGCCGGCCGTCGCGAGCGCGCCGCCGATCAGCGGCTGCGGCGTCATGACGGTCCACGCGATCTTTCCGGTTTCCGTGTCGATCGCGACGAAGCGGCCGTCCTGCACGCCGTTCGGCTCAATGTTCGAGAACGCGCTGCCGAGCCGGATGCGGCCGCTCTGATACGGGTCCGAATGCGTCGCGAACTTCATGAGCTGGTCCATGCCGAGCACGTACGCGTAGTGCGTCTCCGGCGAGTACGCCGGCGGCGACCATTCCGCGCCGCCGTTCGCGCCGGGGAGCATCACGACGCCCTTCGCGGTCGGCTGGCTGAACATGTTCTTCGACATTGCGACGTACGGGTCGGACTTGCGGATCAGCTTGCCGTTGCGGCGGTCGACGATGTAGAACCAGCCGACCTTGCCGGCTTCGCCGGCGGCGGGGATCGTTTGCCCGTTCACGTGCACGTCGAACAGCACGACGTTGCTCACCGCGTCGTAGTCCCACACGTCGTGCTTGATCTGCTGGTAGCCCCACTTGAACTTGCCGGTGTGCACGTCCAGCGCGACGATCGAGTCGCTCCACAGGTTGTCGCCCTTGCGCACGGTGCCGTTGAGATCCGGATTCGGGTTGCCGGTGCTGAAGATCACGAGGCCGAGCTTCGGGTCCACGGCCGGCGTCGTCCACACCATGCCGCCGCCGCGCTTCCACGAATCGCCCGCGTACGTTTTCGGATCGGTCGAGTCCCAGCGCCAGCGCTGCTTGCCGGTATGCGCGTCGTAGCCGGCGACGAAGCCGCGGATCGGCCACTCGCCGCCCGCGCTGCCGACGATCACGATGCCGTCGTACACTTGCGGCGTCATCGTCTCGGAATAGCCGACCGACGGATCGGCGACGGTGGACATCCAGCGCACTTTGCCCGTCGTCGCGTCGAGCGCGAGCAGCTTGTCGTCGAGCGTGAGCGCATACACCATGCCGTAGCCGATCGCCGCGCCGCGGTTGACCGGGCCGCAGCAGATCTGGAACGCGCCCAGGCTGTAGGTGGTCTCCCAGATCGGCCGCGCGTTGGTCGCGTCGAGCGCGATGATCTTCATCTTGTTGCTGACGGTGGGCGTCGTAATGTACATGACGCCGTTCACGACGACCGGCGTCGTCTCGAAGCTCGCCGTCATGCCGGTTTGCGCGAGCCCTGCGATCACGAGCTGGTTCACGTTGCCGGAGTTGACTTGGTTGAGCGGCGAGAAGCGCTGGTTGTCCCACGTGCGGCCCGGCAGCAGCCAGTTCGCACGGTCGTTCTCTGCGCCGGCGAGCATCGCATCGGTCACGTTCACGTTCGCGCCTGCGGGAAGCTTCGTGAATACCGTGTTCTGCGGTGCCGCGGCGCGCACGATCTCGTTGTTGTTCGCCGTGCTCTTCGCGTTCTTCGGGCCTTTGGGCGCCGCCGCGACGTTGCCGGCGCCGATCGGAACCTCGGCCAGCGTGGACTTCGTGAGCGGGACGTCGCCGGCCGGGAAGCCGTTGCGCGAGAGCAGGAACGCCGTCACGTCGAGATACTGCTGCTGCGTGAGCGAGCCGGGCTTGTCGGCCGGCATCTGGCGGCTGATGAAATCGAACAGCGATGCCGCCGTCCCCGACTTGCCGACGTATTGGCGGAACGCGGCGCCGGTCAGCGGCGGACCGGACTGGCCTTGCAGGTTCACGCCGTGGCATTGCTGGCAGGTCGCGCTGTAGACCGCTGCTCCGCTCGCCGCCTGCGCGCGCGTGTAGTGCCCGGGACCCGTCGCGGCCGACAGCGTGCCTGCGAGCATCAGGACAGCGATCGCGGTGATTCCGCCAAAGGCGACGGCGCGGTGCTGAAAAAAGCCGGGGATGCGCATAGTGCTCTCCTTGGCGGACGACCCGCCCGCACTCGTTCCAACGCTATGCCGGCCCCTCCCCCTCCGATTGCGCGTGCGCTTGCCGCCCCGGCGCTACCGCGGCGGCACGGGGTCGACCGGCGTTCGCGGATAATCGTCGCGGCGGCTCGCACCGGCCTCGATCGCGCGCATGGCGGCGAGCGCGACGTCCTCACGCCAGGGCCGTGCGAGGATCTGCACGCCGAGCGGCAGCCCCGCGGCGTCTTGCTCGACGCGGCGCGCCGTGGCTTCCACCATGTCGCGCGACGGCGGCCGTTCCGTCCCCTCGCCGGCGCGCACGCGCGTCACCGGAACGACCCCCGCGGGAAAGCCGAGCAGGTTCGCGAGCAGACTGTAGCTTCCGAGAAGGCCGAGATCGCGCGCGGCGCCGTGCGTGTACGCCGGGACGGCGCACGGCGGGCCGAGGACGACGTCGAACGGGCCGCCGTCGTCGCGGTCCAGCGCGCGCAGGAACTGCTCGCGGTAGTCGAGCTGCTGCTCCACCAGGTTCCAGTAGTGCGCCGTGTCGCCGTGACCGAACGTGCGCAGCTTGTCGCTGCTGCCGCGCTGTCCCACCGCCGCGAGCAGGGCGCGCAGCACCGCGAGCACCGGTCGCGAGCGCTGTCCGAACATCAGCAGCGGCGCGATGGTGGGATCGGCTTTTTGGCCGCGCACCAGCGCGCTCAGGCCGCGCCCGCGGTCGGCGGTCAGCAGGCCGAAATACAAGTCGATCGCGGTCTGCGCCGCCGGCGGCGTCCACGCCGTGACGCGGGCGCCCGCGGCGGCGAGGATCGCGGCCGCTTCACGGACCGCGCGGCGCACCGCCGGTCCCGTCGCGTACGCGCCGTCGTCCTCGTACACCGCGACGCGCAGCCGTGAGACGTCCACGGCGCGGTCGTCGCCGAGCGGGATGGCCGGTTCGAGGTCGCTTTCGCGGCTGCCGGCGATCACGCCGATGCCGAGCGCGACGTCGTCCACGCTGCGCGCAAGGACGCCGACTTGGCTCACCACCGCGCGCTGGCCGATCGGAACGCTGCCGCGGCCGCGATCGGGCGTACGGCCTTGGGTCGGCTTGAGCGCCGCGATGCCGCAGAATGCCGCCGGGATGCGCACGCTCCCGCCGATGTCCGTGCCCAGCCCCAGCGCCGAGCCGCCGGCCGCGACGATCGCGCCTTCGCCCCCGCTGCTTCCGCCCGGCGAGCGGTCGAGGTTCCACGGGTTGCTCGAGCGCCCGTACACCGGATTGCTGCTTTCGAGCGCGAGCAGCAGCTGCGCGACGTTCGTCTTGCCGAGAACGATGGCGCCGGCGGCACGCAGGCGCGCGACGTACGGGTCGTCGGTTTGCACCGCTTCGCGCGCGCGGGCGGGAAGCCCGAACGTCGACGGCGTGCCCGCGAGGTCGAGACATTCCTTGACGGTGACGGGAACGCCGTGCAGCGGCCCCACGGGCTCGCCGGCCGCGCGGCGCCGGTCGGCGACACGCGCTTCTTCACGCGCTTGCGCGTAGCGCTTCACGACGACCGCGTTGAGGCTCGGGTTCACGCGCTCGATCCGCTCGATGTGCGCGTCGACGGCTTGCGCGGACGAGATCGAGCCGCCGGCGATCAGCCGCGCGAGCTCCCCGGCGGTGGATCCGCAGATGTCTTGCGCTGCGGGCGATTCTTGGCTGGTCATGGTGCGCCTCGGAAATGGGGAAGTGGGATGCCCTTACGGTAGCGTGCGGCAGCCGCGCCGCACATGAGGAGTTCTCCCTATCTCGGCGTTGCCGCGAGCAGCCCGTGCTCCACCGCGAAAAGCGTGGCGCCGGCGCGCGTCGTGACGTGGATCTTCGAGTACACGCTCTGAATGTGGTTGTCCGCGGTCTTCGGCGCGATCTGCAGCGCGGCGGCGATTTGCTTTGTGGACTCGCCGCGCGCCAGCAGCCGCAGCACGGCGAGCTCGCGTTCCGTGAGGCCCGCGACCGTCGCGCGCGCAACCGGCGCGGCGCGATGACCTGCCGCAGCTAACACGGCACGGACGGCGTCGCCGTCGAGCCGGCCGTCGCGCGCCTCGCGCTCGAGCGCGAGCGCGGCATCCTCCGCCGCGTGCGCGCCGCGGTGCGGCCGGTGCGAGATCATCGCGTGATACGCATCGGCGGCGGCGAGGATCTTGCCGCCGGGCGAGAGCGCGCCGGCGCGCACGGCACGGTGATAGCCGCTGCCGTCCACCCGCTCGTGGTGCTGCGCGGCGATCGCGCCGAGGCGCGCCAGCGCGGGCGTTCGCGCGAGGATGCGCTCCGTGTAGTACACGTGCATCCGCACGCGCTCGGTGTCGCTTTCCGAAAGATTTCCGGGCTTGCACCAGATGCCGCTCGACACCGCGACCGATCCGATGTCGTGCAGCAATCCCGCGCGTTCGACCGCCGAGACGTCGTCCGCGCCGAGCCCGCAGCGCTCCGCCGCGCGCGCGGCGAGCTCCGCGACGTCACGCGAATGGCCGAGCGAAAACGGCGACTTCAGATCGGCGAAGTCCGCCATCGCCAGACACGCGCGGTGAAACTCCGCATCCGAGAGAACGACGCGCGGTCCCGGTTCGAGCGCGAGGACGTCGTCCCACGACGGCTCGCCGGCGAAAGCGGGCAGCAGCGCCGCGGACAGCGCATGGAAGCGGTCCGCGATCGCCGGATCGTATGCGGAGCCGCGCCGTTGCCGCACCATGTCGACCGCCGCGCCGGCGCCGTGCGCGTCGTACACCGCGACCGCGTCCTGCACGAGCGAGACGACGCGCACGGCCGGTGCGATCGCTTCGCCTTTGAGGCCGTTGGGTTGGCCGTGGCCGTCCCAGCGCTCGTAGAGCTGGCCGAGCGCGTCCACGACCGCGCCGGTGAAGCCGAGCCGTTCCGCCAGACGCTGCGCGACCTCGCAATGGCCGGCGAACGCGTCGCGCGTGACGGCGGACGCCGACGCGAGCCCGCGCGCCAGCCCGCTCGCGAAGCGCACCGGCCCCGCACCGCTGTTCGCGGCGCCGATGTGCCGCGCGATCACCCGCAGCACCGCGGGAGCGTTCGCGGAGTCGATCGTCGCGAAGTCGCGGCGCAGCGCCAGCTCGTTGCCGAACAGCGCCGCGAACACGTGCGTCTCCGCGTTGCAGCCGATGTAGCGCAGCAGCGCTTGGTAGTAGATATCCGAGAGCTGCGCGTCGTCGTAGCCGAGCGCTTCGCCGAGCCGCACGCTCGCGACGCACGACCGCAGCGCGAACGCCATCGGCTGTCCCATCGCAAGATCGGTCGCGAGCGAGAGCGCCGCGATCACCTCGGCCAGCCGGATGGAGCTGCGCTCGGGCGTCATGCGGGGTCCTCATCGAGCGTGTAGAGCCACCAGCGCGGCTGGTCGCGCCGCGACTTGCGGTCGAAGTACAGCACCGCGACGCGGCCGTCGTTCAAGACCACCTCGTACCAGTGGCGCGCGAGATACATGTCGCCGCGGTCGGTGTTCGTGGAGCGCCACGTGCGCACGATGTCTTTGAGCACGAGCCGCTCGCCGTGCCATGCGAACGCTTGGGGCAGCGGCGGTTCGCCGCGGCTCAGCGCGCCGGTATCGATGGTCTCCACCGAAGCGGTCAGCGCCTCGCTGACGAATCGCGCCACGCCGAGCGTCAGCTCACGTGCCGGCGCGCGCGAAAGAGCGCCGCACCGTCTACGCGCCGCCCGCGTAATCGCGGAACGGCGTGATGCGCCCGCCGAAGATCTCGCTCGGGTCCACGCCGTACGCCTGCGCGATGACCGCGATCTCGCCGTCCGTCAGCGCGACCTCGCCGGCCTCGGCGTCCGTGAGCCGTTCGACGCTGATGCCCGTTCGCGCCGCGGCAGCTTCGGTATCGAGACCGGCCTGCACGCGCAGGCGCACCAAACGCTGTCCGACATCGTCCAACACGCCCATGCGGCCGAGCTTCGGCGCGGCACCGCTGGACCCCGTGGCCGAAACAACGGACTCCTCGGTACGGTAACGAACACAGGTAG
>JAQBPK010000333.1 GCA_028287565.1 Vulcanimicrobiota bacterium
GTGGAGGTTCGTCATGCCCATGCATGGGCCGAGCGGGCATTTCTCGCCCGATGTGGCGGAGAGCGCGTTGGTGTACGTGATTCGGATCCGGCCGCCGGGCCGCACGCGGATCGTCGGCGGAACGGGCGCGCCCTTGTAGGTCATCGTCGCGCGGTTGTCGGGTGCTTCGGCAGCCGTGAGAGTGAGCGCGGTGACGCCGTTTCCCGGCAGTACTTGCGGTGGATCCGGTAGCGGGACCGGTGCGGAAGCGCTCGCCTGCGGTGGTACGGTAGCAAGCCCTCCATCGGCTGCAATTCCCGTTGCCGCGATACATACCAGGATCGCTAGGCGAAGCGAGATCATCAGGGCTGCAGTGTACTGCGTTTCGGGCTGCTACGCCAGCCGCTCGCCGGGTCTTGTCTCGCGAACCCGCTGGCTATCGAGCGCGTTTTTGTCGCCGGCGGGTCATGCGGTGACCAGCATCGCGCGCGCTGATGCGCTCTCGTTCAGGAGCGCGAGCAGCGGGCGATGTTCCGGGGCGCTGAGGTCGGGATCGCGCGCGACGATGTCGTCGGCGGCTTCTTTTGCGCGCATGTAGACGGCGAAGTCGTCGACGATGTTGCCGATCGTTTCCGCGTCGCCGGCTTGTGCGGTTCCGCCGAGCTCGCCCGCTTTTCGCAGGCGTAGGTCGGCTTCTGCGATCTCGAAGCCGTCGGCGGTTTGCTCGAGCACGTGCAGGCGTTCGATCTCGCCCGCGTCTTCGGGCGGGACGAGGATGCAGAACGATTCGGCGACGCCGCGGCCGACGCGGCCGCGCAGCTGGTGGAGTTGCGCGAGGCCGTAGCGGTGCGCGTCGAGGACGACCATCACCGACGCGTTCGGGACGTCGACGCCGACTTCGACCACGGTCGTGGAGACGAGGACGTCGGTCTCGCCGCGTTTGAAGCGGTCCATCACCGCGTCTTTTTCGCGCGGCGTCATGCGGCCGTGGATCAAATCGACGCGCAGGTCGGGGAAGACGGTGTTTTTCAGGCGGTCTGCTTCTTCGGTCGCGGTGATCAGTGGTGGTCCGGGCGGGCGCTTTTTCTTCTGCGATCCGTTGTGGTCGTCGGCGGCGTCGTCGTCGTTGTCGTCGCGTTCGGCGGCGTCGATCGCCGATGCGACGACGTACGCTTGGCGGCCCAGTTCGACGTTCTTGCGCACGAACTCGTAGACTTCGTGCTTGCGGCTGGCGCGAATGACGAACGTTTGGATCGGCGTGCGGCCCGGCGGCAGCTCGTCGATGATCGAGACGTCCATGTCGGCGTATTTGGTTTGCGCGAGCGTGCGCGGGATGGGTGTTGCGGTCATTGAGAGCGTGTGCGCAGCGCCGCCTTTGCCGCGCAGCTGCATGCGCTGGTTGACGCCGAAGCGGTGCTGCTCGTCGATCACCACTAGGCCGAGATCGGCGAATGTCACGCTTTCCGTGAGGAGTGCGTGGGTGCCGACGGCCAGTGCGGCTTCGCCGGAACGGATGCGGTCCTCGGCGTTGCGGCGCTGGCGCGCGCCTTGCGAGCCGAACACCGCTTCGACCGTGACGCCGAACGGAATCAGTAGCGGCGCGAGCTTCGCGGCGTGCTGCGCGGCGAGGATTTCCGTCGGCGCCATCAGCGCCGATTGCACGCCGCCTTTGTGCGCGAGCACGATTGCCGCCGCGGCGACGAGCGTCTTTCCGCTGCCGACGTCGCCTTGCAGCAGGCGGTTCATCGGCGCGGTGCGTTCCATGTCGGTCCAGATGCGGTCGATCACGCGCTGTTGTGCGCCGGTCGGTGCGAAGGGGAGCTCCGCGGTGAACGCGTCCCAGAAGCCGTTCGGGCGCATCAGCGGGCGCGCGCCGCCGGCGGCTTCGCGGCGCGCGCGTTTCACGGCGGCGGCGAGTGCGACGGTGAAGAATTCGTCGAAGATGATGCGTTCGCGCGCGCGGGCGATTTGCTCGAGGTCGTGCGGCGCGTGCACGTCGCGCCAGGCTTTCGCGAGCGGCGGGAAGTTGAAGCGGCGCACGAGTGCCGGCGGCAGCGCGTCGGTGTGCTGCGCGATCAGGCGGTCCAGATTCTTCGCGATCGCGTTGCGGATCATGCGCGTCGGGAGCTCTTTGGTGGCCGCGTAGACCGGGACGATTTCGCCTTCGTAGCGCTCGTTTTCGCGCAGCAGCTTGTGCGCGCCGACGTTGATCTCCCGCAGCAATCCCGTTCGGATGACGCGGCCCGCGACGAACAGTTTGTCGCCGGGGGAGAGCTTGCCCGCGAGGTAGCGCTGGCCGAACCACTTCGCTTCGATCACGCCGGTGTCGTCCTGCAGCGCCGCGGTGACGAGCTGGAACCGGCCGCGGCCTTTGCGTTCCTTCACGCGCAGCACGCGGCCGACGACGATCGCTTCGCCTTCGCGCAGCGACGCGATCGGCATCGGCTCGCGCCAGTCGCGGTATGCGCGCGGGATGTGCGCGAGCAAATCTTCCGGCGTGTTCACGCCGAGCTCGGCGAACTTCACGGCGGTCTCCGGCCCGATGCCGGAGAGCCCACTCAGTCCGTGCTTTGCACGGACCGAAGACGGATCGGCCGAAGGCCGACCGTGAGGTGTCCGGCTTTGGCCGGACCCACTCAGTCCGTGGGTTTGGCGCGTCGGGATAGTTCCGCTCCCACGTCGTCGAGCGAGACGCCGCGCTCCGCGAGCAGCACGAGCGCGTGGTACAACAGGTCGGCGGTTTCCCACACCAACTCGCCGCGGTCGGCGTTCTTTGCTGCGATCACGACCTCCGTTGCTTCTTCGCCGATCTTCTTGCCGATGCGGTCGACGCCGCCGGCGAACAGTTTTGCGGTGTACGAGCCTTCGATCGGGTGTGCTTTGCGCGATTGGATCGTGCGCGCGAGCGCGGAGATCGCGCTTGCGAACTCGGCGCCTTCGGGCGGTTCTTCCGCGCCGTCGAGCGGTTGCGTTTTGGTGAAGCACGATGCCGCGCCGGTGTGGCAGGCGGGGCCGTTCGGCACGACGCGGTACAGCAGCGCGTCGGCGTCGCAGTCCGCGGAGACGGAGACGACGCGCTGCGTGTTGCCCGATGTTGCGCCTTTGTTCCAGAGCTCATTGCGCGAGCGGCTCCACAGCCAGGTCGAACGCGTCGCGAGCGTGCGTTCGAGCGCTTCGCGGTTGGCGTAGGCGAGCGTGAGGACCGCGCCGGTTGTCGCGTCGGCGATCACGACCGGCGCGAGACCGTTCGCGTCCCAGTTGATTTCGGGGAGCGCGGTCACCGTACCGTTACCGGATCGCGGCGCACGACGATGCCTTCCGCGGCGAGCGCGTCTTTGAGATCGGCGATCGCGAGCTCCGCGTAGTGGAACAGCGATGCGGCGAGCGCCGCGTCCGCGTCGGCTTCTTTGAAGACGTCGATGAAGTCTTTGACCGCGCCCGCTCCGCCCGATGCGATCACCGGGAGATTGCATGCGTCGCGGATCGCGCGCGTGAGGGCGAGGTCGTAGCCGTCGCGCGTGCCGTCGCGGTCGATGGACGTGAGGAGCAGTTCGCCCGCGCCGAGGCGTTCGCATTCCGCGGCCCATGCGATCGCGTCGCGGCCGGTCGGCGTTCGTCCGCCGTCGACGACGACTTCGAAACCGGACGGTGTTCCCGGCGCGCGGCGCGCGTCGATCGCGACGACGACGCACTGCGCGCCGAACCGGCGCGACGATGCGGTGATGAGCGCGGGATCGCGCACGGCGGCGGAGTTGATGCTGACTTTGTCGCAACCGGCGCGCAGCAGATCGTTCACGTGCTCGACGTCGCTGACGCCGCCGCCGACCGCGAACGGGATCGTGAGCTCGCGCGCAACCGCGCGCACGACCGCGAGCGTCGCGCGACGGCCTTCGACGGTCGCAGTGATGTCCAAGAAGACGAGCTCGTCCGCTCCTTCCGCTTCATAGCGGCGGGCGAGGGCGACCGGATCGCCGGCGTCGCTTAGATCCACGAAGCGCACGCCTTTGACGACCCGGCCGGCCTTGATGTCCAGACAGGGGACGATCCGGCGAGCTAGCACTACTCGCCGCCTTTCGCCGCGAGGCCCGCATGTTCTTCGGCCGCGCCTACGCGTTCGATCTGCCGCCGATCGGGCTGAACGACGTCGCCGCGCTCTCGTCGTCCTGGACGATGCGCAGCGCGATGATCGCCAAATCGTCCTGCACGCCGCCGCTGTACGCGTCGGCGGACGCGACGAGCAGGTCGCACAGCGCCTGCGGATCGGACGGCGCGTCGCGCAGCAGTGCGGCGACGCGCTCTTCGCCCAACATCTCGCCGTCGGTGCTGCGCGCTTCGCCGAGGCCGTCGGTTGCGAGGAGCACCACGTCGCCGAGCCGGAGTGGCACGGTTTCCGTCTCATACGCTTCGTTGCGGTCGATGCCGATGAGCGCGCCGGTGGGCGGCAGCCATTCGATCAGCGTGCCGCGGCGGACGTACGCGGTGGCGTGGCCCGCGCTTGCGTAGCGCATCGTCTGCGTGCGCGCGTCGAACGCGCCGAGAAAGAGCACGACGAACACCGACGGATCGTCGAACGTGTCCAGGAACAGGCGATTGAAGCGGTTGACGACGTCGGCCGGGTCGTCGGCGTCGGCGGCGAGCGCGCGGATCGCGTATTGCGCGAACGCCGCGTGGCGGGCTGCGTCGATGCCCTTGCCGCTCGCGTCGGCGATGAGGAACCAGCCTAGATCGGGGCTGGCGCGCCAGGCGTCGAGAACGTCGCCGCCGATCAGCGCTTCGCGCGTCGCGGACGCGTACGCGAAGCCCATCTGCGTGCGCGCAGGGCGCTGTCCGCCGACGCGCAGCGTGCGCTGCAGCGCGTCGACGAGAATCTGGCCTTGCGCGAGGCGCGCGATGGCGGTCGCGCGGCCGATCGCGTACCACAGGGCGATGATGGCGAACAGCGTGACGATGCCCGCGCTGATCGCCACCGTCGCGTTGATCCGCTTGCGCAGCGCGCGCTCGACGCGGTCGCTCGCGGCGGCTAGCTCGTTGCGAAGGGTGTCGGCGTCCGCGGACATCCGGTCGGTGATGAACTTCCCGCGGGATTGGCGCGCGTAGGCATCCCTTGCGCCGGGATTGCGGCGCAGGGGCTGGTCGACGTCCGCTTCCCACGACGCGTGCTGGCGCCGCATGTCCTCGACGGTCGAAACGCCGCTCGGGATCGATGCTTCTCGGAGTCGCGCTTTCAGCGCCTCGGCCTGCTGGTCGAAAGCGCTCTTCGCCGGCTGGTCCTCGAGGAACGCCGGATCGTGCGTCGACATGTAGCCGCGCAGCGAGGTGTCTTCCGCGAGCTGGATCCGCAACAGGGCGTCGAGGTCGGAGCGGGCGTTCGCCAGGCGGATCTGGGCGCCCGAAGCGGCGTCGAGCTGGCGGACGCCGATCAGCGGCCCGGCGAGAGCGGTCGCGAGGAAGGCCACGACCAGCAGAACGATTGGAGGCGACGCCCAGAATCGAACTGGGGGTGGAGCTTTTGCAGAGCTCTGCCTTACCACTTGGCTACGTCGCCCCGAGCGTCTTGAGCGGGTGGCGGGAATCGAACCCGCGCATCAACCTTGGGAAGGTCGCAGGCTGCCATTACATCACACCCGCGCCGGGACGGTCCGCACCGTTCCGCGGACCGGCGTGCTAACCCTGGCGTCGTCCTGAACGTTTCCATGGGTACGACTGTGGTCGGCACGACGCCGACGAACCCGGAGGACCCATGAAACGCCTGCTCGCTGTTGCTCTCACCGTAGGACTGGCCTTCGCCGGCGGCGCCGCGCCCGCAGCCGCGCAATCGAGCGACGAGCAGATCGAGATGCAGATCGGTCAGCAAGAGTACCAAGCGCTGCAGCAAAAGGGCGAGATCATCACCAGCTCGCCGTACTACGCGACTCTGAACCCGATCGCCCAGCAGATCAAGCGCGTCGCCGATCCGCAATACTTCCATCCGTTCCAGTTTATCCTCGTGCACGAGACGGCTCCGAACGCGTTCGCCGTCCCCGGCGGAAACGTCTACGTCACCGACTCCCTCATGAAGTTCGTGCAGAACCGCGAGGAGCTCGCCGGCGTGCTCTGCCACGAGACGTCGCACAACATCCACCACGACGTCCTTCATCTGTATCAGAAGCAGCAGAAGACCGCGACGGCCTATACGATCGCCGACATCCTGGCGAACATCGCGACCGGCGGGCGCTCCGCGCGCACGATCGACACCGTCGCGAACATCGGCTTCTCTCTCCAGTCGGCCAACTTCTCGCGCGAAGTCGAGACCGCCGCCGACGCGAAAGGCGCCATGACGTGCGCCGAGGCCGGCTCAAATCCGTGGGGCATGGTGTGGCTTTTCCAGCAGTTCGAGAAAGCCGACACCGGCGGGCGCATGGAGATGCTCTCCGACCACCCGACCGACCAGCACCGCATCGACGACCTCCGCCGCCTGTTCGCCGGCAACCCGAGCCTGTTCGGGCGCTTCCCTTCGAACACCGCGTACGCCACGCCGCTCCGCCAGGCGCCGCGTACCGCCGCGGTCGCTCCGGCACGCACCGCCGCATACCGCCATGTGGCGGCGAAGAAGCCGAAGGGCATGTTCCCGCCGGGCTCCGGCTACAAGTTCTGACCAGCTGAGCGGGTAGCGCCCCGCCTGGGGCGGGAGGCTCCGCACCCAACGGAGGGAAAGCCCGCTACCGCCGGGCTTTCCTAATTCTTTCGGAGATTTTTCAGGTTCGTGCATCCGATCCGCCTTGCCGTTCGCGCCCTCGGGGCCGCGGCGCTGACGGCGCTGGTCGCGACGACGCTCCCGTCCGTTGCTACCGGTGCCCGCGCCGCGGCCGGGCCGCCGGGTGCTGCGGCGCCGGCCCTCGATCCCACCGCCATCGACCCCTCGTGCAAAGCGTGCGACGACTTCTACCAGTTCGCGACCGGCGGCTGGCGCAAGAAGACGGCGATCCCGGCCGGCCACCCCAGCTGGGGCAGCTTCGACGAGGTCGCGCAGCGTAACCGCGAAGCGCTGCGCGCGATCCTGGAGGACGCGGCGAACGCAAAGGACCCACCGGCCGGCAGCGACACGCAGAAGCTCGGCACGTTTTACCGCGCGTGCATGGACGAAGCGGCGATCGAACGCGCCGGCACCGCTCCGGTCAACCCGCTGCTCGCCACGGTCGCGAGCATCTCCGACGTGAAGTCGCTCGCGACGCGGATCGCCACGCTGCAGAACGCGGGCGTCAACGACGGTCTCGACTTCGGCTCGGAGCCCGACGCCAAAGACTCCTCGCGCACCATCGCGACCATCGGCCTCGGCGGCCTCGGCCTGCCCGACCGCGACTACTATCTCAAGGACGACGAGCGCACCGCAAAGATCCGCAGCGCCTACCACGACTACGTCGCCGCGCAGCTGCAGAACCTCGGCGACGATGCGGCAGCCGCCGCGCGCGAAGCGGGCGACGTCGTCGCGCTCGAGACGGCCCTCGCCAAAGCGACGCCGACGCGCGTCGAGCTGCGCGATCCGAAGTTCTCGTACCACCCGACACCAGCCGGCGCGCTGTCCGCGATCGGTCCGCACATCCCGTGGACCGCCTTCTTCGCGGAGTTCGGCGCACCGCGGTTCGATGCGATCGACATCAGCATCCCGGCGTTCGTCACCGCATACGACGCGCAGCTGGCGCAAACACCGCTGACGGCCTGGAAGACGTACTTGCGCTTCCACATCGCCGACTCGTACGCAAGCTCGCTCCCCAAGCGCTTCGGCGACGCGAGCTTCGCCTTCCGCAGCGGCGTGCTCTACGGCGTGAAGGAACAGCTTCCGCGCTGGCAGCGCTGCAGCACCGCGACGGACGCCTCGCTGCGCACGCCGGCGGGCAAAGCGTACGTCGCGCGAAATTTCCCGCCCGCCGCGAAAGCGCGCGCGAAAGCGCTCGTCGACAACGTGCAGTCGGTGCTGCACGACGACATCGGCGCGCTGACCTGGATGGGCCCGCAAACCAAAGCGCGCGCCGCGCGCAAGCTCGACGCGGTCGTCAAGAAGATCGGCTATCCCGACACCTGGGTCGATTACTCCACGCTCGCGATCGCCGGCGACCAACCGTATGCAGCGCTGGTGCGGCAGGTTCGCGCTTGGAACCGCGCGCGCGACGTGGCGCGCATCGGCAAGCCCACGGACCGCACGCTGTGGGGCATGACGCCGTCGACTGTCAACGCGTACTACAATCCGGCGAACAACGAGATCGTGTTCCCCGCCGGCATTCTTCAGCCGCCGTTCTTCAGCGCGGCGGCCGACGACGCGGTGAACTACGGCGCGATCGGCGCGGTGATCGGCCACGAGATGACGCACGGCTTCGACGACCAAGGCCGCCAGTTCGACGAGAACGGCAATCTCACGGACTGGTGGACGGCGCAGGACGCGACGGCGTTCGAGGAGCGCGCGCAGTGCGTGGTCGATGAGTACAATGCGCTCGAATCGCCGCCCGGCGTGCATATGAACGGCAAGCTCGTGCAGGGCGAAGCGATCGCGGACCTCGGCGGCACCGCGATCGCGTTCCGAGCGTTTCAGCGCACCGCCGAATATCGCGCGCGCGGGAAGATCGCCGGCTACACGCCCGAGCAGCGCTTCTTCCTCGCGTACGCGCAGGTGTGGCGCTCGCTGCAGACCGAGGAGTACACGCGCCGCCTCGCCGTGCTCGACTCGCATCCGAACGACCGGTTGCGCGTGATCGGCACGCTCTCGAACATGCCCGAGTTCCGCGCGGCGTTCCACTGCGCGGCGAGCGCCCCGATGGTGCGCAAGGCCCTCTGCCGAATCTGGTGAGCGCCATGCATTCCATCCGCTTCGCGGTCCGCGCCCTCGGCGCGGTCGCATTCACCGCGCTCGTCGCGGCGTCGCTGCCGAACGCCGCAACAACCGCGCGCGCCGCATCTCCCGCGACCGGCGCGAATGCGCCGGCCATCGACCCGGCGAACTTCGACCCCACCTGCAAAGCGTGCGACGACTTCTACCAGTTCGCCACCGGCGGCTGGGCGAAGCGCACCACGCTGCCCACCGGGCGCGCGCGCTGGGGCGGTTTCGACGAGCTGGCGGAGCGCAACCGCAACGTGCTGCACGGCGTGCTCGAAGACGCCGCGAAAGCGACGGGCGCACCCGCCGGCAGCGACACGCAGAAGCTGGGCACGTTCTACCGCGCGTGCATGGACACGGACGCCATCGAGAAAGCCGGCACGACGCCCGTCGCGCCGCTGCTCGACACGATTGCGTCGGCGCACGATCTGCCGTCGCTCGTCACGACGATCGCGGCGCTGCAGCGCACCGGCGTCGACGGCGGCTTGGGACTGCGCGCGCGCCCCGACACGAAGGACTCCACGAAGCAGATCGCCGCCATGGGCTTCGGCGGGCTGGGCCTCCCCGACCGCGACTACTATCTCAGCGGCGGCGAGCACTTCACCGGCATCCGCAAGTCGTATCACGACTACGTCGCGGCGCAGCTCGCGAACCTGGGCGACGATCCGGCGAAAGCACAGACCGAAGCCGCCGCCGTGATCGCGCTCGAGACGACGCTCGCGAGCGCGACGCCCAAGCGCGCCGACCTGCGCGATCCGTACAAGACCTACAACCCCACACCGGTCTCGGAGCTGCAAGCGCTTGCGCCGCACATCCCGTGGAAGGCGTACTTTGCAGCGTACGCCGCGCCGTCGTTCGACACGATCGACCTCTCCGTGCCCTCATTCGTCACCGCGTACGACGAACAGCTCGCGACGACGCCGCTCGACGTGTGGAAGGCGTACCTTCGGTTCCACGTCGCCGACGCATACGCGAACGCGCTGCCCAAGCGTTTCGACGACACGAGCTTCGCGTTCCGCAGCGGGGTGCTGCTCGGGGTGAAGGAGCAGCTGCCGCGCTGGCAGCGCTGCACGACCTCGACCGACGCGGCGCTGCGCGACGTGCTCGGCAAAGCGTACGTCACCGCGGCCTTCCCGCCGTCCGCCAAAGGGCGCGCGCAGGCGCTGGTCGACAACCTGCAGCGCACGCTGCACGACGACATCGGCACGCTCGCGTGGATGAGCCCGCAGACCAAGACGCGCGCCGTCGAAAAGCTCGCGGCGTTCACCAAGAAGATCGGCTATCCCGACAAGTGGGAAGACTACTCCGCGCTGCAACTACCGCCCGGCGCGCCGTTCGCATCGTACATCGCCGCGGTGCGCCGCTGGAACGACACGCGCACGATCGCGCGCATCGGCACGCCGACCGACCGCGGCCGCTGGGGCATGACGCCGCCGACCGTCAACGCGTACTACAACCCGTCGAACAACGAGATCGTGTTCCCGGCGGGGATCCTCGGCCCGCCGTTCTTTAACCCGACGGCGGACGACGCGGTCAACTACGGCGCGATCGGCGCGGTGATCGGCCACGAGATGACGCACGGCTTCGACGACCAAGGCCGCCAGTTCGACGCACAAGGCAACTTGCGCGACTGGTGGACCGCGAACGACGCGGCCGCGTTCAAGACGAAGGCGCAGTGCATCGTCGACGAGTTCGACGCGTTCGAGCCCGCGCCGGGCGCGCACGAGAACGGCCGCCTCGTCCAAGGCGAAGCGATCGCCGATCTCGGCGGCCTGACGATCGCGTACAAAGCGTTCGAACGCACCGCGCAGGCCAAAGCGCACAAGAGCATCGGCGGCTACACGCCCGAGCAGCGCTTCTTCCTGGCCTACGCGCAGGTGTGGCGCTCGATCGCCACCGAGGGCTACATCCGCCAGATCGCCGCGACCAACGAGCACCCGTGGAGCAAGTACCGCGTGATCGGCACCCTCTCCAACATGCCGGAGTTCCAATCGGCGTTCAAATGCGCGGCAACGGACAAAATGGTGCGCAAGGACCGCTGCCAGATCTGGTAGGCGCACAAGCGCGCGCCGCGAAATGCCCGCGGATATGCTGCGCCTCATGAAGCTGGTCACCCTGGCGTGCGCCGCGCTGCTCGCGACGACGGCCGCCGCGCCGCGTACCGCGCCCGGCACGACGGACGTCGCGATCCGCACGCCGGACGGAACGATCGTCGTACGGCTCGACGCGGCGCACGCGCCGGGCACGGTGAAGAACTTCCTGCACTACGTCGACGCGCACACGTACGACAACACGACGTTCTACCGCACGGTGAGCCGCGCGCGCGAGCCGCAGTCGAAGATCGAAGTGATCCAAGGCGGCCTCAACCCGCAGACCGCGAACCCGATGATCCAGCCGATCCCGCTCGAGCCCACCAGCAAGACCAAGCTGCACAACACCGACGGCGTCATCTCGATGGCGCGCACGGCGGACCCGAACTCCGCGACGACGGAGTTCTTCATCTGCATCGGCGACAACCGGTTCCTCGACGCCGGCGGCCCGCTCGGCCCCGGCTACGCCGCCTTCGGGAAGGTCGTTCGCGGGATGGACGTCGTGCGCAAGATCCAGCGCGCGAACGCCAACGGCGAATCGCTGACGCCGCCGGTCCGCATCATCAGCATCACGCGCGCCCGCTGAAAGGTTCGATCTGCATGGCGATGACACCGGACCAGTGGGCCGCCGAGGTGCGGCGCCGCATCGGGATCAACGAAGGCTGCCGGCTCACGATGTACCTCGACACGATGGGCATCCCGACGATCGCGTACGGCTTCAACCTGCGTGATGGTGACGCGCAAGCGATCCTCAAGAAAGCCGGCGTCACCGATGTCGCGAGCGTCATCGCGGGCCGCACGGCGCTCACGCAAGCCCAAGCCGACAACACGTTCGCCCAAATGCTCCCCGGCTACATCACGAACGCGAAGACCACGCTCAACACGGGCGTGTTCGACAAGCTGAACGACGCACGCCGCTTCGTGATCGTCGACATGGTCTACAACCTGGGCGTCGCCGGGTTCCTCGGCTTTCCGTCGGCACGCCGCGCGATCAACAGCGCCGTCACCGCAACGAGCACCGCGGCAGCACACACGTTCTACGGACAAGCCGCCGACCAGATGATCGACTCAGCGTGGTACACGCAAGTCGGCAACCGCGCGAAGCGTAACGTAGCGATGATGCGCAACGGCACTTGGGTCAACGCGAACGGCGACGGCTCCGCTTGATCCGCCGCCCGATTTCTGATGACGCTGAACACAGCGGATATCTTCGACGCGAAAGCCCCGCGCCGCAACGCGACACGGGGCTCGTCCATTTCCGCGAAAGCGGGCGAACCGCAGTTACTTGACGCTGACCTTCGCGCCGGCGTCCGACAGCTTCTTGGCGATGGCGTCCGCCTCGTCTTTGGGGATGCCTTCCTTGACCGGCTTGGGCGCGCTCTCGACGAACGCTTTCGCCTCCGTGAGACCGAGCGAGGTGACTTCGCGAACGGCCTTGATGACCTTGATCTTCTCCGGGCCCGCCTCTTCGAGGATGACGTCGAAGTCGGTCTTCGCTTCGACCGGCGCGGCGGCTGCAGCGGCGGGGGCGGCGGCCGCGACCGGCGCGGCGGCGCTCACGCCGTACTTCTCTTCGAGCTGGTGGACGAGATCCGCGAGCTCGAGGACGGTGAGTTTGTCGATCTGATCGATGAGTTCGGCGAGTGCCATGACTGACTATGCTCCTGGTTGCGCAGCGGGCTGATCCGCGGACTTGCTCTCGCGAATCGCATTGAGGACGCGGACGAGTCCGCTCTGGTTGCCGGACAGGACCATGACGAGGCCCTGCAGCGGGGACTTGAGCGACCCGACGAGTCTCGCGAGCAGCTCTATCTTGGGTGGGAGGGCGGCGAGCGCCTGAACCTGCGCCGC
>JAQBPK010000346.1 GCA_028287565.1 Vulcanimicrobiota bacterium
GGTCTGCGAGCCGCGCGCGCCGGAACCCGCGCCGCGCGCGAAGCCCGCTCCCGCGCGCGCGCCGGTGTTGAACGAATAGCTCACCGTGTACTGGCGCGGCGGGTTCGGGTTCGCGGCCTGCAGCAGCGTGCCGCCGCCGCTGAGCGAGATCGGCTGCGCGTACTGCAGTGTCGAGAAATTCCCCGACTCCGTGTTGAACAGGTTCGAGGCGAACACCGTGATGCGCCCCATCCCGAGCGCGTGCGAGAGCCCCACGTTCACGAGCGTGTACGGCGCGAGCCGCTGCGCGTTGTTCCCGCCGACGTAGTGCGCGTTGGCGAGGAACTCGACGCCGCTCCACGGCTGCAGCGCGTCGATCGTCAGATTGCCGGTGTGCAGCGGACGGCCCGGGATCTGCTCGCCCAAGATGAGCGTGCTGTCCAGCCCGACGTACGCCGGGTTCGCGGCCGTTACGTCCGCAACCGTCGTGGAGAACGACGGGATCACGACGACGTTCTTGCCGACGCCGATGCGCGCGGTAGCGGTGTAGCCCTGGTACAGCCGCGTCGTGCCGCCGATCTGCTGCTGCACGTACACGTTGGGCACGGCGCCCGTGCCGCACACGTTCGAGTAGTAGCCGTTGATGGCCGCGAGATACGCGTTGCCGAACGGGTTGGTCGGATCGTTCAGTCCCAGGCTCTGCGCGGTCACCTGCGCGCCGACGAGCTGGCCGGCTTGCGTTTGGCGATAGGCGCTCAGCGAGAACTGGCCTTTGGACCACGAGTGCGTCCACGAGGCGTCGTAGCTCAGCGCGGACTGATGACCCGGCTGGTCGCCGGGGCCGCTCACTTGCGCCGTTCCCGCGAAGCAGTTGACGCGCGCGCCGAACGGATCGCTGTACGAGCGGACGAGGCCGTTGGCGGGCTGCGAGCTGCCGACCGAGATCGACGCGTTGTACGTGTCGTTGCCCGTCGGGCGCCACGCGGCGGAAAAGCCCGCGAGCAGCGACGTGCCGGCGCCGGTCGTTCCCGCGTACGACAGGTTCGGTCCGAGCGTGAGCTTGTCGTTCACTTTGAACGAGTCGGCGAACTGCACTTGGCGCGATGCGGTCGCAAAGGTGGACGCGCGCACGAAGCCGCTCGTGTCCGTGAGCGGCGTCGAGCTCGTGACCGCCGCGTAGGTCGAGCCGGACAGCGTGAACGTGTGCTTGTCGCGGGTGAGCGTCGCGCTCGCCGCCAATCCGCGCGCGAGCGAGGAGCTCTGCGAGGCGAACGGCCGCAGCTGCGTGCTCACCGAGCCGGCCGGCGCGCAGCCGAACGTCGCAGGCGACGCCGGGTTGCACACCACCTGCACGTAGCGGTTGAGGTCGTTGACGAGGTTGCGGTTGTCGTTCACGTAGCCGGTGAGCGAGATCGCGGTCTGCCCGATCAGCGACTGCACCGTGCCGTACATGAACTGGAACTTGCCGGAATTGCCGTTGTCGGGCCCGATCCCGCACGGCAGCGGCGTGACGAACTGCGTGCACAGCGCGCTGTTGGCCTGATTGTTCTGCAGCGCGGTGAACAGCAGCGTCGTGTTGTCGTTGAGGCCGTAGCGCAGCTTCACGAAGTCGCCGATGTTGGCGCTCTCGCCGCCGTGCGCGTAGTCGAAGCCGCTCTGGTCGGTGTACTGCTGGAACGTCAGCGGGCTGTTGCCGGCGCGCTTGGTGTGCAGCAGCGCGATCCCGAGCTTGCCGATCGAGCCGGTCTCGCCGATCTGGTAGTTGTACTTGTCGAACGTGCCGTAGGACGACGCGAACTTCGTCTGCCACGTCTGCGTGGGCTGCAGCGTGCGGAAGTTCACCGAGCCGCCGAGCGAGCCGGCCTGCGCGCCGAAGCTCACGCCGGCACCGGAGAACAGATCCGTGTTGACGGAGCGCAGGTTCGTCGCCGCGCCGGGCGCGCCCAGCGGGATGCCGTCGAGCGTCACCGCAGTCTGCGACTCGTCGCGCCCGCGCAGCGAGATCGTCTGCGGGGCGTTCGGGTCGTTGGAATCCTGCGTCACGTCGACGCCGCCGATCGTCGACAGCGCGTCGGTCAGCGAGTCGGAGATGCGCCGCACGCCGCTCGAGTCGTCGATGTCGGTCGTGGACACGGTGACGCGCGCGCGCACCGAGCCGATGATCTTGAGGCCGCCGGTGTCGCCGCTGTTCGTCGTCGTGGTCTGCGCGATCGCGGGCTTCTGCGTGCCGAGATCGACGTCGACCGCCACCTGCTTGTTGCCGAGCACCTCGAACGCCGCCGACGTCACGCCGGTGAAGCCGCTCTTGCTGACCCGCACGCGGTAGATGCCGCTCGGCACGTCGGTGTACTTGACGATGCCGCTCTTGGTCGTGAGCGCGCTTGCGACCGTGGGTCCGAGGAGAAAGACGCGCGCGTCCGAGAGCGCTTGCTGCGCCGCGGCGTCCTTGACGGTGATCTGGATGATCCCGGTCTCGCTCGAGCTCTGCGCGCTCGCCGGGACGACCGTGCCTGCCATCGTCGCGAACAGCGCCAGCGCAAGAATAGCCGCGAACCAGCGCCTCGGTGCCCTGCTCATATCGTGCGAAATCCTGCCATCGGGTTCTGTGCTGTTCCTGAGAACGCCACCCGGTCCACGAACGTTTAATCCACGCTTTGCGCGATGGCCGCCAAGAACCGGGCGCCGAAATCGGCGAGCTTCTTCTCTCCTACCCCGCTGATGGCGCGCAGCTGCGCGGGGCTGCGCGGAACGTCGCGCGCCATCGCCCGCAGCACCGCATCGCTGAACACGACGTACGGCGGCACGTCCCGCTCGCCCGCGATCTCGCGGCGCAGCGCGCGCAGCACGGCGAACAGGTCGCGGTCGTACGCTTCGTCGTCGCCCACGCGCGGCGCAGCGGCGGTCCGCCCGCGCCGGCCGGTGACCGGGGCGACCGCCTCGCGAATCACGACCGGCGTCCGCTCCACGAGCGCGCGCCTCCCCGCGTCCGTCAGCGAGACGACGTTGTGACGCGCGGCGTCCTGCGCGATCAGACCCAGGCGCAGCAGCTCGTCGGCAAGGTGGCGCCAGGCGTGCCGGTCGCGGTCCTTGCCGATACCGTACGTCGAGAGCCGGTCGTGGTACCAGCGGTCGATCTTCTCGGTCTTCGCGCCGATCAGCACGTCGATCACGTGCGCGATCCCGACGCCGTAACCGTGCGACTCGCGCACGCGGTAGATGCACGAGAGCAGCTTCTGCGCGTCGGTCGTCGCGTCGAACGAAGCACGCGGCTGCAAGCAGTTGTCGCAGTTCTCGCAGCGCTCGTGCGGGTAGATCTCGCCGAAGTACGCGAGCAGCTCGCGCCGCCGGCACGCGTTCGAGTACGCGTAGCGCTTGACGCGCTCGAGCTGGTCGCGTGCGGCCGCGCGCTCGCCTTCGGGCTTCTCCTCGACGAAGCGCTCGACGCGCGCGATGTCGCCGTACGCGAAGAACCACGCGCACTCGGCCGGCAAGCCGTCGCGCCCCGCGCGGCCCGTTTCCTGATAATAGCCTTCGAGGCTGCGCGGCACGTCCCAGTGCACGACGAAGCGCACGTTGGACTTGTCGATCCCCATCCCGAACGCGATCGTCGCGCACATCACGCGCACGTCGTCGCGAATGAACGCCTCCTGCCGCTTGCCGCGCGTCGCGGAGTCGAGCCCGGCGTGGTATGCGAGCGCGGGAATCCCCGCCGCGCACAGCGCGCCGGCGAGCTTCTCGGTGTTCGCGCGGCTGCCCGCGTAGACGATCCCCGCTTCGTCGTCGGGCCGCGCGCGCAGCCACTTCACCAGCGCGTCGACCGTGCGCGGCGAGTGCAGCACGCGGTACGCCAAGTTCGCGCGGTCGAACGAAGCGACGTGCACGGCGGGGCGGCGCAGTCCGAGCTGCGCGACGACGTCGTCGCGCACGCGCGCCGTGGCGGTGGCGGTGAACGCGCAGAACGCAACGTCGGGGAAGCGCTCGCGCAGCGGCGCGATGCGCCGGTACTCCGGGCGGAAGTCGTGGCCCCACTCGCTGATGCAGTGCGCTTCGTCGACCACGAACCGCGCGACGTTCCAGCGCTCGAGGTCATCGGCGAAGCCGGGCAGCGTGAGGCGTTCCGGCGCGACGTACAGCAGCTTGTACTCGCCGCGCTCCAGGCGGTCGAGACGCCGCCGCAGCTCCGGCCACTCGAGCGAGGAGTTGAGCGCGGTCGCGCCGATGCCCGCGGTGTCCAGCGCGTCGACCTGGTCCTTCATCAGCGCGATCAGCGGCGAGATCACGACCGTGAGACCGGGGGTCAGCACGGCCGGCAGCTGGTAGCACAGCGACTTGCCGCCGCCGGTCGGCAGGAGCGCGAACACGTCGCGCCCGTCGAGCACGTCGCGAACGATCGCCTCTTGCGACGGGCGGAACGTGGGAAAGCCGAACCAGCGCTCGAGGGCCTCGCGCAGCTCCGCGGTCTGGACAGCCATGAGCATCATCGCTTCGCCGTCTGCGACGTCACGACCGTCCGGCAAGGGGTCAGACCCCGAATGGCCGCCAGGAGAACCGGGCACCCACCGGCGTACAGACAACTTCTGGCCGGGCGGCCGGCTGGCAAGAAAGGGTGCTCCGTTGCGGGTGGGCGGATTTATACGGACCCTCTATGAGTGGGCCGAGAAGCCGTGCGTTCTGACGATTCGCGTCGCCGCGACCGCGAGCGAGGTTCGCGTCGCCGGGATCCTGCGGCCGTACTATAGCGTCAGCTCCTTGCACGGCTGGGCGCTGGTCCCGCCGCAGCAGCACGGCGGATTCGCGGCCGTGAGGCTGACCCAGCTCAACCTGGCCGATGCGACGCACCGCGAGGTCGTGCTGGACGCCCGCGGCGGGCGGCTGCGCTTCTCCTGTGACGACGAGGTCGTCTTCGAGCTCGAACGCGATGATGCGATTCTGACCGCCCCGCCGCGCACGGTCCGCAACGGCCGTTATCTCTACGTCGGCGGCCGCCGCCGGCGCGTCGCCGAGCCGTGGATGCTGCAGTAACATCCTCGCTTTGCGCGCGACGATGACGTGGTCCGTCGCCCGGATCACAGGAAAACGAGGTCCGAGGCGCTACCATCGACGGCGATGCTGCTCGTCCTCGCGGTCGCGCTCGAATCTCTGGCGGGCCTTCGCGCGCTGCTGCGGATGATCGCGACCGCCGGCGGCAAGGCGCTGTCGCGGGCCCCTGCGCCGCGGGCCGGCACGGTCGCGGCGATCGTTCCGGTGCTGAACGAAGAGGCGCGGGTGGGCGCGGCGCTCGACGCGCTCGCGCGATGCGGCGCCGAGCTGGGCGAGATCGTCGTCGTCGACGGCGGATCGGTGGACGGCACGCGGGCCGTCGTCGCGGCGTCCGCGGCGCGCGATCCGCGCGTGCGGTTCATCGATGCATCGCCCGTGGCGCCCGGGTGGAACGGAAAAGCCTGGAACCTCGACGCCGGGCTGCGCTCGACGAGCGCGCCGTGGGTCGTGACGGTGGACGCCGACGTGCGGATCGGTGCGGCGCTGCCGGGCGATGCGGTCGCGCGCGCGAACGCCGCGGGACTTGCCGCGCTGAGCGTCGCGACGCGCCAGGAGCTCGCGGATGCCGGCGCCGCGCTGCTGCATCCCGCGCTCCTCACCACGCTCGTGTACCGCGCCGGGCTGCCCAACGTCGCCACCGGCGATCCCGCGCGCGTGCAGGCGAACGGACAGGTGTTCGTCGCGCGGCGCGACGAGCTCGTGCGCGCGGATGCGTTTCGCGCCGCGCGCGCGTCGCGCTGCGAGGACGTCACCACGGCGCGCGTTCTCGCCGCGCACGGCGGGCGCGTCGGTTTCTACGAAGGCGACGCGGTGGTGCGCATGCACGACTCGTGGCGCGACTGCGCGGCGAACTGGCCGCGCTCGCTGACGCTGCGCGACGCGTTCGTGTCGCGCGCGCAACTCGCGCTCGCGCTGGCGGAGCTGCTGCTCGCGCAGGCGCTGCCACTGCCCACGCTCATCGTGCTGCTCGCGCTCGGCGACCGCGTTCCGTTCGCGCGCAGCGCAACGATGCTAGCGTTCGTGCTCGTATTGATGCGGCTGGGCGTGCTCGCCGGAACGCGGCGCGCGTACGTTTGCCCATCGCCGCTGTACTGGCTCTCGCCGCTGGCCGATCTGCCCGCCGTCGTGCTGCTCGCCGCGAGCGCGCTGCGCCGCACGCACGTCTGGCGCGGGCGCGTGCTCGTCTCGGAGCATCCGGCATGAGAACCGCGACGCGCCGCGTGCGGCTTGCACGTGACGGCCTCAGACCGGTCGCATGGGCGTTCGCGGGGCTGCACGCGGTGGCGCTCGTGCTCGGCTTGTTCGGCATCCTCGTCGCGATCCCGCATCCCGAGCTGTGGGCGGGGCAGGCCCACGCCGCCGCGTTCTACGCGTTTGCGCTGAACAAGACCGGCGGCGCGGCGATGTTCCTCGGCGCGATCGCGATGCTCGCGTACGGACTGTTCGCGCTGGGAGCGCGGCGCACGCTGATCTTCTTTTTCGCGGCGACGGTCATCTCGGCGACGGCGGAGCTGACCGGCACGAAAACCGGCTGGCCGTTCGGCGGCTACGAGTACACCGGCTTTCTCGGCCCCAAGCTGCTCGGGCGCGTTCCGGTCGCCGTTCCGCTGTCGTGGTTCTACATGGGGTTCGCGTCGTACGTTCTCGCGGACGCGGTCGCGGCGCAGCGCGCGTGGCGCAACCGCACGCTGTCGTCGATCGCGCTCGGCACGTGGCTGCTCACCGCGTGGGATCTGGTGCTCGACCCGTCGATGGCCGCGCCGCAGATGCAGTACATCCACTTCTGGGTCTGGCACGAAAGCGGCGCCTACTTCGGAATGCCGCTGCGCAATCTCGCCGGCTGGTTCGGCACCGGCCTGCTGTTCATCGCCGTGGGGCGGCTGCTCTGGAACGAGCGCGTCCCGCGCACCGCGCCACCGGTCGCATTGCCGTTCGCGATCTACGCGGTGAACGTCGTGTGGTCGATGGTGCTGTCCGTCTCGGCGGGGATGTGGCCGACGGCGCTCGCGGCGATCGCGCTGGCGCTTCTCCCGGCGGCATTCGCGCTACGGCGCACGCATGGCGCAACGGCAACTGCGTGAACGGCCAACCTGCGTGCTATCCGCCGCCCGGAATGCTCGGGCCGAGCGCGATCGCATGGTGGGCGCTGCGCACGATGACCGACGGCGTGCGCGTTGAGGGCATCGGGAACGTTCCGCGCACCGGTCCCGTGCTGCTCGCCGCGCGGCACGTTCATCACCTGCTCGACGGCGCCGTGCTCGTGCGCTACGTCCCGCGACCGGTGCACGTCGTGGTCGCGCTCGACTGGACCGCCGATGCGAAGCAGCGGCGCTGGATGGAGCGCGCGTGCGCGTGGGCGCAATGGCCCGTGATCCTGCGGCCTGCGACGACCGGTGCGCGCGCCGGTTATGCGGCGAGCGAGGTCGGGCCCTATCTGCGTTCAGGCATGCGCGATGCGGCGCAGCTGCTGTGCGACGAACGCGTCTTGGCGGTCTTCCCCGAAGGCTATCCCGCGATCGATCCGACCGCGTCGCAAGCAGCGCCGCGCCTGCGCGACGCCGAGGGCTTTCTGCCGTTCGCATCCGGGTTGCTCACCATCGCGCGCGCCGCGCGCCGCGGCGGTGCGAACGGCATCGCGATCGTTCCGGTCGGATTTCGCTACGAGCCGCGCGGCCGCAAATGGCGTATCACCGCGCGCTTCGGCGCGCCGCTCCACGATAGCCTCGACATAAGCACGGTAGAGCACGCCGTACGCGAGCTCTCGCGCTAGAGCGCCGTCCGTGGAATTGCAGCAGGGCTGGGCTCAGTCGCAGCGCGGGTCCGTGAACGAGCCCTTCGAGCGCGCGGTGCGCAGCGCGTCGGTGATCTCCATGGCCCCCGAGCGCTTGGACAGCACGCAGTTGGCGCCGGCGAAGCGCAGCCGGTCCGCGCGCGCGCCCTCGCCGTCGGTGTAGGCGCAAATGAAGGCCCGCGGCAGCACGGCGCGCATCGCGCTCACCGCGTCGGCGGGATCGACGTCGAGAAAGTCCGTGTCGACGAAAAGAGCCTCGGGGCGCGAGGCTCGGATGTCGTCGACGTCCAGCGTCGGTGAGACACGGACGACCCGCAACTCGGCCCCCGCCAGCACGTCGCTGAGGAACGGCACGAACAGGGACTGCGGTTCGACGACATAGGAGTCCACAATGCTCGGTACCGCGTACCGTGGTCCCCCTACACGGAGCCTTGCGTCCTAGCCGGTGAGCGGCCTCCTAGGCCAAGCCGGTCTTGATCGCGTGTACGGCCGCCTGGGTCCGAGCGGTGATGTTGAGCTTCGCGAAGATCCGGCTGATGTGGTTCTTCACGGTCTTCTCGGAGAGGTGCAGCTTGGCGCTGATCTCTTTGTTGGACATGCCGCGGGCGATGAGGCGGATGATCTCCGTCTCGCGGACCGACAGCTCGTTCTGCGCCGTGCGCCCGAAGCCGTTGGACCGGCGCTTGAGCACCCCGCCGGCGACGCGCGGGTCGACGTAGGCCTGGCCGCTCGCGACGCTCTTCACGGCGCGGATCAGCTCGACGGGCAGGATGTCCTTGACGATGTAGCCGTCGGCGCCCGCCGAGAGGCAGCGCTGCATCACCTCGGGCTGGATGTGGGTCGAGAGGACGCACATCTTCGCTTGCGGCGCGAGCTCGCGGCACATGCGCATCGCCTCGGAGAACTCCATGTGGTGTCCGTCGAGGTCGAGGACGATGAGGTCGGGACGCAGGCGGCGCAGCGGCGCGTTCGCGATCGAGTCGGCGTCGCCGACGACCTCGATCTCGGCGTCGCTGGCGAGCACCTGGCACAGGGCTTTGCCGAACAGCGCCTGACCTTCGACGACCAGAACACGAACCGGCTTCGTGGACGACGGGGTGGGGGCGATCGATCCGAGCATGCTGTCTTTTTCCTCAGTCCTTTGGGGAAGGGCCGTTTGGCTATCCCGGCCCGCTCATAGTGTCACCTATAGGGGTGCCTGAGGAACTCCCCATAATTGGGGGTTCTTGCGCGTTGGGCCCCCATGCGTGAGGACCGAGCCCCAAACGGATACGAATAGGATCGTGCGCACTCGACGAACCTCGCCCGCCGCCGCCGTCATCACGGCCGTCCCCGAAGCGGACCGCACCCGGGCCTTCGTCGGCGAGCTCCGGACCCTCATCAAAGCGAGCTACGTCGTGTTCGCCCGCTACGACCAGAACGGCATCCAGAGCGAGATGGTCCTGGGCGACGACGCGAGCAACGCCTCGCGCCAGTCCGAATGGCTCCAGGCCGAACGCCTGCTGCAGTCCCGCTCCGACGGTCCGATCCCCCGCGTCACCGACGCCATGATCGCGCTCGACGGGATGCGCGGCCTGATCGCCGTGTACGGCGTCGACCGCACGATCTTCGGCCTGGCGATCGTCGCCCGCCCGCGCACGTTCACCCCTGACGAGCGCCGCCTGCTCGAAGGAACGCTGCGCTCGGGCTCGGAGCTGATGCGCCGCCTCTCGACCTTCGAGGGCGAGCAGAGCGCGCAGGAGCGCACCGCCGAGCGCGCGTCGCCGGCGCAGTTCGTGCTCACGCGCGACTACGCGATCGAGTCGAAGTGGATCCCCAACGACGACCCCAACGACGTCCTCCAGAACATCCTCGAGCTCGCCGACGACGGGCTGCCGCCGGTGGTGGAAAGCGCCGTCCGGGCCGTCACGGCGTCCTGGACCGACGATCCGGCCACCTGGGAGCCGGCCACGCTCGTGCCGCTCCCGTTCATGGTGGTCACCGTCGTCCCGCTGATCGGCTCCGCCGGCCCGAAGATCGGCGTGCTCGTCGAGCGCTACCGCTCACGCAATCCGCTGCGCCACGCAGCCGACAAGTTCGGCATGAGCTCACGCGAGCTCGAAGTGCTCTCCCTCGTCCTCAAAGGCTTCGGCACCCCGCAAATCGCCACGGCCCTGGACATCGCAGAATCAACAGCCCACGACCACATCAAACGAATGATGCTAAAAACCCGCGCCCGCAACCGCGTCGAGCTCGCAGCAAAAGCACTCGGCTGGCGCGGCGCATGATTCCCACGCTTCGCTCGTGAATCGCGGCATGACCCGCGTACGGACGCGGGTCAGCCTCACTGCGTGCGTTGCTACGGGCGTGAGGTAGGCTACTCGAAATCTAACCAATCTCTATGCCATAACAATCCGCAGCCGCGGTGGCAGGGGCCGTCGCCGTTGAGGACTTCGCCCAGGCAGCGTACGCCGGCGAGGATGTACCACTCGCCGTAAGCGCGGCGCCAGGGGTTGGCGGCGATCGGGTCGACGCGCTTGTGAACCGGGAAACGGCCGCCCGCGTACTGCGCCATCGCCGGTGCGAACATCACGCCGTGGCGGCGGCCGTCGCCGTCCAGCGTTGCGACGATCGTCGCGAGCGGTTTCACGCGCGCGAACTGCGCGTGCGTCTGCGGGGCCGCCAGCTCGGGCGACGACGGCTCGAGCCACTCGTCGCGAAACAGGAGCGCGCAGGACCGGCCGCAGCCGCCGTTGCGGTCGGGCCCGTCGCACGAAACGCCGTCGAGCGTGACCGTGCGGGAGATGGCGCGCATCCGCCCCGCGTCGGTCATCATCCGGCGCACGACGGCGTCGACACGATACGTTTTTCCGCACGCCGACCACTGCACCGGGGTAAAAACGAGGCCGCGCAGGGCGTCGCGCGCATCGAGCGTCGCGCGGATGGCGCCGGCGTCGCGCACGCGCACCCAGTCGCCGGCGGCGAAACGCGACGGTCGTCCTTCGCCCGCGCGCGCGGCGTAACGGTCCGGGAGGCGCTTCACCGCGCGCCGAACCGCGCGCACGTCATCCAACGGCGGGACGTACCGGTAAATCGAGTTCTCGAACTGACAACGTTCCTGAAACAGCACGCGTCCTAGCGGGCTCATGCGGATACCTCCGTGCTCTCGCGACCGCCGGAACGCCGTTGCCCGCGGCGTCCCGGCGGCGCCCGGCGTTAGGCCGTGTTCGGCAATTCTTTGAGCGCCGGCGAGCCGACGGCAAAGTAGTCGCTGTAGTCTTCCACCTTGGTCGTGGAGCGGTTCATGACCGTCCCGAGCAGCTCGGTGACGCCCACGCCCTCGAGCCGCGCAAGCGCCTTGCGCGTGGAGCGCACGTCGGTGTGTCCTGCCGAGAGGATCATCACCGTGCCGTCCGTCTTCGCCGCCACGATCGCCGCGTCGAAGACCGGAACGAGCGCCGGCGCGTCGACGATCACCGTCTCGTAGCGCGCGCGCGCTTCGCTCAGCAGCGCATCGAAGCGGTTCGACTGCAGCAGCTTGATCGGGTTGGGCGAGTGCGCGCCGCTCGTGAGCAGGTCGACGCCCGGGCGGTCCGTGCGCTTCACGCACTGCGAGAGCGACGCGCGGCCGATGAGGATGTCGCTCAGCCCGACGTCGTTGGGGACCTCGAACTTCTTGTGCAGCGACGGACGGCGCATGTCGGCATCGACGATGAGGACACGCGCTTCGCGCTCGATGCTGGTCACCGCGATCTCGCCGAGCGCACCCGCGACGTTCATCGCGACGGTGGACTTCCCGTCGCCCTTGAGCGGGCTGGTGATCGTCACGCTGCGCAGTGGGTGGTCCGAGCTGTAGCGCATCGCGAGCACCAGCTGGAAGTACGACTCCAGCGCGGCGTTGCGCACCGTCGCGGGGACGGCTGCGGCACCGTCGCCCGACGGGAGCTGCGGGATCGACGCGAGCACGGGGAGCTGCAGCTCGCCTTCGATGTCCCGTTCGTCACGGATGCGGCCGTCGAACCAGTCGACGAGGAACACGATACCGAGCCCGAGCAGCACGCCCAGGATCGTTCCGATCATGAGATTGAGCGCCAAGTGCGGCGACTTCTTCGCGAGCGACGCCATCGCGGGCTGCGTCACGGTCACGTCGCTCATCCCCGTCGTGCGCGAGACCGTGGCATCGTTGTATTTCTGCTGCAGCGCGTTGTAGAAATCTTCGGCGAGCTTCTGCTCGCGTTTGAGCGCGGCAAGCTTCGCGGACTGGCCGGGCAGTGCGGCGAGCTGCGGGTTGATCGCGGACCGCTGGCGCGCGAGCACCGCGAGCTGTGCGTCGGCGCTGCGGGTCATGGCGCGCGCGCTTGCAAGCTGCTGGGAAAGCTGCTGGTACACCGGGTTCGCGATCGTGCTCGTCGTCGAGACGACGGTCGCCGGCTGGCGCGCGATCTCGCGCTTCACGTCCGCGATCTGCTGTCTGAGCCCGATGACCGTGGGATGCGAGTCGGTGTACTGCTGCTGGGCCGTGCCGAGCTGCACCTGCAGGTCGGCGAGCTTCTGGCGCAGCGTGGGAAGCACCGGGTTCTGCGCGACGCTCTGGCCGCCGTTCGACGTCGGCCTCATCGCACCGAGCTGCGTGGAGAGCGACGAAACCTGGGCGTCGGCCTGCTGCTTCTCCAGCTGCGTCATGTTGATCTTCGCATCGATGTTCGCGGCCGCGGCGACCGTCGACGTCGTCTGCGAGCTAAGGTCGGCGATGTTGTGCGAGGTCAGATACTTGCTGACGGCATTCTCCGCGTTGCGAAGCTTGCGCTCCGCCTGCGGAAGCTGCGTCGCGAGGAACTCGACGGCGCCGTTGGCCTGCGCCGACAGCAATTCGGCCTCGCGCGCGACGAACACGTTCGCGAAGTCGTTGGCGATCCGCGCCGACGTCTCCGGATCTTTCCACGTGACCTGCAAGGACAGGATGTTGGTGTTCGTCACGGGCTTGACCCGCAGCGCGCCTTGGAGCGTCTGCACGTTCGTGTTGAGCTGCAGATCGTCGATGACGCGCTGCACGACGGGCGTCTCGCCGATCAGCTCGGAGTACGTCTCGGCCGACTGCGCCGCGTTGGGCAGCAGCAGCGCGTTCAGAGCCGGCAACCCCGTCTGCCCTTGTCCCGGCGTCTGCGCCACGGCGTTCGGGTTGCCCGCGATGATCTTCACGTCCGTCGTGTAGGTTTTCGGCGTCAGCAGCGTCACGATCGCGACCGTCGCGATCACGCCGAACACGACGATGGCGAAGAGCATGCGGCGGCGCTGGAGCGTCCCGATGAACGAATGCCACATCGCGACGGGGTCGACGTCGGCCGCGCGCTGCTGCTGCATGCCGACCGGCATCGCGAGCGGGATCGAGTTGCCGGGAAGTCGCTGTTGTTCGTACACCGGAATCCTTTCCTAGAGCCCCAGCAGGCGCCCGAGCACTCCGAGGATCCCGATGGTCGCGGGGCTGACCGTACGGGCCTCGGGAACGTAGATCTTGTCGTCTTTGCGCAGAATCGGATCGTACCGCTGGTCGCCGCGCTGCAGCGCCTGGTAGAGATCGATCTGATACGATGGCAACGTCTTACCCGTCGCGGGGTCCGTTCTCGTCAGGTAGATGCGATTGAGGTCGGGCTTCACGGAGGCCTCGGCGCCGGCGCGCGCCAGCGCCATCGAGAGGCGGTCGCCCTCGTTGACCTCGACGTTACCCGGCCGCGACACGGCACCCAGCACCTGCACGCGGATCATCTCCGCGCCGGTGACGTACACGATCGCGTTGTCCGAGAGCTCGACGTTCTGCGTCGCGTCACCGTCGCGCAGCAGCTTCTGCAGGCTGACCGTCGTCGTTGCGCCGTCCGCGGAGATCCGCGCCGCCGGCAGATCGCCGCTGGAGTTCGCGGGACCGCCCGCGGCCGCGACGGCGTCCCCGACGTGCGACCCGCTGCGCAGGGCGAACCGGCCCGACGTCTTGACGTTGCCCAGCACCAGCACGTTGATGCTGCCCTGCTGCTGCACCGCGAGCGACACGTTCGGATGGCGCAGATACTTCTGCAGCGCCTTGGCGAGCGAATCGCGCGCCTCGGCCGCGCTCAGCCCTCCGACCAGGACCCGGCCGACGAGCGGGTACTGGATCGTTCCGTCCGCCTGCACCACCGCGGTCTGCGTCAGAGACGGATCGCCGTACACCGAGATCGCGAGCTGGTCGCCGGGGTGGATGGTGTTCGAGGTCGTCGTCATGGGCGCAAGCGCCGCCGGGACGGGCTGCGCGGTCGGGACGGCCGGCTGCGGCGCCGGGCCGAGCGGCGTCGTCTGCTGCGCACCGGCGGCGAAAGGCGCCGCGGCGAGCAGGACCGCGGCAGCGGCGCCGACGAGAGCGCGGACCGGATGCGTGAAGCCGACGATCATGGCGATTCCCCGGAGTCGAGCGGAGCGAGGTGGTGGTGGATCGCGGCGGCGCTCGTGACCGCAGCGCTGCTGTTCTGGGCGGCGACGAGCAACGAGGTGTACGAGGTAACGTCGCCGGCCGCACTGTCATTCCACGTGCTGCTTCGGAAGACATACAGCATCGCCGCCTTCGCGCTCGTCGGGTTCACCGCGGACAAGGCGCTCGGGCACAGCGCGTTCGCGACGCTGCGCGGAGCGCTTGCGGTCGCCGCGTACTCGGGGGCGATCGAGATCGTCCAAGCCGGGCGCGGGTCGCCCGAAGGCATCGCATGGAACGTCGCCGACGTCCTTTGCGGCGCCGCCGGCGGGTGGCTCGGCGTCGTCGCGGGCCGCATCAGACGCTCGCGTCGTAGAGCGTGAAGTGCTCTTGCTGTAATGCGTCGATCGTCGTGACGCCCGCCGGGACGAGGACCCCGCCCGGCACGAGGTTGCGCCGGAGCTCTGCGTGTAGCGCGTCGGTGCTCAGCCCGCCGGCGAAACCGGCTTCGGCGGTCTTGAGCGCGAGCTGGCGCAGCGCGTTGTTGCAGATGTAGTTCGGCGCGCCGCGGCGCAGCAGAGTCTCCACGGACGCGTACTGGTTGTACGGCGCTCTCGGGTCGGCTTCGTCGCGCGGGTACGGCTTGGCGGCGTGCAGCCACGGGTTGCCGCGGTCGGCGCCGGGCGCCTTCACGACGTCGTTATTGCTCGCGAGCAAGGCGGCGATGTGGTAGCGCGACCACATCTCGTCGTTCACGCCTTGCTCGCCGACTTGCCCGTTGAGGACCGCCGCCGCGTGGAGCGTCCCCGGCCCTTCGCTCCAGCCGAACTGGTAGCCGTTGAGCGAGTTGCGCATGTAGG
>JAQBPK010000393.1 GCA_028287565.1 Vulcanimicrobiota bacterium
ACTACACGCAACAGGCGGCCGAGAAGATCGTCGGCTCGTTCAAGCAGAAATACCCGGGCATCGAGGTCGAGCTGCTGCGCCAGACGGGCCAGGTGCTGTTCCAGCGCCTTACCCAAGACCTCAAGTCGAACGTGCACCAAGTCGACGTGTTCGCCTCGACCGACGAAGCGCACATGACGATTCTCAAAAAGCAGAACGCGCTCGCGCAGTTCGTCCCCGGCGACATCGACAAGATCCCCAAAGAGTACCAGCACCTCGATCCCGACGACACCTATCAGCTCGGCGACGTCGCGCTTATGCTGATCAACTACAACCCGAAGAAACTGCCGGCGCCGCGCAAGTGGGGCGACCTGCTGGACGGCCGCATGAAAGATCTGCTGACGGTGGGCCACCCGGGCTTTTCCGGGTACGTCGGCAACTGGGTCGTGGCGATGAACGACAAGTTCGGCTGGGACAACTACTTCAAGCCGTTCGCCAAGAACAACCCGAAGATCGGGCGCTCGGTCTTCGACGCGACGACGGACATCGTGTCGGGCGAGCGCGTCCTGGGCCCGGGCGCGGACAGCCTCGCGCTCGAGCGCAAGGCCAATGGCAACTCGATCAACGTCTCGTTCCCCGAGGACGACACGATCCTGGTCACCGCGCCGGTCACCGTGCTTCGCGAAGCGCCGCACCCCGCCGCCGCGCGCCTGTTCATGAACTACTATTACTCGAAAGAATATTCGACCACGGCGGCCGCCACGTACAACCTCCCGCTGCGCCTCGACGTCCCGTCGCCGACCGGAATTCGTCTCGACCGCATGAAGACGTACCACGTGAAGATCGAACGGCTGCTGACCGGCATCCCAGAAGTCACCGCCAAGTGGCGCGAGACGTTCAACGTCTAACGTGTCGACCACAGCAGCGGCGCCGCGCCGGGTAGAGCGTTCCGGGTCGTTCGATATCGGCCCGGTCTTCTTCATCGGCGCGGTCGTCGCGCTGCTCATCCTCGTGATCGTCCCGATCGGCTGGTTGCTGCTGATCAGCGTGCAGCAACCCGACTCGCGAAGCCTGACGCTCGGCAACTACGTTGAGGCGTTCACCAAGTCGATCTACCTCCGTCCGATCATCAACTCGTTCATCCTTGCGCTCTCGGTCGCGACGATCGCGGCGCTGCTCGGCACGCCGCTCGCGTGGCTGATCGCGCGCAGCGACATGCCGGGCCGCAAGACGATGCGCGCGCTCATCACGGCCGCGTTCGTCACGCCGTCCTTCCTCGGGGCGGAGGCGTGGATTCTGCTCGCCGCGCCGAACAGCGGCTGGCTCAACCGCGCGATCGCCTCGTTCACGCACGCCGACCACGGGCCGATCAACATCTTCTCGCTGGGCGGCGCCATCTTCGTGATGGCGCTCTACAACGTGCCGTACACGTTCACGTTCGTCGCGAGCGGCCTGGAGCTGTTGCCGGTGGAACTCGAAGACGCGTCCTCGACCCTCGGCGCGTCGGCGTGGCGCACGATGCGCTCCATCACGCTGCCGCTCGTGATGCCGGCGATCATCGCGGGCTTCATCATGTCGTTCCTGGAGGCGATCGCGGAGTTCGGCACGCCGGCGTTTCTGCTGATCCCCGCGCGCGCGCAGGTCGTCACGACGCAGCTCTATTTGTTCTTCCAGTTTCCCGTCCGAACGGAGCTGGCCGCGGCGTACGCGATGCCGCTGCTCGCCGTGACGCTGCTGCTGCTCATGGTGCAGCGCCGCATCCTGGGCCGCCGCAAGTACACGATGGTGGGCGGGAAAGGCGGGCGCCGCCGGCTCGTCGCGCTCGGCGCGTGGCGGTGGCCGCTGCTGGGCTTCGCGGCGCTGGTTCCGCTGTGCTCCGTCGTGCTGCCGTATCTCGCGCTGCTGGCGACCTCGGTGTCGCGCATTTGGAGCGCGGGGCCGGTGCCGGGCAATCTGACGCTGTACTGGTACCGCTGGGCGATCATCGACAACCCGGAGACGCGGCGTGCGATCTGGCACAGCCTCGAATACGGCGCCGCCGCAGCGACCGTCGCCACGATCATCGCGCTGCTGATCGCGTACACGGCGAACCGCAAGCTGTTCCCCGGCGCGCAGGTGCTCGGCATCGTGTGCATGGCGCCGTTCGTCGTGCCGGGCATTGTGCTCGCGATCGGGATCTACGCCGCCTACTCGCACCCGCCGCTGCTGCTGTACGGCACCGCGGCGATCCTGATCATCGCGTTCACGACACGCTTCTTGCCGATCGCGTACTCGCAGCTGAACACGATGGTCGCCGCGATCAACCCCGATCTCGAGAACGCCGCGCGCACGCTCGGCGCGACGCGCATCCGCGCACTGCGGACGATTACGGCGCCGCTGTTGCGGCGCGGGCTGCTGGCAAGCTGGCTGCTCGTCTTCATTCCCGCGATCCGGGAGCTCAGCTCGGCGATCTTCCTGTTCACACCGCGCACGGCGACGATGACGACGCAGATCTTCGACTTCAGCGACGCCGGCAACTACGAAGGCGTCTCGACGCTCGCGATCCTGATCCTGGCGATTACGCTCATCATCGTTTCGGTCGCGTACCGCTTCCTCGGCAAAGACTTCATGGAGACCAAACGCGCCTGATGGCACGCATCGACATCGCAGGCCTCACCAAGTCCTACATCGGCCGCAATGCCGCGCGCGCGGTCGACTCCATCGACCTCGCGATCAAGGACGGCGAGGTGATGGCGCTGGTCGGCCCATCGGGCTGCGGCAAGACGACCACGCTTCAGCTGCTGGCGGGCTTCCTGAAGCCGGACGCGGGTACGATCACGGTCGGCGAGCGCGTCGTCTCGACGGCGAAGCACGTCGTGCCGCCGGAGAGGCGGCGCATGTCGCTGATCTTCCAGAGCTACGCCGTGTGGCCGCACATGACGGTGTTCGAGAACGTCGCGTACGGGCTAAAGGTGATGAAGCTGTCACGCTCGGAGATCGAGGACCGTACCACCAAGGTGCTGCAGACCGTGCGCATGACGGACCTCGCGCAGCGGTATCCGTCGGAGCTCTCCGGCGGCCAGCAGCAGCGCGTCGCGCTCGCACGCGCGGTCGTCGTGAACCCGGAGACGCTGCTGCTCGACGAGCCGCTCTCGAACCTCGACGCGAACCTGCGCGAGGAGATGCGCTTCGAGATCCGCCGCATCCACGACACGACCGGCATCACGATGGTGTACGTGACGCACGACCAGACCGAAGCGATGGTCGCCGCGGACCGCATCGCGCTGATGCGCGCCGGCAAGATCGCCCAAGTCGGCACGGCGCACGACATCTACGAAAAGCCGGCAACGGCGTTCGTGGCAACGTTCGTGGGCGGCACGAACACGATCCCGGCGACCTTGGTGGAACCGCATCTGGTCGAGGTGTGCGGCGCACGCTGGCGCGTACGGGACGACTTCGATCCGGCGCAGCGCGGCCCGGTGACGTTGTGCGTACGCCCGCACTCGGTGACGTTCGCACCGATCGGCGACGAAGCGGTGGGCTATCAGGAAAACGGCCACAACCGCCTATCGGGCAAGGTGCTGCGGCAAGTCTA
>JAQBPK010000021.1 GCA_028287565.1 Vulcanimicrobiota bacterium
CGCAACCGCCTCGGCGACCTGCTGCGGCGTGCGGCCCGTCTCCGCGATCGCGGCGCCGAGCGCGCGCGCGACGCCGGCCTCGCGTTGCGCGAGCGCGTCGACCAGCCGGTTCGGCAGCGGAACGCCGTCCGCGTCGACGCCGTCGATGCCGCACAGGCGCGCGACCGCGCGCTCGACGGTGACCGTCGAGTGGCGGGCGATGAAGTCTTCGACGGGGTCGGCGATCGCGCCGGCGAGACGGCGCGCGCGCGCGACCGCGTCCCGGTCGATGCGAAGTTCCATGAGCCGAACCGGACGGTTCCCGCCGAAACGCCGCCGTTCCGCCGCGAAAACGTTCGGCGCGCGGTCGCATCACGGACGGCGCGCCGAACGGAGCGGCCGGCTCAGGTCGCGGCGCGCACCGTCTGCGACGAACGCTCGGCCGCCAACCGCGGCGCGGTCGCGAGAACCCACGCGGCGACGAAGCCGTAGGCGGCCGGCAAGGCCAGCATCCGAACCATGAGCCACGCGTGGATGTACGTGTGGTTGCGGAACAGCACGTACCACACGAAGATTCCAGCCCCGGCGACGGCGAGGACCGCCAAGTCCGTCACGACCGCGGCCGGCCGTTCGACGCGCCGGCGCAGCACCGCGAACGCGGCGGCGGACGAGGCCCAAGCGAACGCGGACACCGCGAGCAGCCACGTGGCCCAGTCGTTGCCCGTCATCTGATCGCGTTCGAGCCACAGCCGCCCGAAGACGTCCGAGAGGTGCACGACGCCGACGTCGATCACCGAGCTTCCGGTGCGATAGCTGAGCTGGTGCTCGAAATCCGCGATCGCGCTCGGCACGAGCTGGGAGATGATGAGCAGCCGAACGCCGGTGACCGCGACGTATGCAAGCAGAAAGCACCCGAAGACCATCAGGGCTTGAACGGCGGCTGCCGTGCGATACGCGCGCGGCGATGCGTGCGCGCGTCGCGCCACGAAAAAGAAATGGTTGAGCACGATCGCGAGCGATACGAGGACCGGTATAGCGCCCTCGAGCACGTCGAAATACGCGATCATCGCGCCGAGGAAGCAGTAAAAGGAAACCCGATCGAACCCGCTCGCGAACGTTCGCGGGAGCGCGAGCAGCACGCCCAGGGCGGCGAAGCCGACGAAAAAAGAGGGCGCCCACAGTAAGTTGTCGCCGTAGCGGTGCTGCTCGAACGCGAAGGTGAGGAAGAACGCGATCGGCAGCACGACGCCGATCGCGAGCCGCTCGGAATTGCGCCACGCGCCGAGGAACAGCAGCACGACGGCCGCGTACGAGAGAAAACGGTACATCGTTTCCGCCTGGCTCACCGTGAGAACGCTGACCGCGATCGCGGCGAGATGGCGCGCGCCGAACGGGTAGTTCACGTACGGGCTCGGCGGGTTGAGCGCGTACGGGTACGGCGGACCGGCGATCAGCGCTTTGAGATCGTCGCACGGGTGGTGCGCCGGGCGCGGCCAGCGGGTCTCGATCGCGTTGAGGAACGGATCCGCTTCGCGCGTGTACTCCATCGCGAACGTTCCGCATTCGGTCCAGCCCCCGGGCGAATCGATGTTGAGCGTCTTTGACGTAAGCGCCTCGCGCAAGACCGCATCGAGCCGAGCGTGCGTCAACACGACGCCGGACGTGATGGCGATCGCCGTCATCAACAAGGCGGCCAGGCCCAAGCCTTTCAACGCCTGCACGACGATCCGACGGTACATCGCGAGCGCAGTTACCCGCGGCGCGGCGCATCTCCCGTTGCCGGCGGCGTGCGGCTCGGCAACGGCAGGCCCGCTTGCCATGTGGACTGCACCGGCAAGGCATCACAAACGGTGAGCCGAAAGGTGCGCCCCGTGAGCACCGGCGGACGCACGACGGCGTTGGAAAACGATCCTCGCTTGCACGAGCAGTTCGAGCGTGATGCCGAGCTTATTGACGGCAGCGGCCTTTTCGACGAAGGGTATTATGCCGCCGCGTCCGGTCGTGACGGCGACCGCGGCGAGCTCATCCGGCATTTCCTCTCCGCCGGCGAAGCCGAGCACGCGTCTCCGTCCCGCGAGTTCGACGTCGTCTTCTACCGCCTCACCAATCCCGACGTCGCGAGCAGCGCTACGAACTCGCTCGTGCACTACATCCGCCACGGCCGGGCGGAGGGCCGGTATCCCAACCAGCGGCGGCTTCGGCGCGATGCGGAAGCGCTCGAGCGCAGCGGCGTCTTCGACGGCCGGGTGCCGGTCCGCCGGCACAAAGCGTCGTCCGCTCCCGGCCTGAGCGACCTCGAGTACTATCTCGCGAGCCGTGACGCAAGACTGCGCCGCTCACCGTCGTTCGACGAAGAGTTCTACGCGAACGCGTATGACGACGTGCGCTCCTACCCGGGCAAGCCGCTTTTGCACTACGTCGCGGTCGGCCGTGGCCACAACCGCGTCACGACCGAGGACGCGCTGCGCGAGCGCATGCGCGCGCTCGAGAGCGGGTTCGACGCGGCATACTACGTCGCCCAGCTGGCGCCGGACGAGCAGCCGGCCGACCCGCTCGAGCACTACGTGCTGCACGGCTCGCGGCGCGGGCTGGATCCCGCGCCGAGCTTCTGCGCGGACTACTACATCCGGCGCTATCCGGATCTCGGCGGCAAAGCACTCGATCTCTTCGAGCACTACCTCGTTCACGGCCGGGGCGAAGGGCGCACCGGCCGCCCGGATTTCTCGGACTGGTTCGTGCGCGGCAACCGCACCTACGACCTCACCAAGCCGACCGTCGTCGTCGCGAACCACGAAGCGTCGCGCACCGGAGCGCCGCTCGTCGGCCTGATGCTCGGCGCGAACCTCGTGGAGCGGTACAACGTCATCACACTGCTCGGAAAGAGCGGTCCGCTCGACGAGCATTTCCTCGAGCACAGCGTTCTGGTCGCCATCGGCCGGCCGCACGGCGTCGACGCCGAGTACCTGTTGCGCTATCTGAACGATACGCACAACGTGGACGCGCTCGTGCTCAACTCGGTCGAAACCTCGGAGTACGCGTTCGGCGCGCTGTACGCGGGGATACCGTCGGTCGCGCTTCTGCACGAGTTCGCGGAGTACAGCCTGCCGGCGGGAAAGATGTCGCGCGTCGTCCAGTCCGTGGACCGCATCGTCGTACCGGCCGACCTGATCCGGGACTCGCTGCAGCGCGAGGTTTCCTTCCATTGCGGCGGCCCCGCGAACAACGTCGTCGTGCGCCCGCAAGGCTATCTTCCACAGCTTCCGCGTGACGACGCGATGAACGACCTCAGCCGCGGCGACGTGCTCGAGCTGCTGCGCATCGGCGAGGCGCGGACGACGAAGATCGTGCTCGGCGCGGGCTACGTGCAAATGCGCAAGGGCGTCGACCTTTTCGTGCAAACCGCGGCCGCGATGCGCGAGCTGTACGGCGACGACATCCGCTTCGTCTGGGTCGGCGACGGTTACGATCCCGCGCACGACATCCAATATTCCGCCTGGGTCAGCGACATGGTGCGCCGGCTCGGCTTGGAAGATCACGTCTTCTTCTTCGCGCCGCAAGCGAACCTCGACGTGCTGTTCGAGCTCGCGGACGTGTTCTATCTGCCGTCGCGGCTCGACCCGTTTCCGAACGTGGTGCTCGATGCGTTCATGGCGGGCAAGCCCGTCGTCTGCTTCGACGGGGCGACCGGCGTCGCACCGATCCTGCGCAGCGGCGCGGCGCACGGCGCGGCCGTCGCGTTCTGCGACGTGCGCGAAGCGGCGCGCGCGCTGGGCGAGCTCATGACCGGCGCGGAGCGCGGCGATCCCGCCGCAAACAGACGCTTCGTCGAGAAGAACTTCCATTTCGGCGAGTACGTGGCGTTCATCGGCGAGCAGATCGAGGCGGCGAGCGCCGCACGGCGCGACGTCATGGCGGCGGCGCGCCGCATCAAGACGTCGGGCGCGTTCGACGCGGCGTTTCACGGCGGCCACGGCGGCGCGCAAGAGAACGAGGAACAGTGGCGCTCGATCGTCGCCTATGCCGCGCGCGGCCTCAAAGGTCTGGCCGTCTACGATCCGCGGCCGGGGTTCAGCGAAGGACTCTACTGGAGCCGCAACCCGGGCCGGGTGCCCAACCGGCCCGCGCTCGACGACGCGCTCGCGCTCGCAAGCCCGCTCTCGTCGCCGCCGGCGACGCACCGCTGCGTCACGCTCGGCGATGCCGCGTCCGCGCCGTACACGGGGCGCGCCGCGGTGCACCTCCACCTGCACTATGCCGATCTCGCTCCGGAGTTCGCCGAGCTTTTAGACGCCGCGCACTGCCGCGCCGATCTCTTCGTCACGACCACGTCGCCGGTGAAGCGGCTGGAGATCGAGTACGCGTTCCGCAACCACAAGCTGGGCCGCGTCAGGGTCCTCGAGGTCCCAAACCGAGGCCGCGACATCGGTCCGCTGATCACCGTCCTTGCGCCGCATTTGCGGACCGCGGGCTACGATCTGATCGGGCACCTGCACGGCAAGCGCAGCGTGTCCGTCGATGCCCAGATGGGCGACCGCTGGCGCACCTACCTAACGCGCACGCTCGTCGGGGACCGCGACAACCTGGCGCAGATCTTGTCGCTGTTCGGCGACGACGAGCACCTGGGTCTGGTGTTCGCCGAGGACCGCCACGCGATGGGCTGGACGAAGAACGGGCCCTTCGCGGTCGAGCTCGCGGCGCGCCTTACGCCGCGGCCGCACGTTCCGGACTTCCCGGTGTTTCCGCTCGGGACGATGTTCTGGGCGCGGCCCGCGGTCCTCGAGCCGCTGTGGCGCTCGAAGCTCGAGCCGGGGAGCTTCCCCGTGGAGCCGGCGCCGTACGATGGAACGATTCTGCACGCGATCGAGCGCATGCTGCCGGCAATTGCGGAATCGACCGGACATTCGTGGACGACGGTCTATCGCCCGGGCGACGCGTGGTAGCGCGCGCGAACGACGGCGTGCGTGACGCCGGCCGCTGACGCTCCGCTGAGCGGCGTACGATGCCTCGTCATCGGCGCCGGAGGATTCTTGGGGCATGCGCTGTGCGCGGCGCTGTGCGACCGCGGCGCGGTCGTGCAAGGCTACGGCCGCATGCCGGAAGACGAGAAGTTCCGCGACCCGCGCGTCGTGTGGAGCAATGCCGTTTTTTCGGACCTTTCGGCGCTCGCCCGCGCGGTCGAGGGGCAGGAGATCGTGTTCCACCTCTTGAGCTCGTCGATCCCCGAGAGCTCGAACCGTGATCCCGCCGAAGATCTTTTCGCGAACGTCTTCCCGACGGTCAAGCTGCTCGATCTCTGCCGCACGGGCGACGTCCGCAAGATCGTGTTCGCGTCGTCGGGCGGAACCGTGTACGGGATCCCCGCCACGATCCCGACGCCGGAGTCGGCGCCCACCGAGCCGACGTCCGCATACGGTATCAACAAGCTCGCCATCGAGAAGTATCTGGCGCTCTACCATCGTCTGCACGGGCTCGACTACCACGTGCTGCGCATCGCGAACCCGTACGGACCGGGGCAGTCGCCGTTCAAGAAACAAGGCGTCGTCGCATCGATCCTCTACCGCGCGCTCTCGGGACGGGCGCTCGAGATCTGGGGCACGGGCGACGTGACACGCGATTTCATTCACGTCGACGACGTGTCGCAAGCGTTCTTGGATGCGGTGCGCTACGACGGCGAGCACCGGATCATGAACGTCGGGAGCGGGCGCGGCCGCACCATCAACGACATCGTCGCGGACGTGCAGGACGTGCTCGGCATGCCCAGCGTCGAGATCGTGCGCAAACCCGCTCGCGCCGCCGACGTGCCGGTCAGCGTGCTCGACACGGCGCTGATCATGCGCACGACGGCGTGGCGGCCCCGCGTCGCGTGGCTCGACGGCCTCAGGAACACCGCCGCCTGGGTGCGAAGCACGTACGAGCTCTAGCTCTCCTCGAGGTGTCATGGGATCCCTGGTCAACGTCCTGATCTTCGTGCTGTGGGTCGTCGTCGCGTTCTTCGTGCTGCGCTACGCGGCGCAGCGCTATTTTCACGAGCCGCGGCGCGCCGACGTCGCGGCGCTCGGCGCGGCCGCCGCATTCGCGGTCGGACTGCTCTGGCCGTCGTCCTTTCACTCCGGCGGCCAGCCGGCGCCGGCGTTCACGCCGAGCACGGTCGGCGCGCTGGTCATCGGATCCAACCCGCCGCGCGGCGGGCGCGACGTGTCCGCCGGCTGCCGGTCCGCCGGGGAGCCGCTGGCAAAAGCAACGGTCGGGTCGGTCGACTTTCTGCGGTCCGACGAGCACCAGAGCACGATCGTCTCCGACGGCGGGCAGCTCGACGGCAAGCTGCAGTACGTCATCGAAGGCTGGGCGGCCGAGCCGAACCTCGACCGCCCCGCGTCGGGTGCGTGTCTCGTGATCGACGGCAAAGTCGACCCGACTGCCAAAGCGTACGTCAACATCGCACGGCCCGACGTCGCGACGGCGTACAACCGCGCGCAGCTCAGCCGAGCGGGGTACGTCATCACGATCGCCGCGGGCTCGCTGCCGGCCGGGAAGCACACGATCCAGGTTCTCGCGCGAACGGGCGCGGTGCCGGCCGGAATTCTGCCCCGCACGCTCAACGTCACCGTTCGCTAGCGCGGCTTGGGGCTCCAGCGCACGATCTTCTCGTTCGTCGTCGACGACGATCCGCGCTTCGCGTACGAGGCGTGGCATCTCGCGCGCTCGCTCGTCGAGCACTGCGGCGGCGAACCGGGCGCGATCCACGTGCAGTGCACCCCGGGCGCGTACGAGCGCCGTGCGAGCCTCTTTCGCGAGCAGGGGTATGCCGTGCACGAGCTGGCGCGTTTCGGGGACGGCCGCCACTGCAACAAGATCGCGCAGCTCGACAACCTCCGTGATGCCGAGTTCGACCGCGCCGTTCTGCTCGACACCGACATGCTCGCGCTCGCGGACCTGCGGCCGTTTCTGCGCGACGACGCGATTCAAGGCAAGATCGTCGACATGGCGAACCCGCCGCTCGCGGCGCTGCGCGAGATCGCGGCCGCATCCGGCTTGACTTCTCTTCCGCCCGTTTGCGCGACCGACGCGCGCGACGGCGAGACGTACGCGGGCAACTGCAACGGCGGCTTCTACTGCGTGCCGCGCGCGCTGTGCGAGCCGCTTTCCGCGCATTGGCGTCGCTGGGCGCTGTGGCTGCTCGAGAACGCCGAGCCGCTGCGCCGCGTGCAGCGCGAGCAGCACGCCGACCAGGTCAGCTTTTGGCTCGCGCTGCAGCACGCCGCGCTGCCGTTCGAGGCGGCTCCCTCCAACCTCAACTACTACGTGCACTTCGCCGGCGCGCACGCGTACTTCGACGAGGCGCGCGCGATCGCGCTATTGCACTATCACGCGATCAGCATGAACGTCGTGGGCATGCTGGACCCGCCGGCGGCGCTGACCGAGCGCGAGCGCACCGCGGTCGCCGCGGCGAACCGGCAGATCGCCGGCGGCTTCGACAACCGCGTGTTCTGGGACATGCGCTACCGCCACTTCCCGCAGCGCGGGTCGGGCATCGGTTCGCGCGGCGACAACCTCGCCTACAAGCGCCGCCTGCTGCAGGCCCAAGGCATCGAGACTGCGGCGTCGGTTTTGGACGTCGGCTGCGGCGATCTCGAGGTGGTCAAAGAGCTGGACCTGCGGCGTTACCTGGGCATCGACCAGTCGCCGCAGTCGCTCGGCGCCGCGCGCCGCGCCCGGCCGGAATGGGAGTTTCGCACCGGCCTCGGCGGGGACGTGCCCGCCGCGGAGATGGTGCTCTGTTTCGAAGTCCTGATCCATCAGGAAACGGCCGGCGCGTATCACGGCCTCATCGCGTTTCTTGCTGCGAAGACGCTGCGCGCGCTGCTGGTCTCGGGGTATGCCGCCGATTCCGACGGCATCCGGAGTAACCCGATGCTGTTCTTCCACGAACCGCTCGAGACGAGCTTGCGCCGCACGGGCCGCTTCAGCAGCATCCGGCAGATCGGCGCCCACACCGACGTCGTCGTCTACCGCTGCGAGGTGTGACGCGCAGGATGCCCGGTGCTGCTCGCCCCGAGCATCCTGCGGCGGGAACCGTGCGAGCCGCTAGTGGACTGGAATCGTCCCCGGAGTCGTGTCGTTGGTGTTGCCGTTGATCAGGTTGACGTTGTACGAAGCGGTGACGCCGCCGTTGTTCGTGCTCGTCGCCGTGCCGTTGCCGGTGATCGTCGAGTAGCCGAAACGTACCGCTGCGGACCCGCCGTCCGCGCGAATGCCGAACGTGCCGTTGTGCGAGCTCGTGACGTGGTTCATCATGATCTGCGCGGCGCCGGTGGTCGACGTCGCGTTGACGCCGGTGGCGGTGTTGCCGTACGCGACGCTGTCGATGATGTCGATGTTGATGCCGCCGGTCGTCGTCGTCGCGTTGGCGCGGTACCCGGTCGTGTTGTTGATCGACCTCGTGTTGACGATCTCGGCCGTCGCGAAGTTCGCGAGGGTCGGCTTGACCTCGACGCCGACGTTGAAGTTCGACGAGATGACCGTGTTGAGCACGCTGAGCTTGGTGAAGCTGGTGTTGTTCAGGAAGATCCCGTTTCCGTCGGTGCCGTTGGTGTTGCCGAAGCCGCGGATGACGCAGTTCACGACGTCGACCATGGCAGCTTGCGTTATCTTGATTCCGTTCAAGCTCGTGCTCGTCGGACCGAGCCCTTCGATATCGATCCCGCTGATGTAGACCACGTCCGTCGCCGCCGCGTTGATGAGGATCCCGTTGGTGCCGGCGACGACGATGCCCGCCTCGGTGTTGTCGCACTTGATGGTGAGCGACTTCCCGATCGTGACCGCACCGTAGCCGCCGGCGTCGTAGCAGTTGATCTCACCCCACGCGGCCGTCTTCGAGTACGCGCCGGCGAACGTTTTGCACGGTGCCGTGCGGCTGCACGGGTTTGCGTCGTCGCCGACCCCGGAGACCCACGTGCGCGTAGCCTGCGCGTTCGCGGCCGCCGGCATGAACAAGCAAGCTCCTACAAGAGCAATGACCAAGGCAAACAAGTATTTCACGACGTTCCCTTTCACGGACGCGGAGGCCCGAGCAGCAAGACAGACTACGCAGACCCGCCCGCCGCCTACTTCAGTCGGCCGCCCCGTGCCCCTGCCCGCTCGGCCGCACGAGCGACCTTTACGCTCCGGCCACAAAAAAGGCGCCCGAGGCTTTCGCCGCGAGCGCCTTCCGGGTGGACCCGAAGATCGCTTAGTGGAGGAGAATCGTCGGCGGGACCGTGTCGATCGTGTTGCCGTTGATCTCGTTGTTGTTGTACGAGCCCAGCACGCCGCCGTTGATCGCGCTCGTAGCCGTACCATTGCCGGTGATGCTCGAGTAGCCGAAGCGCACGGCCGCGGATCCGCCGTCGACGCGGATGCCGAACGTGCCGTTGTGGGACGTCGTGACGCGGTTCATCATGATCTGCGCGGCGCCGGTCGTGGAGGTCGCGTTGATGCCGGCGCCGCTGTTGCCGTACGAGACGCTGTCGACGATGTCAATGTTGACGCCGCCCGTCGTGGTGGTAGCGTTGGCGCGGAAGCCCGTCAAATTGTTGACGGCGCTGGAGTCCTTGATCTCGGCCGTCGCGAAGTTGGACAGGGTCGGCTTCACCTCGATGCCGACGTTCGCGTTGTCCGAGATTTGCGTGTTGACGACGTAGAGCTTCGTGAAGGTACCGTTGTTGACGAAGATGCCGTTGCCGTCGGTTCCGTTGTTGCTTCCAAAGCCGCGGATGACGCAGTTCACGACGTGCACGGCCGCGCCGCCGGTGATCTTGATGCCGTTGAGGCTCAGAGCCGCCGGGCCGAGCCCCTCGAAGTCCAGGCCGCTGAGCCAGACCACGTCGCCTGCGGCGCCGTTGATAACGATCGCGTTGGTGCCCGAGACGAGAACGCCGGCCTCGGTGTTGTCGCACTTGATGGCGAGCGACTTCGATATCGTGACCGCGCCGTACCCGCCGGCGTCGATGCAGTTGATCTCACCCGCTACTGCGGTCCTGGAATACGCGCCGGCAAACGTTTTGCACGGTGCGGTGCGGCTGCACGGGTTTGCGTCGTCGCCTAAACCCGACACCCAGGTTCGCGTGGCTTGCGCATTGGCCGCGGTCGGCGCAAACAGGCAAAAACCCGCTAGCGCTATAGCAAAAGCGAATAATAGTCTCATTCTACATAGCCCCTCATCGCCCGGCAGAACCGGACGGCGTCGAATTGTGATGACCCGGAAGCGGCCTATTCAACTCGTCGCCCCCTAGGCCTGCTGCCGGACACGGCCCCCCAAAGGTGTGTTCCGCGTCAATAAATGGACGGAAACGCACGCTGCGACGCGTGGACCTCTTCAAGCACGCTCATCCAGGCGATGTTGTACCAGCGAGGGTTTGTCAGAAAGCCGACGTCGTCGAGCGGAAGCTTGCCGAGCATGAGGTCGATCGACTCGAGGACCGTGAGAGCAGGCGTGAAGCCGAGCCGCTGCGTCATCTTCAGGTTCGACATGCGGTAGTCGCGCACGAGCTTGGGAAGCGGCGCCTCTTCGAGGGTCACCGTGCGTCCGCGCAGCGACAGCGAGCCTGCGACGAGCATCGCGAGCTGGCGCACCTGGTAATTCTCTTCCATCACGTTGTAGATCTCGCCGCGCACGGCGCCGAGCGGCGCGCCCAGGCACACGACGTGTGCGCGCGCGACGTCACTGACGTCCACGAGCGGCCGCCACTGCCAGCCGCCGCCGTGCAGGTACAGCTTGCCGGCCGTGACGGCGTCCTTGAGAAACGTGTTGACGACGAGATCGAACCGCATCCGCGGCGACCACCCGTAGACCGTTCCCTGCCGCAAGATCGTTGGCGCGAACGATTCACCGCTCAGGCGCAGCAGCGCGTCCTCGGCGTACTTCTTCGAGATGGAGTACGCGCCGCGCGGCCGCACCTCGGTCCGCTCGTCGAACATCCCCGGCCCGATGCCGTCGTACAGCGACGCGGAGGAACCGAAGACGAAGCGCCGGACGCCCGCGCGCACGCACCCTTGCGCGAGCCGCTCTGTTGCGACCGCGTTCATCTGCCAGTTCGCGTCCGGGTTGTACTCCGCGGTCGGGTCGTTGGAAAGCCCGGCGAGGTGCGAGACGCCGTCGATGCCGTCGAGCCACGATTCGTTCAAGTCGCGCACGTCGCCGGCGACGTAGGTCAGCCGCCCGCCGCTGCGCTCCGCGAGCTCACGCAGCGGGCCGTCGCCGAAGAAGAACCGGTCGACCACGCGCACGGAATCGCCGCGCTCGAGCAGCTGGCGGCAGAGCTCGAGCCCGATATAGCCGCCGCCGCCGGTGACGAGAACGTGCACGTCAGATGCGCGCGTTTTCGAGCCGCGCGGCCCGCGCGGCGAGAAACTCGTCGAGCGCCGCGTGCCAATCGGGCAGCGGCGCGATCCCGGCGCGCGCAAGCGTCGTGCTCTCCAGCGGCGAGTACATCGGGCGCTGCGTGGGGTTGCCCAACGACGCGTAGGTCACGCGCTCCAGCGGCGCGTGGCCCAGACCGGCCTTGGCGAGCGCCGTGCGCACGAACTCGAACCACGTGCACGCCCCGGCGTTCGTGACGTGGTGCGTTCCGAACGACTCCGTGTCGATCAGGTCCTTGACGGCGCGCGCGACGTGCGGCGCATAGGACGGTGAAAACGTGACGTCGGCGACCATGCGCGTCAGCTCGTTGCGCTCGGCCTGCGCGAGGACTTTGTCGATCAGCGTGTAGCCCTTGCTGGACGTGCCGGTCGTGCCGAAGACCGCGCTCGTGCGAACGACGTAGTGGCGCGCGCCGTGGCGCCGCGTGAGAAACTCGCCCGCGGCTTTGGACGCGCCGTACGCGGTGAGCGGACCGGCTGCGTCGTCCTCGCGGTACGGGCGGCGCAGGGTTCCGTCGAACACGTAGTCGGTGCTGAACGTCGCGAACGCGACACCGCGCGCCGCGCACGCCTGTGCGGCGCGGTCGACGGCGAGCGCGTTGACCGCGAAGGCCGCCTCGGGCTCGCGCTCGCAGCGGTCCACGTTGTGGAACGCCGCGCAGTTGATCAGCACGTCGGGCCGCGTGTCGTCGAGCAGCCGCGCGACCGCCGCCGCATCTTCGAACCGAAGTTCCGCGTGCGGCGGCGCAAAGATTTCCCGGCCCGCGAACGCGGCGCGCAGCGCGGTGCCGATCTGGCCCCACGCGCCGACGATCGCGATGCGCGCCGCGCTCACGCTCGCGCGAGCGCCTTCTTCATCCGCTCTTCCGCCACGAGCTGCGTGGCGCGGTAGAGCGACTCGAACTGCCCCGCGTCCGTCCACCAGCCCTCGAGCACGTCGTAGTAGCAGTCGCCGGCGTCGATGTACGCGTTGTTGACGTCGGTGATCTCGAGCTCGCCGCGCGCGGACGGTCTCAGATCGCGCGCGTAGTCGAAGACGCGGCTGTCGTACAAGTAGATGCCGGTCACGGCGTAGTTGCTCTTGGGAACCGCGGGCTTCTCCTCGATGCGCACGATGCGCTCGCCGTCGAACTCGGGCACGCCGAAGCGCTCCGGATCCTCGACCTCCTTGAGCACGAGCCGGCAGCCCGAGCGCTGCTCCTCGAACCGCCGCACGAACGGCGAGATGCTGCCCTGCAGGATGTTGTCGCCGAGGATCACCGCCACGGCGTCGCCGGCGGCGAAGTGCTCGCAAAGCTTGAGCGCGTCCGCGATCCCGCCTTCGCCCTCTTGGTACGTGTACGCGATGTGCGGCAAGCCGAAGTCGCGCCCGTTGCCCAGGAGCTTCAGAAAGTCGCCCGCGCTGTTGCCGCCGGTGACGATCATGATCTCCCGAATGCCCGCCTCGCACAGCGTCTGCAGCGGATAGTAGATCATCGGCCGGTCGTAGATCGGCAGCAGATGCTTGTTCGTGACCTTCGTCAGCGGGCGCAGGCGCGAGCCCAGACCGCCGGCGAGGATGATGCCTTTCACGTGCTCGTCTCTCGCTCTTTAGCGCAGCGCGTACTGGCGCCGGTAGTACTCGCGGAAGTCGCCGGACTTAATGGGCCGCCACCAGCTCTCGCGCTCGCGGTACCATTGCACCGTGTCGGCCAAACCCTGCGCGAAGCCGACGCGCGGCGACCATCCGAGCGCGCGCGCCTTCTCGGCGTCGAGCGCGTAGCGGCGGTCGTGTCCGGGCCGGTCGACGACGTGCCGCACGCTGGTCTCGTACGAGCGGCCCGTCAGGCGCAAGAGCTCGCGCGTGATCTCGAGATTGGTGCGGCTGTTGCCGCCGCCGAGATTGTAGACTTCGCCCGGCGTGCCGTGCTCGAGCACGTGCGCGATGCCGCGCGCGTGGTCGTCGACGTGCAGCCAGTCGCGCACTTGACGGCCGTCGCCGTACACCGGCACCTGCTCGCCGTCGAGCAAATTGGTGACGAAGAGCGGGATCAGCTTCTCGGGATACTGGTACGGGCCGTACGTGTTCGAGCCGCGCGTGATGAGCACCGGGGTGCCGAACGTGGCGTGGTACGCGAGGACTTGCAGATCGCCGCCCGCTTTGGAGGCGGCGTACGGGCTGCGCGGGCGGATCGCATCGGCTTCGGTGGACGCGCCGTGCTCGACGTCGCCGTACACCTCGTCCGTCGAGACTTGCAGAAAGCGCGCGATACCGTGCCGGCGCACCGCTTCGAGCAGGACGTGCGTGCCCATCACGTCCGTGCGGATGAACGCTTCCGGATCGAGGATCGAGCGGTCGACGTGCGTCTCCGCGGCGAAGTTCACGATCGCGTCGGCTCCGTCGCCGACCGCCTCGTCGACGCGCGCCGCGTCGGCGATGTCGCCCTTCACGAAACGGTAGCGCGGGTCGTGCTCGACCTCGGCGACGTTGGCGGGATTCCCCGCGTACGTGACCAGGTCGAGCACGGTAACCGAAACGTCCGCACGCTCGCGAAGGACGTGGCGCACGAACGCCGATCCGATGAAGCCGAGCCCGCCCGTCACGAGCCAACGACGATGTCCCATTACGGGGAAGACACGTTCTTGCGCCGGAGGAATGTCTCCCGCGCCGCTGGTTCAGCCGTTGCGCGCCTGCGCCCGAATGCGTCGCACCCATTCCTCCGAGCGCGCGGTGCGCTGCTTGCGATAGACCGACGAAACCGCGCGCGCCGGGCGCTCCGCCCCGATTCCGAGGTACGCAAGACAACGCTCGACGGCTGCGTCGGGAGACTGCTCGATCTCCTCGTACGCCACGCGCAGCGGTTCGATGCCGTACAGGTCGAACGCGCACTCCCAGCGGCACGTGATGTCGGCGATCTTCAGGAGCGCCTCGGCGATCGTGCGTTCGCTGAGCTGGACGTCAGAGCGCTCGCCGCTCTCGCTCGTCCATAAGCCCGTCTCGGATGCCGTGGCGTAGGACACCGCCTGCGCGACGAGATCGCGCCGGGTGACGAAGACGTACTTCCAGTCCCACTGCGCGTTCCAGAAGAGCCTGCGCCGGGTGAGGACGGAAACGTGAGTGATGTCGGCTTTGAGCCCGAAAACTCCGTTGGCGCTGCGGCTCTTCGCCGCGACGGTGCGCAGGTAGCCCTCGACGCTGCGCGAGCCGTACTCCGCCGCCGCCGACTCGATCGTGTGCACCCCGGTCCGGGCAAACGTGTGCCGGCGCTCCTGCGGCATGTCGGCATAGCCGAGATTGAAGTACTCGGCGGGGGCACCGGCCAGCCCCGTGCTCTGCAGCAGGCTGGAGAGATGCGTGCTGCCCGAGCGCGGCACGTAGCAGATGATGTAGTTGACGCCGTCCGGGGGGACCGGCGGCGCGCCGGGCTCGGCGGGGCCGTCGGGGTCGGGAAGCAGCCGGGCCAGCACCGTCTCGTCGGCCTCGTAAGCGCCGAGGACGAAATCGAGCGGGGACCGGAAGCCGGATTGCGCGCCGTTCAAAGCCGCCCGTACTTCGCGCGCGCCGGGACGATCCTCCGCCCGCTCTCGGGAAACTTTCACCTCGCGCGGCGGTACTACGCTGGTAGGATGGCTGTGCAATCAGTCCCCGACGTCACGGACGAGGGTCTCGTCCAAGCGGTCCTCAACGGCGACCGCGACGCTTTCGGCCACTTGGTCGAGCGGTACAAGCGCGGGATCGCGTCCTTCATCGGCGCGTCGGTCCGCCAGCCATCGGACGTCGCCGACCTCACGCAGGAGACGTTTCTGCGCGCGTACGCCCACCTCGGCACGTTCAATCCCGACCTGGGCCGGTTCTCGACCTGGGTGTACCATATCGCGCGCAACGTCGTGCGCACGTTTCTCGGCCGCTCGCAGCGCCGTCCGGCGCTTGCGGAGCTCGGTGAGGAGCAGACCCTCGAGAACACGCTGCCCGATCAGTCGAACGAGGCCGATCCCGCCGGCGGCGTCCTGCGCGCCGAGGCCGAGGCCGAGGTCCGCGCGGCCCTGGCCGAGCTGCCGGAGCGGACCCGCGCGGTGCTGTCGCTGCGCTTCTACGACAACATGGACTACCAGACGATCGCCTCGACGATGGGGCTGTCGCTGGGCAACGTCAAGACGCTGATCCACCGCGGCAAGCTCGCCCTCGCGCACAAATTGCGCGAGCGGGAGGCGACCGCCCAGGGAAAATGCGCGACCCGGACGTTCCGGGCGGTGGGAGGTCTCGGTGAGCTGCAACTCGTCTGAGGCGCTCTTCGAGGGCTACCTCGACCACACGCTGCTGCCCGCCCAGCGCGCGCGGCTGCTCGCCCATCTGAGCTCCTGCGGCCGCTGCAAGGGCGTGCTCGACGAGCTGCGCGTCGTCGACGCGCTGCTGGTCTCGCCGCGCGAGATCGAGCTCCCGCAGAACTTCACGTTCGCGACGATGGCCGAGGTGCGCTCGCTGCCGCGCCCGCACGTCTCGACGGCGCCGGTGTACGCGTACCTGGTGTCCTACCTCGCCGCGGCCTGGCTGCTGATCGGCGCGGGCTTCCTGCTCGCGGCGTCCGCGATGCGCGCCTTCGGCGAGACCGCGCTCGACGTGAGCGCGCAGCTCGCCCGCACCTTGGGCGGCGTCGGCCACGCCGGCGCGCACATCTTCGACCATCTCGGTTCGCTGGGAACGTTCCTCGGTGCGGCGCTCGTGTTCGACGCCGCGGTCGCGCTCGCGCTCGTCGTCGGCTACACCGTCGTGCGGCCACGTCTGGCGGAGCGCCTGCGTTCGTGAACGTCCGGCTGATCGCGCTTTTCACGACGCTCCTGGCGCTGGCCGGTATCGCGCAAGCCGTGCCGGCCGACGCGCGCGGCCGCGACGGCGGCGAGACGAAGATCTTCGCCGACGTCTACGTCCCGCCGGGCGAGACGATCGACGGCGACGTGAACGTGGTCTTCGGCGACGCGACGATCGCCGGCGTGGTGACCGGCGACTGCAACGCCGTGTTCGGACAGTGCACGCTGCGCGACGGCGGGGTCGTGCGCGGGCAGATCAACGGCGTCACCAACGACGGCGTGCGCGCGTTCGTCCCGTGGGCCGTGCACCCCGACCGCGGCTTCGGCGCGTTCGCCGACCAGGACCACCGCCTGTTCGGCAAGCTGCTCGGGAGCGGGATCGTCATCCTGATCTTCCTGCTCTTTCCGCTGCGCATGCGCGTCGCGCTCGACCGCGTCGAGAAGCACCCCGCGCTCTCGGCGGCGGCGGGCGCGGTCGCCGCCGTGGCGATCATCCCGATCGGGCTGCTGCTGCTCGTCAGCGTGATCGGCATCCCGCTGATCCCGCTGGAGATCGCGGCCATCATCGCCGGCGTATGGATCGGGACGGGCGCCATCGCGCTGCTCGTCGGGCGGCGCCTGTGCGAGCTGGTCATGCCGTCCTCGACGCCGTCTCCGCTCATGGCGCTGGTCGTGGGCCTCGTGGTCGTCTCGGCCGCCGAGATCGTCCCGTTCGTCGGCTGGGCCGTCTCGGCGCTGGTCTGGCTGATCGGTCTGGGCGCCGCGCTGCTCTCCTTCATCCGCTCGACCCAGCTCGACGGCACGATCCGCCGCACGCCGGTCGGCGGCTCGAGCGCCTGGCGCTGACCGAGCCGGCCGCTCCGCTCCGGGACCCCGTCACCATCCGGGGGAACAAGCGCAGCGACATGGACATCGTGCTCCCCCCGGCCCGCCTCGCGCGGCGCACCGAGCGGCTGAAGCCCTCGACGATCCGCGAGATGCTCAAGGTCACGCAGAACCCGGCCGTGATCTCGTTCGGCGGCGGGCTGCCGGCCGCGGAGCTGTTCCCCGTGGACGACATCTCGGCGGCGCAGGGCCGCGTGATGCGCACGCGCGGCGCGGCGGCGCTGCAGTACTCCGTCACCGACGGCATCCCCGAGCTGCGCGAGTGGGTCGCGGCGCGGCTGAACGCGCGTCACGGGCTCGGCGTGTGCACCGAGGACGTCGTCATCACCGGCGGCTCGCAGCAGGGCCTCGACCTCTACGGGCGCGTGTTCCTGGACGCCGGCGACGTCGTCGCGCTCGAGAACCCGTCGTACCTGGGCGCGATCCAGGCGTTCGACGCGTTCGAGCCGCGCTATCTGCCGATCGAGTCGGACGCGGACGGGATCGTCCCCGACGCGCTCGCTGCGGCCTTCGCAGCCGCGGACCCGCTGCCCAAGTTCCTGTACTTGGTGCCCAACTACGAGAACCCGACCGGCAACACGCTCGCGGCGCAGCGCCGTCCGCAGGTCGTCGACATCTGCGCGCGGTTCGGCGTCCCGGTGCTCGAGGACGACCCGTACGGCGAGATATGGTTCGAGCATCCGGCGCCGCCGCCGCTCATCGCGAACGCCGCGAAGGGCGCGGTGACGTATCTCGGGACGGGCTCGAAGATGGTCGCGCCGGGGCTGCGCGTGGCCTGGATGGTGATCCCGGACCGCGACCTGCGCGACAAGGTCGTGACCGCCAAGCAAGGCGCGGACCTGCACTCGAGCTCCTACGCGCAATACGTGTTTCACGCGTACGCTGAGGACGGCGCCCGGCTCGAAGCGCACCTGCGCCGCGTGCGCGCGACCTACGCACAGCGGCGCGACGCGATGACCGCCGCGCTCGCAAAGGAGATGCCCGCTCACGTGCGCTGGAACGTGCCGGCCGGCGGAATGTTCTTGTGGGCGACGGCCGGCGCAGGGATCGACACCGAGGAGCTGTTCGAGCGCGCCGTGCGCGACGACGTCGTCTTCGTGCCGGGCCGGCCCTTCTACCCGAACAGGGACCGCGGGGACGGCATGCGGCTGAACTTCTCCGCGATGCCGCAAGCGCGGATCGCCGAGGGCATCGCCCGGCTGGCGCGAGCCGTTCGCGGCGCGTAGGCCGCGGTCAGTACGCCGTCACGTTCCACTGCGGGCGCAGCACCTGCACGGCACCGTCCGCCGACTTCGTCGCGACCTGGAGGCGGTGGCGGCCCGCGGACAGCGCACCGGCCGGGATGATGACCGTATAGCCCGACGCGGCCAAGTCGTCGCGGTGATATGCCGCGGCGACGTCCGGCCGCGGCACGCCGTACGACACCGTGCCGCGCGCGTCGGCGCGGCCGTCCACGACCAGGCACAGGCCCGCGAGCGGACGATCGCCGTGCGGGTCGAGCGCCCACCCGACGAGGAGGTGCCGCTCGCCGCGGTTCAGGCGCCCGCCGTCATCCACGCGCGCGTTCCCCGGCTGGGAGACGAGCATGTCGATCGCGCCGTGCCCGTTCTCGCCCGCCGGACGCCGCAGCGTTGGGCAGCCCGCCGACACGTCCCGAACGGCGGGTGCGGCGGTCGCCGCCGGCGCGCTCGGCGCACCCGCCCCGGCGACCCCGGCCTGGGCGAGACGCGCAAGCTCGTCGGACCGGCGCGTGTTCTCGCCGGACGTCTCCACCACGGCGGCGATCACGATGACGAGCGCGACGATCACGATCGCGAGGCCCACGCCGAACGCGGGCAGCCGGAGTTCCGGGCGGTTCATCGGCGGCTCGCTACTCGGCGAGCCGAAAGGCGAGCTTCGTGCGCGCGAGACGGTGCAGGTTCGGGTTGGCGCGCGTGGTGAGCGCGACACCGAGCACGTGCGCGCCGCGCGGCAGGTTCGTCGTGTCGATCTTCATCTCGAATCCGACGTTTGCGAGCGAGGCGAGAAAGAATCCGCGCGCCACGTCCGGCGTCGCCAAGCCGTATCGCACGGCGGCCGGCGACTCCTTGCCGTCGACGAGCGCCCGCACCGACTCGCCCGGCTGCAGCGTCGCAAGATCGCAGATCCAGCCGCGAACGATGACCGGTGCGCCCGTCGGAACGGCAGCCGCGACCTTCGTCTCGCGCGCGTCGTGAAGGTATGCGAACACATCGACCGCTCCGAACGCCGGCTCGTCGGCGCGGCCCGCGAACGCGAGCTGCGGCGCATGCGCCAGCGGCCCCACGCCGGCGAGCGCCATCAGCTTGATCCCGACGCGCGGCACGCGGGCGTCCGGCGGAAACAGATCGTACAGCTCGGCATCCGATGCGGTCCCCAGACGCTCGAGCGCGCGCGTGCCGCGGTCCATCGCGGCGTGCGTCGCCGACATCATCGCGTAGCCGCGCACGTCGGACTGCCACATCACCGCTGCGAAGCAGACGGCGGCGAGCGCGGCCGGCGCTCTGCGCACCAGACGGGGCAGGAACGCGAGGCGCGGGCGGGCGTCCTCGTAGAGCACCGCGGCCAATGCGACGACGGACACCCAGAACATCGCCGTGACGGTCGTATAGCGGCTCTGCACGGCGGATTCCGGTCCCCAGCCGATGCGCCCGTAGCTCGTCACGAGCGCGTTCAGCACGCAAAACGTGCCGAGCCCCAGCCACGGCAGATAGTTCGCCTCGTAGGCGCTGCGAGCGCGCGCGAGCACGGCGTACCGCGCGAGCGAAACGAAGTAGACGCACAGGCCCGCAAGACCGCAGAAGACGGTGAACGCGGCGCCGTTCCAGCTGCCGGCGAGCGCGCCGAGGTAAAGCAGCACGTACACGGGATACCGGGCGAGCTGGTTCCATGTCTCCAAGTGCGCGCCGGGCTCGCGCGCGAACGAGTAGCCGTAAAAGTACACGCCGAACGCGACCAGCGAGCCGCCCAGCCACAGGAGCGACGTGCGCAGCGGCACGTCGCGCCGCACGAGCAGGATCGCGAAGCCCAGCAGCGGGCACAGCAGGCCCGTCGCGAGCGAGTACGCGGAGCCGACCGCCGCGCCCCATGCAACGACGAGGTGCAGCGGCGTGACGGTTCGCTGCGTGACGAGGTAGACGGTCGCGAGCGCAAACGCGACCGCGAGGAACCAGCCCATCTGAAAGCCCCACGTCCAGTTCTCGAACTGCGCGAACGAGAACACGAGCAGCGACGCGGCGAGCAACACCGCCGGCCGCATTTCCGCGCGCACCGTGGCGCGCAGCATGCGCCACAGCAACGCGAGCTCGAGCGTCGCGACCGCGACGTCGACCAGCTCCTCGCGCTTGGGACTCCATCCGCCGAGCAGCGACAACGCCACCGCCAGCACGCCCGGCAGAAACGGGCGGTGCTCGTTGTGCTGGCCCCACAGCGTTTGGAGCAGCGAAACGTGCTGCATGTAAACGTCGATGTACGTCCACGCGCCATGGCGCAGCGCGTTGGTGGGGCCGAGCCAGTCCCACTCGTCCGCCCACGGCACCATCGCGCCGTTGACCGACACCGCGAAGAACATCACGCCGGGGAGCACGCCGGCGGCAACGACGAACAGTACGGCGTTGAGGTACGGTACCGTTGTGCCGGCGACGGGCTCGGGGCTGGGAACGCGCATCTAGTGCGGAAGCGCCTCGCGGTCCGGCGCGGCGGCGGCCGGCGGAGCGCCAAGCTCCGCGCGGCGCACGTAGTCGCCGCGTGAGAACCATTTCTCGATCAGCACGTAGAGCACGATGAACAGGTAGCGGCTCCCCATCTCCTTGATCTTGAACTTCGAAACGCCGCCCTTGCGGTTGTACCAGCTGGTCGGCACGACCGCCCACGAGTAGCCGCGCACGATCGCCTTGAGCGGGAGCTCCACCGTGATGTTGAAGTGCGGCGAGAGGATCGGCCGCACGCCGTCGATCACCTCACGGCGGAAGCACTTGAACGCGTTGGTCACGTCGTTGTAGCGAATGCCCATCAGCAGCGAGATCATCGCGTTGGCCGACCGGTTCAGCAGCAGCTTCAGACGCGGGTACTCGACGACGCGCGCGCCGCGCACGAAGCGCGAGCCGAACGCGCAATCGTACCCGCCGGCGATCAGGCGCCAATAGGCGACGACGTCCAGCGGATCGTCGGACGCGTCGGCCATGACGATGCACACGGCGTCGCCGGCGAACGCGTCCAGGCCCGTCTGCACCGCGTTGCCGAAGCCGTTCGGCCGCGCGTTCGCGACGCACCGCACGTGCGGTTGCACCGCGGCGACGCGCGCGACCGCGGCCGCCGTGCCGTCCGTGGAGTGATCGTCGACGACGACGATCTCGAACGGGATCCGCTCCGACTCCAAAACGCGCGCGAGGTCGAGCAGCGTCTGCTCGATGCAGTCTTGCTCGTCGTGCGCCGGGATGACGACCGACAGCATCAGACCGCCCTGCGCTCCGCCGCAGCCTCGGCGATCCAGCGGCCGGCGTTCTTCTCGTACATCTCGCGCATGAGCCCGTCGAGATCGTACTCTTGCTTCCAGCCCGGATAGTGCGCGCGGAACTTCGCCATGTCGCTGATGTACCAGATGTGGTCGCCGATGCGGTTCTGCTCGGCATACGTCCACTCCAGCGGGCGCCCCGCGAGCCGTTCGCTCAGCGCGATCGCCTCGAGCATCGAGCAGTTGGAGAAACGCGTTCCGCCGGCGTTGTACACCTCGCCGCACTTCGGGCCCGCGAACACGCGGTCGAACGCGGCGACGAGATCGTGCGAGTGAATGTTGTCGCGAACCTGTTTGCCCTTGTATCCGAGCACCTGGTAGGGCACGCCTTGAACCGTGCATTTGAGCAGGTACGCCAGAAAGCCGTGCAGCTTCGTCCCGGAATGGTTGGGGCCGGTGAGACAACCGCCGCGAAACACGGCGGTCGGCATCGAGAAGTAGCGGCCGTACTCCTGGACGAGCACGTCGGCGGCGACCTTCGAAGCGCCGAACAGCGAGTGCTTCGACTGGTCGATGCGCAGGTTCTCGTCGATCCCTTCCCAGTACGGGTGCGCCGGATCGATCTCCCAGCGCGTCTCTTGCTCGATCAGCGGCAGCTCGTTGGGCGCGTCGCCGTACACTTTGTTGGTCGACGTGAAGATGAACACCGCGGACGGCGCGTGCTTGCGCACCGCTTCGAGCATCGTCAGCGTGCCGTTCGCGTTGACGGTGAAATCCGTTTGCGGATCGCTCGCCGCCCAGTCGTGCGACGGCTGCGCCGCGGTATGGATCACCAGCCGCACGCGCCGGCCGTACCGCTCGAAGATCTCGCCGACCGCCGCTTCGTCGCGTATGTCCGCCGCGACGTGCGTGTACTGGCGCGGATAGCGCTCCTCAAGCGACCGGCGGTTCCACGCCGTCGACGCGTCCGGCCCGAAGAACCGGCTGCGAAAGTCGTTGTCGATGCCGACGATCTCGTGCCCGCGGTCCGCGAAATACGCGACGCTCTCCGAACCGATGAGCCCCGCGGACCCGGTGACGACGACGACCGACATGCGGCTATCGCCGTTCGACGCGGCGGGAGCGCATCCCGTCGTGCGAGAAACGCGACCGCCGTGAGCTCGTCGTGCGATACCGGAACGGAGCAGCAGCGAACGCTCGCTCGACTTTACGCGAGCCGGTTCGATTCAAGCGAGCGCCGAGCGAAGCGCCGCTTGTGGGCCGTGCTGGTCGAGCGGTTTCTGCAGCGGTACATCCCGCACGATTCCGTCGTCGTGGACGTCGCCGGCGGTTACGGCGAGTTCACGAGCCACGTTCGCGCCGCGCGCAAGATCATCGTCGACATGAATCCCGACACCCATGCGGCGGCGGCTGCCGGAGTCGAAGTACGAACGGTCGACGTGCGCTTTCTCGGCGGCGAGCGCGATCTGCTCGGCGCGGTCGACGTCGTGTTCGTATCGAACTTCTTCGAGCACCTCAAGTCGGCCGACGATCTGCTTGCGGTGCTCGCCGGATGCCGGTCCTTGCTCAAAGAGGGCGGCTCGCTGCTCGTGATCCAGCCCAACTTCCGCTACTGTTTCCGCGAGTACTTCGACTTTCTGGACCACTCGCTGCCGATCACCGACCGCTCGCTCACGGAGGCGCTCATCGCGTCCGACTTCGTCATCGACGAGATCGTGCCGCGCTTTCTGCCGTTCACGACGAAAGGGCGCGCGACGTCGCCGGCGCTGCTGCGAGCGTATCTCGCGCTGCCCTTCGCCTGGCGGTTCTTCGGCACGCAGCTGTTCGCGCGCGCGCACCGCGGAGCGGGGGCCGCCTAACCGAGGGCGAACCCCAAGCGCTTCTGTGCGCGCATGCGCGCGAACGCACCCGAGAGAGGTATTTCGTGGGTCTGGTCGTGACCGGCATCTCCCAGAACGGCGACATCGCGGCGCTCGAAGCGGCGCTCAAAGCGGCGGGCCTCCCGCTCGATCCGATTCAGGTCATCGGTCCGGACGACTCGACGCAGGGCGCGGCGTCGTCGCTCGGGATGGCCAACACGGGGCTCAACATCGGCGGCGGGCAAGGGACCGGCGTGCCGGGGATCACCAGCGCGTCGCCGACGCTGGGCGGCTCGACGCGGTATTTCCGCAACGAGGCGCTGAGCGACCGGCTCGGCGATCTCGAGATCCCCGACGACGAGATGGACAACTACGTCGAGGCGCTCCAAGCCGGCCGCAGCGTCGTCGCGTACTTCGCGAAAGCCGAGTCGATCGACAAGGTGACGGAGATCTTTCGCGCGAGCACGCTCGCCAAGGTGAAGACCTTCTAGCCGGCGCGCGCCGCGCCGTGCACGGCCACGACCGCATCGACGTGAGCTTCGCCGGGCTCGGTGCCGCGGACGACGTCGCGCGCTATCCGTTCGGGCGGCTGCTGGGGATGCTCACGCCGAACGAGCAGGCGTATCTGTACGCCTGGGCGGCGCGCGCGTACGACGGCCGCGGCGCCGTCGTCGATCTCGGCTGCTGGCTGGGCACGTCCACGATCCCGCTGGCCGAAGGGCTCGCCGCCAACCCGCGCGCGAACGGCGCCGTCGTCGACGCCTACGACCAGTTCGTGTGGGAGAGCTGGATGGCGAGCGCGACGATTCCGTCGCTGGGCGACCGCTACCGCGACGGCGACTCGTTTCTGCCGGAGTACCGCGAGCGCACCGCGCCGTACGCCGGGCGCATTCGCGTGCACGCCGGCGATCTGAACGGCGAGCACTGGCGCGGCGGACCGATCGCGCTGCTGTTCAACGACGTGAGCAAGAGCTGGTCGCTGGCGGCGACGGTGCTGCGCGAGTTCTGGCCCGCCGCCGGCGCCGGCGCGCTGATCGTCGAACAGGACTTCGTCCACGCGTACTGCTATTGGCTGCACCTGATCGCGTGGGCGATGCGCGACCGCCTCGAGCCGGTGGGCGTCGTCCCGCAAGCCGCTTCCTTCGTGTTCCGCCGCAAGGAGGACGCTGCGAGCGGCATTACGTCCGTCGGGCCCGGCGATTTTTCCGCCGCCGACGTCGATGCCGCGTACGATTATGCGCTGTCCATCGTTCCGCCCGACGGCGCGTCCACGCTGCTCGCGGCGAAGGCGCGCTGTCTGTTCGAGCGCGGCGACCGCGCCGGCGTCGACGCGACCTGGAGCGAGGTCCTACGGCTCGGAGCGCCCGGCTACTACGCGTACAACATCGCGATGGTCGAGCGCGAGATCTTCACGAGCCGCTGACCGCGGCGTGCGCCGCGCCGCCGCCCGGCGCCGCAACCGTCACGTTGGAAAGGCGCAGCTCCCCGGCGAGCGCGCGCAGAATCCGTGCGGCGTCCGCGCCGGAAGCGTGCTGCAGACGCTCCCACAGATGCGCCGCCGGGCGCAGCGCGAGCCGCGCATCCGCGGAGAACCGCGCGCCCGGCTCGTGCGCGACGGGCATCGCGATCAGATCGGCGAGGCCGTCGAGCTCGCCGAACGGCGCGCTCGCGATCGCGCGCAGAACGTGCAGATGGTTCTCGACGGGCTCGGACATCGCGAACATCGCCCACGCCGAGAACCGGTACACCGCGAGCGAATCGGGAACGACCGCGATCGTGTGGCCGTGCGCGACCGCGCGCAGGAAGAACTGCCAGTCGTCGACCGCGCGCCGCTGCGTCCCGAAGCCGCCGAGCGCGTCGAACACCGTGCGGCGCACGAGCGCGTTGGCGTCGCCGAAGACGTTGCGCACGACACCGCCGGCGATACCGCCGCCGATCGGAAAATACCGGTGCCCGCGCGCGATCACGCGCTCGTCGCGGTCGACCTCTTCGTGCAGCGGCACGTACGTGACGATGTCGGCCGGCGTCGCCAGCGCGGCGCGCACCATGATCTCGATCTGCGCTCCGAGCGCGACGTTGTCGTCGTCCATGAACAGCAGGAACTCGCCGCGCGCGGCGCGCGCGCCGTTGTTGCGCGCCGCGCCGACGTACAGGTTCGGCTGGCGCACGACGCGCAGGCCGCGCGGCGGCTGCGCTTCGAGCTCGTCCAGAAACGCGAGCGCGTCGGCGCCCGTGCTGCCGTCGTCGACCAGGACGATCTCGACGTTCTCGTAGCTTTGCGCGCGCAACGAGGCCAGCGCGCGGCGCGCGAGCGTTGGGCGCTCGTGGTGCACGAGCACGACGCTCACCAGCGGCCGCGCGTCGTGCGCAGGCATTGCCGCCGATCGCATCCGGCGGCGGTGGTTGCGCGCGAGCCGCGCGTACGGACCGAGCTCGGGCAGCAGCGGGGCCGCGGCGGG
>JAQBPK010000035.1 GCA_028287565.1 Vulcanimicrobiota bacterium
CGTGCGCCGCCGGCGCGCCCTGCGCCGCCGGCTGCTGCGCCGCGGCAGGCGGTCCGGAGGGCGCCGCGGCCGGTGCTGCGGATGAGGCGGCAGCCGGTGTGTCCGTAGATGCGCTGGACCCGGATGATGCTGATGATTCCGGTTCTGCCCGCGTGCCGGCCGCTGACGCCATGGCGGCGTTCGTGCGGTGGTTGCGTACGGTGGCGTGCTTTGCGCGCGGCGTCGTGTCGCCCCGAACGATGAGCACGGCCGCCGTGACGACGACGGCCGCCGCGAGTACCAAGGCAATCATCGGGAGCGGTGAACGCCGCGACCGGCGGCGTCCACGACGGCGCTTCATACGGCGCCTTTCGACGGCTGTGTCACGTTTACGTGTTAGGCCCCTTGTCCCACCCTGGGAACGGGTATAAGACGCACTACGTTTTCTGCGCGGGAGGCGCGGCGGCGACATGATCAGCTTTCTCGGGAAGCGCAAACCGCGCGACATGCCGCGCAAGCCCGTTCGTGCGCTGATCCTGGGCGGCGGCGGTGCCCGCGGTGCGTACGAGGCCGGCGTCGTCGCCGCGCTCACCGAGCACGAGACGTTCGACATCGTGTGCGGAACGTCGATCGGCGCGATCAACGGGATGTTCGTCGCGCAGGACATGCCCGACCGGCTCAGCGAGGTGTGGCGCAGCATCTCGACGCGCGGCATCACGCAGCTCAAGCCCGAACTCGCCGCGCTCTTGCTGTTGTGGCAGGCTGCGCACGGGTTGCTGCAATCGCCGCTGCCGCGCAAGGCGGCGCACGCGATGTCCGTGCTGCGCGCGCTTCCGAACCTCAGCATCGTGGCCGGCGTCCCGCAGCTGCTCGGCATCTTCGAGAACGGCTCGGTGCGCAGCATCGTCCAGGATCTCGCGAACCTCGACGCGGTGCGCCGCACGTTCATCGTCGGCGCGACGAACCTGAGCAACGCGAAAGCCGAGCCGTTCGCATACTTTCCGCCGGGACACGAAGCCGCGCAGCGAGCCTTCTTCGCGGCGGAGGGCGCCGAGCCGATCCACGCCGGTAACTACGTCGCCGCGATATGCGCGTCGGCGGCACTGCCGCCGGTGTACGAGCCGGTTGCGATCACGTGCGCCGACGGTGTGACGCGCGCGTACGCCGACGGCGGCTTCACCAACAACGCGCCGATCCAACAAGCGATCGACGCCGGAGCGACTGAAGTTACCGCGATCTTCGTAGCGCCGTCGGCACCGTGCGGCGATGAACGTCCCGTCGGTTCGATGGTCGACATTTTCTCGACAATGCTCGACGCGAACACGGAGCGCATGCTCGAGCTCGATCTGAAGCTCGCGAGCCGCATCAACGACGCCGTCCTGGCCGGCACGGCGCCGGGCAAACGCTTCGTGAACATCCGCGTGATCGGCCCGAAAGTACCGCTGCACCTCTCCACGCTGGGCTTCGACGACCAAGAAGAAGTCGACCGCCTCTTCGATCAAGGCTACGCGGACGGCCGCGCGGTACGCGCCGCGTAGGCCTCGTCTCTTAGTGGATCTCCGGCTCCAATAGCGGCGCGCCGGGGCCCAGGACGTCGAAGTCGCAGCCTTCGTCTGCTTGGCCCACGTGCTGCGCGAAGATCGCGCCGTAGCCGCGTGACGCGCGCGGCTCGCGTGGGATCCAGGCCGCGCGGCGGCGCGCGAGCTCGTCGTCCGGGATGTCGAGCTGCAGGCGGCGGGCGGCGACGTCAACTTCGATGACGTCGCCCGTTTGCACGAACGCGAACGGGCCGCCCACGTATGCTTCGGGTGCGACGTGCAGGATGCATGCGCCGTAGGACGTGCCGCTCATGCGTGCGTCTGAGATGCGCACCATGTCGCGCACGCCTGCTTTTACCAGCTTCAGCGGGATCGGGAGCATGCCCCATTCCGGCATCCCGGGGCCGCCTTGCGGGCCCGCGTTCTTGAGGACGAGCACGTGATCGGGCGTCACGTCGAGATCGTCGCGGTCCACCGCTGCGGCGAGCTCGTCGTAGCTTTCGAATGCGAGTACGGGGCCGCGGTGCTGAAGAAAGCGGGGGTCTGCGGCGGATGCTTTCATCACCGCGCCGCCCGGTGCGATGTTGCCGCGCAGCACGACGATGCCGCCCACGGGTGACACCGGCCGGTCGAGCGGGCGGATCACCTCGTCGTTCCACACCTGCGCGCCCGCGATGTCGTCGCCGAGCATTTTGCCGGTGACGGTGCGGCATGCGAGGTTCAGGTGCGGCGCAATGCGGCCGAGGAACGCGCGCATCCCGCCCGCGTAGAAAAAGTCTTCCATCAAGAAGCGGCCCGACGGGCGGATGTCGGCGATCACCGCGACGTCGCGCGCGATCTCGTCGAAGCGGTCGATCGTCAGCGGGATTCCCGCGCGGCGCGCGATCGCGACGAGGTGGATCACCGCGTTGGTCGATCCGCCCAAGCCCGCGTGCGCGACGATCGCGTTGTCGAGCGACTCCTTCGAGATGATGCGGTCGGGGGTGAGGTCTGCCCAGATCATCTCGACGATGCGGCGGCCTGACGCCGTCGCCATGCGCGCGTGCGCGGAGTCCGCGGCGGGGATTGACGACGCGCCCGAGAGCATGAAGCCGAGCGCTTCGACGAGCGACATCATCGTCGCGGCGGTGCCCATCGTCATGCACGTCCCGAACGAGCGCGCGATGCCGCCCTCGATCTCGTGCCAGTCCTCTTCGGTGATGTTGCCGGCGCGCTTCTCGTCCCAGTACTTCCAGGTGTCCGAGCCCGAGCCGAGCACGTCGCCGCGCCAGTTGCCGCGCAGCATCGGCCCGGCCGGGACGACGATCGCCGGAACGCCGGCGGATATCGCGCCCATCAGCAGCGCGGGGATCGTCTTGTCGCAGCCGCCGAGCAGCACCACGCCGTCGATCGGCTGGCTGCGGATGAGCTCCTCGGTTTCCATCGCTAGGAAGTTGCGATAGAGCATCGTCGTCGGCTTCATCATGTTTTCCGACAGGCTCATCGCAGGCAGCTCGAGCGGAAACCCGCCGGCCTGCCACACGCCGCGCTTCACTTCGTCCGCACGCGTGCGCAGGTGCACGTGGCACGGGTTTGCGTCCGACCACGTGTTGACGATGCCGACGACGGGTTTTCCTGCGAAGTCCGCGCGGTCGTACCCGATCTGCAGCAGCCGCGAACGATGTCCGAACGAACGCAGTCCCGCCGTGCCAAGCCAGCGATGACTGCGCAGTTCTTCGGGATGCTTCGGCACGACGCTCCGCTTACGCGGCGCGGGCTAGCTGCCCTTGAGGTTGTGGACCTCCGGGAAGAAGTAGTCTTTCCAGCTTGCCGGTTTGTTCTTGATCGTTCCGGCGCGGAACATCAGGTCGGCGAACTTCATCGACTGCTGCGGTGCCGTCGAGTAGACGAAGTTCGGATCGCTCATGATCTTCACCAGCTCGTCGACGGTCAGCTTCTCCTTGGTGTCCTTGAGGTAGAGCTCCGCGGCGTGGCGCTTGTCGTTCTTGATGATGTCCTCGGCCTGCCCCATCG
>JAQBPK010000056.1 GCA_028287565.1 Vulcanimicrobiota bacterium
CTCTTCTTCGGCGAGCGCGTCGACTGCGCGCACTGCCACGGCGGGATCAACTTCACCGACAACGTGATGCACGACCGCCTGCGCGCGCCGGAGATCGCGTTCCACAACACCGCGCTGTACAACCTCGGCGGGACGGGCGCGTACCCGGCCGGCAACCGCGGCATCATGGAGATCACGCAGCGCGACGGCGACATGGGCAAGTTCCGCACGCCCTCGCTGCGCAACGTTGCGGCGAGCGGCCCGTTCATGCACGACGGCAGCGTCACGACGCTCGCGGACGCCGTGGACCACTACGCCGCGGGCGGCCGGACCATCGCGAGCGGCCCGTTCGCCGGCGACGGCTCGAAGAGCCCGTACCGCGATACGCAGCTCGCGCGCTTCAAGCTCGCGCCCGATGAGAAGCGCGATCTGATCGCGTTCCTGGAATCGCTCACCGACGAGACGTTCCTGCACGACCCGCGCTTCGGCGACCCGTTCGCGAAGTAGCCGTCCCGGCGTTACGTGCCTTTCTCCGCGCCGAAGTAGTGGATGAACTTGACGACGAGCTGCGGCAGCGTCGAGAGCTGGCTCGCGTCGCCGTATGCGAAGTAGAGCTCGTCGTGCGGCGTGCGCTTGTGGAATGCGAACGAGACGTTCCACGCGCTCGTGTACGACGGCAAGCTTCGGATGTCGACGACCGGCTGGGTGCCGATGATCCGGCGCACGCCGACCGCGAACGACGAGTTCGGGCCCGTCGCGTAGCTGTAGCCGACGCGCTCGAGCCATTGCACGTTCGTCCTGCCGTCGTCCTCGTACGCGCGCGTGTCGTCCGCTTCGAGCGAGAGCGTGCCCCGCGTTCCGGCCCGCATGGTGGAGCTGCGAAACCACGTCTCGACGCGCCCGGGGCCGAAGCGCCCGGCGTTGTAGCTGATCGTCGTCGGCGTCGAGGACGAGCCGTGATAGCCGTTGCTGCCCGGGCTGTTGTACGTGCCGCTGTGCCAGGTGAAGCTCACGCCGTTCTGCGAGATGGGCGTAAAGACGCCGCTGTCGAGCAGCAGGTAGCTCGATCCCGTGGTGAAGTTCAGGTCGATGCGGCTCTGCGTGAGGATGTCGAGCCAGAGATTGTTGTCGGTCTGGTTGAGGGCACCGCTTTGCGCGTGATAGCGGTCGATGAACGAGCCGAACTGGATGCTCTTGAGCCACGACTTCTTGTCGAACAGCCAGATCTTGTTCTCGAACAGCGCGTACCCGGCGATGTCGGCGTGCTGCACGAACCCGTCGACGGGCTCGTAGTACCGCCCGACCTTGCGCGCCGATGCCGCGAAGCCGAACGTGTTGCTGTAGAGATACGTCCCGACGTCGTACCGCTGCGCCTGGCTGCCGTCGCGCACGTTGGTTCCGTGATCGCTGCCGTAGTCGAAGTACGCGGTCACGTGCTTGTTGTCGTTGTAGGCGATGCCGCCGGTGTCGACGTGGTCCGTCAGGCCGGGCTGGTTCGCCGCGACCGTCTGCGCGGAGAGCCGCCAGCGGTTGTCGGCGCTGCGGTAGCTCACGGCCGCCGCGCCGTCGTTGCGCGACGCGCCGACCGCATCGAAACCGGCGAACGAGAACCGCCCCTGCTTGCCCTCGAACGCGTAGCCGTCGCGCGGCGTGGGAATCGCCGGCGTGTAGAGCTGCTGGATCCCGGGGCACGCGGCGCAGTCGAAGCTGTCGTAGAAGTTCGCGCCCTGCGTGAAGAACGGGCGGACTTCGTTGAACGAGCGCTGGTACGCGGTCGGCGAGATCGTCTGCTGGTCGATCTCGACGTTGGAGAAGTCCGGATGGATCGTCCCGTAGACCGACGACGTCGCGGTCACCGGTACCGAGAAATCGCCGCCCATCCGCGAGGTCGTAAGCCCCGAGCGGTTCGAGCCCAGCCCGCCCAAGCCGTAGAGCGCGACGCGCGGTTTTGGCCGTGACGCGATGGCCGGCGCGATCCCGTTGAGCGCGCCCGCGTAGTTGACGTCGTCGCCGTTCGTCTGCGCCGGGCCGTAGGCCCAAATCTGCCGCTCGCCGGTGGAGCGCACGATGCGCACGAACTGCACCTTCCACGCGTTCGCGCCGCCGCTGCCGCGCATGATCCTGATCGGAATTCGCATCGTGACCGTGTAGTCGTTGCCCGATGCCGCGCCCAGCGCCGTCCACGTCGGCGAGTACGCGGTGTTCTCGGACGAGTACTGCCAGCGCGTGCCGTTCGCGTTCGCGGCGAACTGGTAGTAGAAACCGCCGTTGCCGTTGGGCCACAGATCGATCCAGACTTCGTCGTCCGTACCGTCACCGACGTCGTTCGTGTGCTGTTGCGCGAGCAGCGCCTCACGCTGCTTCACGTCGAAGCGCACGTAGATGTTGGTACCGTCGGTGGCCACGCGCGCGGTCGCCGGCTCGGACGCCGGCTTCTGGTGCTGCACGTCCCAGGGCAGCGTCACGCTCGCGGCGTCTTTCCAACCCGCGGCATCGGCCCTGGGATCGAGCGGCGGCGGCGACTGCAGCGTGGGGATCGTGAGCGGGGCCGGCGAGGACGGCGCGGTCTGCGCGGACGCCGTACCGTTCGCCGCCGCGAACGCGACCGCGGCCGCGACCGCTGCGAGCATTCGGGCCGGCACGCGAACGAACCACCGCTCTCTCATCCAAGCCTCCACACGACTCTCCGCATCGCGAAGTCTTATCGATTTAAGAACTGTTTGCGAGCCCACGTACGGCGGCACCCGCGGCCGGGTTTCAGCGTGTCACGAACGCGGCACGTTGCGGACTGTTGTCGAATGTGCTAATAGTTAGCCTATCGAACAAGCAACGATACCGCCGGACCGCGCCGAGGCGCCGGCGGATGCCGCGGACCTGGTGTTCGGCGCACTTGCGCACGCCACGCGGCGCGAGATCCTCGTTCAGCTCGCGGTGCTCGGCGGCGAGCTGCCCTCGGGCTATCTCGCGAAGCGTTTCACGCACAGCTGGCCCACGACCACGCGCCACCTCAAAGTCCTCGAAGAAGCGGGGCTGGTCAGCGTGCACCGCACCGGCCGCACCAGCATGTACCGGCTCGAGCGCGAGCGCCTCACCAGCGCGCTGAACGGGCTGCTGCAGAACCTCGCACCGTACGATCCTGGCCAGACGTGGACCTCGACCGGTCGCAAGCACACGCGCTAAGGAGTTCCGATGCCCGCCGTTCCGAAGATCTTTCGCATCACCGTCGAGGTCGACGACATCGAACGCGCCGCCGAGTTCTACGCGCGGCTGCTCGACACGCCGGGGCAACGGCACCCGGGCTCACGCCACTACTTCGACTGCGGCGGCGTCATCCTGCACGTGCAAGACGTCTCGCGCGGCGGCCTGTCGCCGCATCCGAACGCGAAGTCCCTGTATTTCGCGGTCGATGATATCGAAGCGGTGCACGCGCGCGCCGATGCGCTCGGCGCGCTGGCACCGTACAAGGTGCACGACGCGCCGGGCGGCGACATCGTCACGCGCCCGTGGCAAGAACGGTCGTTCTACGCCGTCGATCCGTGGGAGAACGACTTGTGCTTCGTCGAGGACGGGACGCTCTACACGTAGCGTTACCTCCGAAGGGGATCCAGCAAGCGGGCTGAACATTGGTCTGCCGGGCCAGCATTTGCTATAGTGATGGTCCGAGACGCCGTTTGGAGCCGAACATGGACCAACAGCTGCCCAACGATTCTACGCGATCCGCAGCGATCACGCCGGGCGGAAATCCACGAGGAGCCGAGCCCGTCGTGTACGATGCAAGGCCGGCGGCCGGCCCTCAACCGCCGCCCGCTGCGGACCCCGCATACGCGCAACAACCGCCGCCCTACGGCTACTACCAACCGCAGCCGATCTACGTGACGCAACAGGTCCAGATCGCGCCCGGGTACGCGGCCTCGCCGCCGAAGAGCATGGCGGCGGCGCTCTTGCTGACGTTCTTTTTCGGTCCGCTGGGACTGTTCTACGTATCGGTCCCCGCCGCACTGATCATGATCGTCGTCTCGATCGTCGTCGGTGTCATGACGTTCGGCTTCGGTCTGCTGCTGACGGGTGCGGCGTGCATGGCGTGGGCCGCGATCGCCACGAACAACTACAACAACGCGCGTCTCGGCAGCCCGCAGTACTCACAGCATTCGCGCTGACGGTTCGGCCGTTCGCGCGAGGTCCGCATGCACGAGGTCGGTCACGAACATGTGACCGGGCTCGTGCGTGATCGCGAACGACAGACTGCTTGCGACGATCACGCTTTGCGGCGTGACGCCGCAGCCCCAGAACACCGGAATCTCGTCCGGTCGCATCACCGGCGGGTCTCCGTAGTCCGGCCGCATCAACTCCTCGATGCCGAGCTGACGCGGATCGCCCCACGCGACGGGCTCGCCGTGACCGACGCGGTACGGCCGCGTCACGTCCCGTACGCGCTCGACATCGTCCGCGCGATACGGGCGCATGCTGACGACCATCGCTCCGTGCAACCGGCCGGCGGGCGCAAGTGGAACGCGCGTGCGGTACATCGGGACGTTGCGCTCGAGCTCGTAGTGCCGCGCGACGAGCCCCGCCTGCGCAAGGGCGTGGTCAAACGTGAACGAGCAGCCGATGAGGAACGCGACGAGATCGTTCGACCACAGCGCCCGTACGTCGCGCGGCGACTCGGCGAGCTCGCCGTCGCGCCAGACGCGGTAGCGGCCAAGATCGGTGCGCAGGTCGGCGCCGCGGGCGCAGAGCGGTTCGTACGCGCCGGGCGCAAGTTGCTCGACCACGGGACACGGGACAGGATTGCGCGCGCACAAGTCCGCGAGCTCACCGGCGTACTCGCTCGGGACGACGATGAGGTTCGCCTGCACGTGCTCCGGCGCGAGACGTTCCGTCGGGCCGGTGATGACGCCGCTGCGCACGGCGGCGCGAACGTCGGCGGCGGCGGTGAGCCGGCTTCCGCCGGCGCTCATTCGGCGATTCCGATGCCGTCAGCGCGGTCACGCTCGCGCTTCGCGGGATCGCGCTTCGCCGGATCGCCGTAGCCGCCGCCGCCCGCGGTGCGCACGATGATCGCGTCGCCCGGTTCCATGGTCACGCTCGTCTTCGCCGGGAGATCGCTTACCGCGCCGCCGCGCTTCACCATGACGTGCGCGCCGGTTGCGCCGTCCTTGCCGCCGTTCGTGCCGTGCGGGCGCACCGCGTGGCGTTCGGCGAGCAGCGACGCCGTCGCTGTTCCGTCGCGCAGCGCGAACGCGCGCACGAGTCCCGAGCCGCCGCGAAACTCGCCGTCGCCGGCGCTCGTCTCGGCAAACTCGTACGCGGTGATCAGCATCGGCATTTGCCGTTCGATCGCTTCGATCGGGGTGTTCAACGTGTTGGTCATGTGCACGTGGATGCCGTCGATGCCGTCGGCGTTCGGGCGCGCGCCCATGCCGCAGCCGTTCGTCTCGTAGAACGCCCACGAGCGGCCTTCGCCGTCGAGCCCGCCGATCATGACGTTGTTCATCGAGCCGCCGCTCTGTGCGGGAACGCGTCCCGGTGCGAGCTTTGCGAGCGCGCCGAGCACGAGGTCGGCGTTGCGCATCGACGTCTCGACGTTGCCGGCGCTCACGGGCGCCGGGCGGCGCGGGTTGAGCAGCGTGCCTTCGGGCACGTGCACGGTGATCGGCGCGAACGAGCCGTCGTTCATCGGGATGCGCGGATCGGTGACGGCGCGCACAGCATAGTACACGCCCGACAGCGTGACGCCGTAGACCGCGTTGAGCGGCATCGCGCGCTGCGCCGCCGTGCCGGCATAGTCGAGCACCAGCGTGTCGCCGCACTTCTCGAGCCGTACGCGCAGCACGATCGACGGCTCCCCGCGCTCGTCTTCCATGACGTCCTCGTGCTCCACCGCGCCGTCGGGCAGCGCCCGCAATGCGGCGCGCGTGCGGCGCTCGCCGTCCGCGAGCGCTTTCTCCAGCGACGCCTCCACGACGTCGATACCGTAGCGCTCGACGAGCTCGCGGAAACGCCGCTCGCCGACGTTGTTGCCCGCGATCTGCGCGCGCAAGTCGCCGGCCCGTGCTTCGGGTGTGCGCGAGTTCGCGCGCAAGAGGTCGACGGTTTCGTCCACGACACGGTCGTCGCGCACGAGGATGGTCGGCGAGAACACCGCCCCTTCGGCGAAGAGGTCGCGCGCATCGGGCGGCATGGAGCCTGGAACGGAACCGCCGACGTCGGTGTGGTGCGCCTTGTTCGCCGCGTACCCGACGTGCCGCTCGCCGTGATAGATCGCGCGGATCACCGTGACGTCGTTGAGGTGCGTGCCGGAGAGATACGGGTCGTTCACGACGATCATCTCGCCGGGCGCGAGCGCGCGCCCGCGCTCTTCGAGCCACGCGACGGAGCGCCGCAAGCCCCACGGCAGCGAGCCGAGATGAACGGGAATGTGCTCCGCCTGCGCGACGAGCCTCCCGCGCGCATCGAACAGCGCACACGAATGGTCGAGCCGCTCCTTGATGTTCGGCGAATAGGCCGCATCGCGAACGGCGATGCCCATCTCCTCGCTCGCATAGACGAGCGCCGAGGCGACCAATTCGGCGGTGATCGGATCGAGTGCCGCGGTGTTCATCGCGTACGCTCCTGGACACTGGTCGGGGTGGGCACGGCGGCGTTCATCGTGCCCGTCAATATGCTAAGCGGGTTGGATGCGGTGGGGTTCATCGTGCATGCTCCAAAACGAGATTGCCGAATGTGTCGACCAGTGCACTCCAGCCTGACGCCACGTAGGTCGTCGCGTCGTACTGTTCGACGACCGCCGGTCCCTCGAATCCGTCGCCCGGCCGCAGAAACGTGCGCGCGTAGACCGGCGTGTCGACGAACGCCGTTCCGTCGAACACGTCGCGCCGCTCGCGTAGCGCGCGCGCTTCCGGCGCCCGGCGCGATTGTGCCGCTGCCGCGATCATGCGCGGCTTGGGTGTAGTGCCGATGCCAACGACTCTCGCGGTGACGACCTCGACCGGATCGCGGCGAGCGGCGAAGCCGTAGCGCTGTTCGTGCCGCTGGTGGAACGCTTCGACGGCGTCATCGATCGAGCGCGGCGCGGTGACGACGAGCTCCGTCGACTGCCCGACGTAGCGCAGGTCGAGCTCGCGCACGAAGCTGCGATCGGCTTTCGCGACGCCCTGCTCGCCGAGCGCGACGTCGCCCTCGCGCGCGAGCGCGTCGAACAGCTTGCGAACGCGGCTCCACGTGTCGCCGTCCGCGGGCGCGACGATCGACCGCACGCCGCTGACGCGCACGTCCGCCGCGAGCAGCCCGTACGCCGAGAAGACGCCGGGCATGGGCGGCACGATGACGCGCGCGACGCCGATGTCCGCTGCGACCGCGCACGCATGCAGCGGCCCGCCGCCGCCGAACGCTAGCAGCGTGAAATCGCGCGGATCGTGACCGCGCTCGACGGACACGATGCGCAGCACCTTCGCCATCTCGGCGTCAACGAGCGCGACGATCCCCGCGGCCGCGCGGTTCACGTCACCGCCGACCGGCGCCGCGACGGTAGCAATAGCGTCGCGCGAACGAGCGGCGTCGATTGGGAACGCACCGTCGAGCAGCGCGCGCGGATTCGAGCGCAGCAGCACGACGTTCGCATCGGTCACGGTGGGCCGGTCGCCGCGCCCATAACACGCCGGCCCCGGATCGGCGCCCGCGGACAGCGGCCCGACGCGCATCGCGCCGGCAGCGTCAACCCACGCGATCGTCCCGCCGCCCGCGCTCACCTCGGCGAGATCGACGAACGGGAACCGCACGGGATAACCGCTACCCTTCACGGAGCGCCCGCTGTGCGTCGCGCCCGCAGCCTCGAACGAAGGGCTGATCTCAGGAATCCCGCCGAAGATCGTCCCCGCCTTCGCCGTCGTCCCGCCCATGTCGAACGAGAGCACGTTCTCGATCCCCAGCGCGCGCCCGACGTACGCGGCGCCGATCACGCCGCTCGCCGGCCCGCTCTCGATCAGCGTCGCTGGCCGGTTCGACGCGGACTTGAGCGCCGCCATCCCGCCGTCGGAACGCATCACGAAGATCGGCGCGTGCACACCCGCCGCGCGAACGCCGCGCGCGACGCGGTCGAGATACGCCTGCACGATCGGCGCGAGCGCCGCGTTGAGCACGGTCGTGGAGAACCGCTCGTACTCGCGGTACTGCGGATCGATCTCGGACGATAGCGAAACCTCGACGTCGGGGATCGCCTCCCGCAACGCATCGCCGATCGCACGTTCGTGCGCCCCGTCGGCGTCCGCGTGCAGCAACCCGACGGCGACCGCTTTGATCCCGCGCTCGCGAACGGTCGCAACGGCGCGAGCGACCGTCGCGGTGTCGAGCTCGACGATCACACCGCCGTCGTGCGTGCGCCGCTCACGAACCACGAGCCGGTCCTCACGGCGCGCAAGCGGCTTGGGACGCGTCACGTTGAGATCGTAGATGGCGCTGCGGTTCTGCCGCCCGATCTCCAGCACGTCCCGAAACCCTTCGGTCGTGATGAACGCGACGCGCGGCAGCTCGAGATGAACTTGCCCCAGCAGCGCGTTGGTCGCGATCGTACTGGCATGCGCGACAAGCGCGATCTCGTTCGCCGGAACTTCGCCGAGCAGCGCCCGCAGCGCGTCGAGCAAGCCATCCTCGGGCGCGCGCGGCGTGGATGAAACCTTGTGCCGCACGAGCCGTCCGTCGTCAGCGAGCGCGACGAGATCGGTGAACGTGCCGCCGATGTCGACCCCGACGCGCCAGGTCATGAATGCCTCGCCCTGCCGATCGAACCGATCCCATATCCCGCGAGACCGAGACACGTTTCGAACCCAACGACGAACGGGATGATGACGATCAGCTCGGCAAACGACATGCGGGGCGACGCTCCGATCGCGATTGCGACCGCCTCCCCCGCCGTCGCCTCGACCACGGACGTCACGGCCACCGCGACCGCGACGCGCTCGATCCGCAGCCCGCGCCGCCGCAGCACGAACCCGATCGCAGCGTACACGACGATCTGCACGATCATGAACCATGCGTACGGGACGCCTGTCGTCTTCGAGATCACCGACTCCACCGCGTCGAGCGCGACGATGAAGACGCACAGAAGGAGGACGATGCGGGTCATGCGGCACCGATTCCGAGGAACGCTTCTTGCACCAGAGGGTCTCCGATCAGGTCGCGGGCGGGGCCGTGCAGTACGACGCGGCCCGTTTGCAGGACGTAGGCGGTGCCGGCGGCGCGCAGGGCTTCACGGACGTTCTGCTCGACGAGCAGGACCGTCGTTCCGCTTGCTGCGATGCTGCTGATGCCCGCATAAATTTGCGGGATGAGTTTCGGAGCGATGCCGAGCGACGGCTCGTCGAGCATCAGCAGGCGCGGGCCGCTCATCGTGCCGCGCGCGATCGCGAGCATCTGCTGCTCGCCGCCCGACAGCGTCGAGGCGCGCTGCTCCAGCCGTTCGCGCAGGATCGGGAACGCAGCGAACGCCGCTTCCAGGCGCGTCCGGCGGTGCGATGCGTCGCGGTCGACGTACGCGCCGAGGAGCAGGTTGTCGCGGACCGTGGCGCTCGCGAAGACGCGGCGGCCTTCGGGGACGTGCGCGATGCCGCGGCGGACGATGCGGTGCGCCGGCGTGCGCGTGATGTCGGCGCCGTCGAAGCGGATTGTTCCGCGCTCCGCGCGCACGAGACCGCTAATCGCGCGCAGCAGCGACGTCTTGCCCGCGCCGTTCGCGCCGACCAGCGCCACGATCGTCCCCGCCTGGGCTCGCAGTGAGACGTCCTGCAGCGCGCGCATGCCGTCGTAACCGACGGCGAGGCCGTCGATTTCCAGAAGGGCGCGTTCAGTCTGCCCGGCGGTTCCGGTGCTGCTCATGTCGCCCGCTCCCGGATCTCGCCGTGTTCCAGCGGCGAGCCCAGATAGGCTTCGATCACGCGCTCGTCGCGGACGGCGTCGCGGGCGGTGCCGCTGAAGATCGTCTTGCCGGCCGCGATCACGATGATGTGGTCCGCGATCGGCATCAGCACCTCCATCACGTGCTCCACCATCAGCACCGTAATGCCGCGCGCCAGGATGCGGCGGAGCAGGTCGACGGCCGCTCCGCACTCCGCGGGCGTCAGACCGGCCATCACCTCGTCGAGCAGCAGCAGCGATGGTTCCGTGGCGAGCGCGCGCGCCATCTCCAGGCGCTTCTTGTCCGCGATCGTCAGCGCACGGCCAAGCCGGTAGCGCTTGTCGGCGAGGCCGACGAAAGCGAGCACGTCTTCCGCATGCGCGATCGCGTCCCGCAGACGCGGGCGGCGCAGCAGCGCGCCGGTCGTCGTTGCTTCCAGGACGGTCATGTCGGCGAACGTCTGCACGATCTGGTACGTGCGCCCGATTCCGAGCGCGGCGACCCGGTGATATGCCATTCCGGCGATCTCGCGCCCGCGGAAGAGCACGCTTCCGGCAGTCGGCTTCTCCGCGCCCGCGATGCACGCAAATGCCGTCGACTTCCCGGCGCCGTTGGGGCCGATCAACCCGGTGAGCGAGCCTTCCGCGACATCGAGGTCGACGCCGTCGAGCGCGCGCAGCGAGCCGAAGCGCTTCACCAAGCCGCGCACCTGCAGCAGCATCCCGTCCGAGTGATCCGGTGCGGCGATGAGGTCGCTCACGCCGCGGTCTCCGCTGGGGTCGCGGTGGCGCCGCGGCGGCGGCGGATTGCGTCGACGATCGTGCCCACGATGCCGTACGGGCGCAGTGCGGCGATGACGCAGATGATCGCGCCGTAGATCACGAGGTCGTAGCCTTTGCCGCCGCCGCCCAGGCGCAGCGCGACCGCTTTCGCGAGCATGACGTAGACCAGCGCGCCCGTCATCGGGCCCCACAGCGTGCCGATGCCGCCGACCACGCCGATCAGCGCGATGTCGATCGACACCGCGAGCGCAATGGTCGACGGCGGGTCGATGAACAGCGTGTACTGGGCGTAAAGCACGCCCGCCGCCGCGGCCATCGTTGCCGACCAGGCGAACGCGATCAGCTTGCTGCGCCGCTCGTCGATGCCGACCGAGGCCGCAGCCGCATGGTTTGCGCGCAGCGCGCGCAGATAGTACCCGAGCCGCGAGCGCTCTAGCGCGATCGTCGCGAGCTGCACCGCGGTGAACAGCGCGAGCGCGAGGACGACGTACGGTCCCTTCTCGGGGAACTGCATCGCGCCCCAGCCCGCCGCGATCGGCAGCTCGAAACCGTTCGCTTTTCCGAGCCACGGCGAGGTTCGCACGAACGCCTCCACCAGCGCCGCCACCGCGATCGTGGCGATCGAGAAGTAGTGACCGCGAAGTCCGAGCGTCGGAAATCCGGTCACGAGCGCGAGCGCCGCGGCCACGAGCGCGCCGGCCGGAATCGCAAGCCACGGCGACAGCCCGTGCGTCACGCAGAGCGCCGACGCGTACGCGCCGCAGCCGAAAAAGATCGCGTGCCCGAACGAGATGTTGCCGGCGTACCCGCTGATCCAGTTCCACGACTGCCCGAGCACTGCGTACAGCAGCAGCGTGAACACAAGGTCCAGCACGACGGCGTTGTGCACGCCCAGCGCCGCGACCAATCCGGCGACAACGATGGCGCCGAGCGCGATCAGATGCGGGCGCGCGTCCGAGCCGGACACGAGCCGGGCAACAGAGGTCATCGGCGGCCAAGCAATCCCTGGGGCCGCAGCAAAACGATGGCGAGATACGCGAGATACACCGGCACCATCTTGAGCTCCGGCGAGAGGTAGAACCCACCGAACACTTCGAGCAAACCGACAAGCACCGCGCCCACGAGCGCACCTTGGATGCTGCCGAACCCGCCAAGCGCCACGATCACGAACGCCGTGAGCGCGAACGATGCGCCGGCCGTCGGATACACCGGATACGACAGCATCAGCAATGCGCCGGCCGCGCCGACGCACGCAGCGCCGATTCCGAACGCGAGCCCGTTCACGCGCTGCACGTCGATTCCCATCAGCGTCGCCGCCACGCGATCTTCGGCGACGGCACGCATCGCGCGGCCGGTCTCCGTATACTCAACGAACGCGAACAGCGCGGCGGTGAGCACGAGCGCGCCGATCCCTTCGACCGCCGTTGCCTGCGAAAGCGCGATCGGGCCGAAGCGCAGCGTTCCTTGCAGCGGCGGGTTCGGCACCGACTGGAAGTCACTCGTGAGCAGCGCCTGTGCGAGCCCTTGCATGAGCACGAGCAATCCGAACGTGCCGAACACCGTCGCTTCCGGCGGCCCCGCGAGGAGCCGCCGGACGAACACGCGGTACACGACGATCCCGAACAAGAACATCGCGACCGCGACCAGCGGAAGCCCGACGAGCGGGCCGAGCCCCACCAGCGCGAGCCCCAGCGTCGCGTACATCGCAAGCATGAGGAACTCGCCGTGCGCGAAGTTCACCACGTCCATCACGCCGTAGATGAGCGTCAGCCCAACCGCGACGAGCGCGAACACCAGCCCCGTCAGCAATCCGCCGGCGAGGAGCTGCCCGAAGGTCGCTAACGCTTCCACGCCGGCATCGGCCAGATCACCGGCTTGACCGACACGTCGAACGGCCACACCGTCTCGTACTTCCCGTTCTGCACTTGCTCGATGATGCCCACGCCGCCGTCGTTCTGACCGGTCGCGTCGAAGTGGATGCGATTCCACGGCATGAGCGTGAGCTTGCCCGGGATGTTCGTCGCTTGCAGCGCCGTGCGGATCGCCTCGGGCTTGGTCGAGCCCGCGCGGTCGATCGCGTCGGCAAGCACCAGCACGCCCATGAAGTCGCGCGCGGTGTTGCCGTCGAGCGGCTTGCCGGCGAAGCGCTGGCGGAACAGCTGGTCGATCAGCGGAACCGCCTGGTTGCGGTGCTTGATCTCCAGCGAGAACACCTCGCGCGTGAACACGCCTTCCGCGTCGGCGCCGAGCGTCTTGACGAAGTTCGGGTCGATGAACCCCGCGTCTTGCGCGAGAATCGCCTTCACCGCGACGTTCTGCTGCTTGTAGCCGCGCATGTACAGCAGCGCGTCGGGCACGTATGACGCCTGCATGATCACGTCGGGTGCGGACGTCTTCACCTTTTGGATTTCCGCGTTCACCTCGGTCGTGGTCGCCGGGTACGACACGCGCGTGGCGAGCTCGAAGCCGTTCTTCTTCACCAGCGCCTCCTCGGCGTCGCTCGCGCCCGTACCGAACAATCCGTCCTCGCCGACGATGGCGATCCGCTTCACGCCGATGTCCTTGTTCTGCTGCTTCTTCAAGTCGGCGAAGAACTGGAAGAAGTTCTCCGCGAACGTGCCGTCGTGCGGCGTCGTGCGGAAGAACCACTTGAGTCCCCGCGACGTGAGCCCCGGCGCGGACGAATCGGGATTCAGGAACGGGATCCCGCTGCGCTCCGCGACTTGCGACGCAGTCGCCGTCGTCGACGACGCGTACGTGCCGATCAGCGCGACCGCGTGATCCTGCGTAATGAGCTGCTCGGCGGCGGCGCGTGCTTGATCGGGCTTGCCCTGCGAGTCCGCGAACACGAGCCTGATGCGCGCGTGGCCGAGGTGCGGCAACCCGCTCTTGCCCACCATCGGTAGCGGATAGCTCACATGCCCGTTGACGAGATCCGCGGCGAGCTGCTGCGCCGTGCGCAGTCCCGCGCCGGTCTGCGCGGATGGGCCGGTAAGCGGCAGTATCACGCCGATCACGATCTCGGGCGGATCGGCGGCGCGCGTCGCGCTGCCGCCGCCGATCGCGACGAACGCGAACGCAGCGGCGAGGAACGCGCTGAGGCGTCGAACGTGCATACGGACCTCCTTCATTTGAGTGATGGTGCAGGACATGCCGCGACGGGTGCGGCGAGAACGCGCGTCAAACCGGGACGACGAGCACACATTCGGGCGCGTCACCGAGCTTCGTGCCGAACGCTGTGACGGTGCCGGATGACGTGTCGCACGAATAGAGCTGCTGCTGCGAGCGGCTGCCGAACAGCAGCGTGCCGTCCGGCGTGAACGACAGGCCGGAAAGATCTTGCAGCGCATCCCCGGCGCCGCTCGACGCGCTGCTCACGACGAGCGTTAGCTTTTTCGAGGTCGGGTCGTACGCGAAGATTGCCTCGTTCTTCGGGCTGCCGATGTAGACGCGCCCGTCGGTGGGACTCACCGCGAGGCCGACCGGCTTGTCGAGCACGTCGGGCTTCGCAGACGCGTCTTCGGTCACGCTGATCCAGCCGTGGAACGTGCCGTTCCTATGGCCGTAGATGCCGACGCGGTCCTTCGCCTGGTCGGCAACGTACAAGCGCTTTCCGGCGAACGCGATCCCGCGCACCGAGTGGCGCGCTTCCTTCTTTGCGGCCGCGGCCGCGTCGTCGCCAGGTGCGTCAGGGGGCGTGCCGTGCAGCTCCGCCGCAGTCGCCGTGTCGAAGCCCTCGGCCGACAGCCCGCCGTCGCTCGGATCGACCGCGGGCGGCGTCTTCTTCCCGGCCGTGACCGGCTGCGCCGACGCGACGAACGTGCCGCCGTAGTAGTCGCCTTTTGGGTGCAGCTTTTCGAGATACGCCGCAACCGGCAGGCTCTTCGCGCTGGGGTTTTTCTTGCCGGAGATCGCGTAGCCTGAGACGACGTTGGTGTCCTGGCTCGACACGAACAGGTCGTCGCCGTCGAACGCGACGCCGTACGGGTGCAGCAGCGCTTTGCTCGATTGGGGCGTGATGAGCGTGTCGATGAAGTCGCGACTGTAGCCGTCGGCGTTGATCGTCGCGGAGAAGACGTCGATCGCAGAGCCCTTCTTGTAGGCATCCGCGACGTAGAGCCGGCCGCTCGCGTCGAGCGCGAGCCCGCGCAGCTCGCGGTACGGGCCGCCGCCGCTCAGGACCAGCCCGAGGTATGTGCCCGTCGAGTCGTAGGCGCCGACGTTTTCGATCATCGAGCCCGCCTCGCCGGAGAAGCTGACGTAGACCTGATAGCCGCTTGCCTTCATGGGTCCGTTCGTGGGCGGAAAGATGGCGCGCGTCCTGCACGAACCCGCGTTTCGTGCTCTCGACGTTTTCGATCGTCGCGGCCGATCCGGCGGAGCGCGAGATCGGCATCGCGGTGCAGTCCAAGTTCCTGGCGGTCGGTGCCGTCGTGCCATGGGTGGAAAGCGGCGCAGGGGCGATCGCGACGCAAGCCTGGGCGAACACGACGTTCGGCCCCCGAGCTCTCGAGCTATTGCGTTCGGGCGAGCCACCGGATCAGATCGCGCAGACGCTGATCGCGCACGACGAGAACGCGGACGACCGGCAGTTCGGGATCGTCGCCGCCGACGGGCGCAGCGCGACGTTCACCGGCGCGCGCTGCATCGACTGGGCGGGCGGGATCGCCGGCGACGGGTTCGCGGCGCAGGGCAACTGCCTCGCCGGCGCGGCCGTGGTGGACGCGATGGCGGCAACGTTCCGCACGGCGACCGGCGTGCTCGCCGATCGCCTCATGGCCGCGCTCGCCGCGGGCCAGCGCGAGGGCGGCGACAAGCGCGGCCAGCAGAGCGCGGCGCTGATCGTTCTCAAACCCGGCGGCGGCTACGGCGGCTTCAACGACCGCTACGTCGATCTGCGCGTCGACGACCACGCGGCGCCGATCGTCGAGCTGGCGCGATTGCTCGAGCTGCACAAGCTGTACCATTTTCCGGCCGCTCCGGGCGACGTGCTCGCGATCGACGACGCGCTCGGCCGCGAGATCGTGGCGCACCTCGTGCGCGCCCGCGCGCTCGCGCGACACGACGAAGGCGGGTTTGACGACGCCGCCCACGACGCACTCGTGGCGTTCATGCACGTGGAGAACCTCGAGAACCGCGTCCGCGCGGACCGCACGATCGACCGCCAGACGCTGACCTATCTGCGCGCGTTCGTTCCGATGCACGGGTGAGAGGAGGCGGCGTGACGGCGCGGTTCTTCGCAACACCCGCAGCGTTCCGGCGCTGGCTCGAATCGAACCACGAGTCGCGCGACGAGTTGCTGGTCGGATTTCACAAGAAAGGCTCGGGAAAGCCGAGCATCACGTGGCCCGAAGCGGTCGACGAAGCGCTGTGCTTCGGCTGGATCGACGGCGTGAGACGGTCGCTCGACGATGACAGCTATACGATCCGGTTCACGCCGCGCAAGGAACGCAGCATCTGGAGCGCGGTCAACATCGCGCGCGCCGAAGAGCTCATCGCGGAGGGGCGTATGCGGCCGGCGGGGCTGCGCGCCTTCGAACGCCGCACCGAAAACCGCTCGCAGATCTACTCCTACGAGCAGCGGGACGAGGCCGTCCTCGACCACGCGGCCGAGCGCGAGTTTCGAGCGAACGCGGCGGCGTGGACGTTCTTCCAATCGCAGCCGCCGTGGTACCGGCGAACCGCGATCTACTGGGTGATGACCGCGAAGAAGGACGACACGCGACGCAGGCGGCTCGCCACGCTGATCGACGACTCGGCTCACGGGCGGCGGATCAAACAACTCGCGCGGCCCCCAAAAGGCGCGGTCATCTCTCATGCTTCGACAGGCTCAGCATGACATGTCGACGTCACGCTCGCGGTGTCAGATCGACCACTCCCAGGCGTTCCAGTTCTCAACGATGCCGTTCGGGCGGAAGTTCTTCAGGTCCGTGTTGACCGATTCGATCAAGCGCGGCCACCACAAGTACACGAACGGCGCGTCTTTCGCGAGGAGCTGCTCGATCGTGGCGTATGCGCGCTTGCGCGTCGGGCGGTCGTAGCGCGTGAGCGCAATCCGCTGCGCGGCGTCCATTGCAGGATTGCAGTAGCGGGTCCAGTTGAAGCCTTTCGGCGGGATCTGATCGCACAGCAGCTGCGTGGAATTGTCGGGATCGCTTCCGGCGTACCACGTCTGCAAGCCGGCGTCGAACTTGCCGTCCGCGAGGATCCCGGATCCCGGCGGGCCGTACAGCAGCGACGTCGTGTAGCCCTTGAGCTCCGTCTCGATGCCCGCTTCTTTGAGCATCGATGCGATGATGACGCTGCGGTTGCGGTCGGTGATGCTGTCGCTGCGGAACGCGATGCCCATCACGAAGCGCTTGCCGTCTTTCGCGCGGATGCCATCCGCGCCGCGCCGCCAGCCGGCCGCATCGAGCAGACGGTTCGAAGCCGCCGCATGGTGCCCACTCGTCCCCGCTTTTGGATCGAACGCCCACATGAACGACGGCAGGTCCTCCGTCGCCGGCACGGTCGTACCGAACGTCACCTCCTGAACGAGCTTGCGCTTGTCGATCGCATATCCGATCGCGCGCCGCACGTTCGGGTCGTCGAACGGTACGCGCTTCGTGTTGAACATGATCGCGTCGCTCGCGTTCGTCGGGATGAGCCGCACGGTGAAGCCCGGGATGGCGGTGAGCTGCGGGTACATCCGCGGCGTCGCGGCGGAAAACCAGTCGATCTCGTGCGCGCGAAGCTGGCTCGCGATCGTGTTCTCGTCCGGCACGAGGTGGACCACGATGCGCCGCAGCTTCGGCTTGCCGAGAAAGTAGCCGTCGTTCGCGGCGTACTCAATGCGGTCGCCACGCAGCCAGCGCACGAGTTTGAACGGCCCGGTGCCGACCGGCTTTTCGTTGAACGCGACGTGGTTGAGGTCGGGAAACCGTTCGAGGATGTGCGCCGGCAGGATGTAGTACGGCGCGTCGCTGTGCGCAAAGAACGTGTGCACCGCCGGCGCGAACGGGCGCTTCAACCGGAATACCGCGGTGTACGAGTCCGGCGTGTCGACCCGCGCGACGTCGTCGTAGCCGTGGCGCGTCGACACCGCAGTCGCCGGATTCATGATCGCGCGGAACGAGAACGCGACGTCGCGGCTGGTGAACGCCGCCCCGTCCTGCCAGCGCACGTTGCGCCGCAGGCGGTACGTGATCGTCAGACCGTCGCGGCTAACGCCGCCGTTCTCAAGCGTGGGCACCACCGCGGCGAGGATCGCCACGTCGCGGCCTTTCTCATCGGTCGCGATCAGCGGGTCGAACACAAACCCTTGCACGAACGCCTCAACCTGCTGCGTCGAGAGAAAGGGATTGAACGTGTTGGGCGAGAGGCTCGTCGCGATGCGGAGCGTCCCAGGCTGCGTCCACGGATTCCGCTCGCTGGCGCCGTTAAAGCTGCCGGAGAGCGTGCGGGTGCACGCCGCGGTCGCGAGCACGCACGTAAGGAGCAGGCTCGCGACCGGGACGCGCAGTGTTCTCGTCATTGCCGGCGGCTTCGCGGCGTGCCCCCACGACACCGCGCGTCGCTACGCGGCGTGCAGCACACGAGGAGAAGCTTACCTCTCTGGCCAATCCTAGTTTAGCTCCAAGCCCGCAGTACGGCGCGTCGCCGTCTGCAGAACATGGCGATAGCTCATGACGTCGTTGATCGTGCCGGCAAGAGCCGGTGATTCTTCGGTTTTAGGAAACACACAGACGTCGGACGTCTCAAACCACTTTCGCGCCGTCACCGGCTCATTGATCGTAGAGGCCTACGAACCGGACGGCGACTCAATCCGATTTCTCCCGTCAGACATATCACGCTTCGACGGACTGCGAAACTCGCACCGGTTGCGTCCGTCAAAAGATCAGACGGTTCAGCTCCGATTCGAAGGAATCGACGCTCCAGAGCTGCACTACGGTTCTGAAGCTCAGCCACTCGGCGCCGATGCACGTGACGATCTCCTTCGGTTGGCGACATTCTCTGCGGTTAAGTTTGCAGGCGGTGTCGGGGGAAGCAAGGTCGACTCCGCACGCCCGAAGGACGGTGTGAAAGGCTTTGTGCTGACGAAAGCCTGCGACGTCCATGGTAGACCGATTTCTTATGTCTACACCGGCACGATGAAGTTCGACAATCCCGACGACGTGGTCGTCACGGAAAAGTTGCTTTCCGCGTCATTGAACTGGAAGATGCTTCAAAGCGGCCTGGCATACCCTTTGATCTATACGTCCAACCCGGTGCCTCATCGTGCGCTCTTGCGGTCAGTCGCTATCGAGGCGCGCGCAAAAGCCAGCCCGAGGACGGTATGGGCGCGGGACTCGAGCGGCGAGTTCGTCCTCCGTGACAAAGCCTCGATCGAGCCGCCCGACGGCAGCTTGATCATGCCGAAACTGTTCCGTCGCTGCGTCGACTATTTGAAGGCGGTCGACGCAGGCACCATCCACGGTAACCTGACCGATTGGCTGCATGCGAACGATCACACGGAGAACGACCGGGTTTTGTTCAACGGAATCGAGCAGCCGTTCTCATCCTTGATCCTTCAAAAGAACGCGAAGATTGCGCTCCAAGGTGACTTCGTAGACTACGTTTTTGTTGAACGCTGAACCGCCTCGTCATCCCGGCCGGTTTGCGATCCGCCTCGGCTGTTGCCCGCGATTGACATTCGGTTGAGAACTCCCCGGATAGCGTCGAGCCGAGCCGGTTCGGCCTTGCTCGCTCGCGACGGAGTCTTCATTGATCTCGATGCGCATGGTGACGGCGGCGGCGGCACCGCTATGTCCGTCCAAGTCTCGCCCCCACGTTGATAAAATGACGTGACGGCTTAACCGGCCTAGCGATTTATTCCGAGCATTCCCGAGCACTTCTTGAGCGCATTGCTACGTCCCAATAAGCTCCCGTAGCGCGTGCTGGAAGATCTTCGGCGCTTTGCCTTGGAACAGCAGGCTCTCGTTGCCGCCGATCTGCTTGCGCAGGTTCACCAGTTCGTCGCGCAGCGCGGCTGCTTTCTCGAACTCCAGGTTCGCGGCCGCCTCGCGCATCTTGCGTTCGATCTCCTTCGCCATCGCTTCCGCGACCTCGCGCGGGAGGTGTTCCGCGCGGACCGCGTTCGCCGCGTCCATTCCGCCTGCGCCGCCCACCAGGCTGAGGATGTCGTGAACTTCCTTGCGGATCGACTTCGGCTCGATGCCGTGCTCGAGGTTGTATGCCACTTGCGTCTTGCGGCGGCGTTTGGTCTCGCCGAGCGCGCGCGCCATCGACTCCGTCACGACGTCGGCGTACATGATGACCATGCCCTCGACGTTGCGCGCCGCGCGGCCGATCGTCTGGATCAGCGACGTCCCCGAGCGCAGATAACCTTCCTTGTCGGCGTCGAGGATGCCGACCAGCGACACCTCCGGCAAGTCGAGCCCTTCGCGCAGCAGATTGATGCCGACCAGCACGTCGAACTCGCCCTTGCGCAGATCGCGCAGGATCGCGATGCGCTCGAGCGTCTCGACCTCGCTGTGCAGGTAGCGCACGCGGATGCCGTTCTCGATCAAGTACTCGGTGAGGTCCTCGGCCATCTTCTTCGTCAGCGTCGTGACGAGGACGCGTTCGTTCTTCTCGGCGCGCTTGCGAATCTCGTCCATCAGGTCGTCGACCTGGTGGCCCGTCGGGCGCACCTCCACTTCCGGATCGACCAGGCCCGTCGGCCGGATGATCATCTCGACGACCTGCGTCGAGCGGCCCATCTCGTACGTCGAGGGCGTCGCCGAGACGTAGATCGCCTGCTTCACGTGCCGGTCGAACTCGTCGTACGTCAGCGGGCGGTTGTCGAGCGCCGACGGCAGCCGGAAGCCGTGCTTCACCAGCTCGAGCTTGCGCGAGCGGTCGCCGCCGTGCATGCCGTGGACCTGCGGCAGCGTGACGTGCGACTCGTCGACCATCAGCAGCCAGTCGTCCTTCGG
>JAQBPK010000060.1 GCA_028287565.1 Vulcanimicrobiota bacterium
AAGACGTCGGCCATGTCGAGCGAACCGCCCGAGTGCCCGGAACCTGCGGCGACCAGCGAGCGGATGATCCCGGCGCGAACGTCGTTCGCGTGGAGCTCCAGCTCCGCCAGCCGTTCCGGCGAGAGAGCATTCATACTAGCGCAGTATCTCCGCTTCGCCCCCCGAGTCCTCACAGGAGGGCCCTTGCTCGATCCGCCGCTCGCGCCCGGCATGATCGCGCCCGGGCGCGGGCACCGGCTCCGGTGTGCGTGCTGCGGAGGCGGGATTCTCGCTGCTCGAGGTGCTGATCGCGACCGCGCTGTTCGGCGTGGTGGCGATCGGCGCGTTCGAGGGCGTGCGACAGCTCGCGGCGGGGATGCGCCAGCTCACGGCACGGCATCTCGCGTACGCGTCGCTCGAGCGGCTCACCGCGCAGCTGCGAGCCGAGGCGCGCAGCGCGACGGCGATCTGGTCGAGCTCGCCGGCCGCGGGCGGCGGCCATGACGACTGCGCGCAGGTCGACTTCTTCACCGCGGACGCGGCGGGGCCGAAGTTCTGGAGCTATCGCAACTTTCCGCATCACACCGGCGCGGATGCCGTTGCCGGCGACGTGCTCGAACGGCTCGCGGGGACCGCGCCGATCGCGCCGTGCGACACGACGCTGCACGGTGCGGTGGTGCTCGCCGGCGTGCGTGCGCCGCTAGGCGTGGACGTCGTCGCGGCCGATGCGCTTCCCGCGCACCGCGACGCATATCTCGGCGAAGGCGATTCGCCGTTCGTCGCGGCGAGCGTTCCGGTGACGGCGCCGGTTGCACTCGGCGTGACGGACGCGAGCGGCGCCGCGGTACGCGGCGGAAACGCGGTCGTCGAGCTGCGAATCGAGACCGGCGACGGCTCGCGCGTGGTCGACCTGCTGCCCGGCGTGTTTCCGAGCGGGTTCACGGAAGTGCTGCGGTACACGTGCAGCGAGCGCTGCGACGTCGGGCACGACACGGCGGCACCCAAGACGCTTACGGCGTGCGCGGTCGCGTGGCAAACCGCGTGGAGCACGTACGTGCAATGGAACGACTATGCGACCAATCCCGACGGCTCGCTGGCGTTTCCGGGCGGCTGGTTCATCGGCGGAACGTTCACCTTCACGTACACCGGAACGCGCGCGTCGGACGGCGGAACGGACACGCTCGCGAAGTCGTATGCCGCGACGAACTGGGATGCCGCGCGCGACTACGGCGCGTTCCCACCCGACCGTTCCGCGCCGGACGGATCGAGCGCGGGCAGCTTCGCGCCGTGGGACGTGCGCGCGGAAGCGGCGTCCGCGTGGCTCGCGGACTTCGCGCCGTACCTCGCCCGCAGCTCGGGCACAGCGGTCGCGGCGGAACAGCGGCGCTGCGACGCGGTGCAGCGCGACGGCGCGAACGGCGGATTCTATGCGAACGGATGAGCGCGGCTTCACGCTGCTCGAGCTGACCGTATGCGTCGCGGTGATCGCGCTTGCAGGCGCCGCTGCGCTCGGCGCGTTCGCGGCCGTCGCTCGCAACGCGACGCCCGGCGCGGCGCGCGACGCCGCGCTGATGGTCGCCGAGAACGCGCTGGCGCGTGCACGCGCTGCAGCGGCGTACGCGCCGTCGTCCGCGCCGGATGCCACCGCCCTGCTCGCCGACCGCTCGTGGGCGCTCGCGCCGGGTGAGACGCGCTACGCCGCCGGCGCACAGCTGCGCGCGAACGCGCAATGCGGTGCAAGCGAAGGCGTGCGGTTGCGTCTGCCGGTGGTTGCGGCGTACGACGTCGCGAGCGCGCGCTTCACCGTCGTCGTGTCGTATCCGCGCGATCCGTGCCGGGTCGCGGCGGACGGCGCGTTCGCGGACGGCGATGCCGCGACGCTGACGCTGGGCGAGACGCTTCCGCCGCCGGTGTACGCGCCCGGCGCGACGATCCGCCGGAACATCGCGCCCCCGGCGCGCATGTAACGTGCTCGGTACGGCGCTCTGGCTCGTGGTTGCAATGGGCTTGCTCGCGGCCGTTCTGCTCGACGCCGCGGCGGGATTCGGCCGCGCGAGCGTGCACGCCGCGGCGGATCACGCGATCGAAGCGGCGATGCACGACGCGGTCGCGGACTATCAGAACCGGCTGCAGGACGCGCTCGCTCACGAGCTGCCGCGCAGCAGCGGCGCGATCCCCGCGAACGCGAGCACAACGTACGCATATGCGATCGCTTCGCTGCCGAACCCGCTGCAGCGGAGCTACGTTTCCGGAGCGAGCGCAGCATCCGGTGCGAGCGGCGCGGTGACGAGCGCGAACGAGGCGGCCTCGGCGCGCTTCACGCTCGCGTACGCGGTCGCGCCGACCACGATCGCCGCGCCGGTGTGTCCGCGGTTCGGGCCGGCGGAATCGAACGGTCCGGACGCGGTGGTGTGGCTGCAGTGCAACGGGCTCGTGGGCGAGTCGCGCATGTCGCTGCGCGTCACCGTGCGCGTGCTTGACGCGAACGGCGCGGCGATGCTCGCGCAGCGCGAGCAGTACGTCACGCTGCGGCTGTTCGCCGCACCGCCGTACAGCGCGGTCGTCGGGCGCAAGGACGGCGCCGCCGCGGATCCCGCCGGCTACGCAAACGGCGTGCCGGCGCACGAAGGCGATCTCGGCGGCGCAACGATCGCCGGCGCGTCACCGGCACCGTCCGCATTGCCGCCCGCCGGCGGAACGCTGATTCACGTGCGCTACGAGTGCGTCGACGGAGCCGGATCCTGCGCGAATGCCGCCCCACCCGACCCCGACGCGGACCTGCGCCAAGGCGCGACGTGGACGAACGGCAACGTCCCAACGCCGTAAGCGCGCGATGTCAATCTAGACCCGGTGAAGTTTGCCCGAAGTCGACAGGAAGGCTTCTAGAGCGGCCGCGACCGCTTCCGGCTCTTCTTCGTGCGGCAGCAGGCCGCTGTGCGCGAAGGTGGAGAGCCGTGCGTTGCGGGTGAGGCGCAAGAACTCGTCGGCGTGCGAGCGCGGGTTGATCGAGGAGGCGCGTTCGCCCCACAGCACGAGGAGCGGCACGGAGAGGAACGGGAGATCGCGCACCACGTCGCAGTCCAACGCGCCGCGCGCGAAGGCCGCCGAAACATAGCGCGCGCCGGGCTGATGCGCGACGGCGTAGTAGTGATCGACGACCTCGTCCGTCGCGTGCGACGGATCGGCGTAGACGCGGCGCTGCAGGAACGAACGGATCGACGCCTTCGACGCGAGCGCGTTGTACATCGCTTCGCCGAGCACCGGCGCGCGCATGAGGCCGGCGAGCGCGGCTCGCGTGCCGCTCGCTCCGCCGTCGAGCGTTCCGCTCAGTCCCGCGGGAACGATGGCGGCGAGCCGATCGATCCGGTCGCTCGCGCGCGTCGCCGTGCGGATCGCGAACGTCGCGCCGAGTGAGGATGCGATGACGGAGGCCGGCTCCGGGGCGAAGGCGTGCAGCGCATCGACG
>JAQBPK010000062.1 GCA_028287565.1 Vulcanimicrobiota bacterium
GCGCGCTCCGCGAGCTGGCCGTGGCCGATCTCGCGGCGTCCGGGCGCGCGCATCGGGCGCGTCTCCCCGACCGAGTACGGCGGGAAGTTGTAGTAGTGCATGTAGCGCTTGTTCGGAATCGCCAGGATTCCGTCGAGGCGCTGCTCGTCGCTGATGGAGCCCAGCGTCGCGGCGGTGAACACCTGCGTCTGGCCACGGGTGAACACGCCCGAGCCGTGCACGCGCGGCACGTAGTGCGTCTTGCACCAGATGGGACGGATCTCGTCGGGCTTGCGGCCGTCCGGACGAATCTTCTCGTCCACGACCATCGTGCGCAGCTCGTCCTCTTCCATCGCCTTGATGATCTTGTCGAACTCTTTCGATTTCGGATCTTCGATCAGGCTGCGGACGTGCGGATCGTCTTTCTTGTCGAGCTTCAGACGCGCGGCGTCGCGCGAGAGGTCGGCGAAGGCCGTGTTGCGGTCCTGCTTGTCGCTGACGCGCATCGCCTTGCCGACTTCCTTGGCGAAATTCTTGCGCATCCACTTATCGAGCTTTTCGTCGGTGGTGAGCAGCGGGTACTCGCGCTTGCCCTTGCCGACTTTCTTCGCGAGCTCGTCGATCGCGGCAACGATCTTCTTGACCTCGCCGTGGCCGTACGCGACCGCATCGAGGAACACGTCCTCGGTGATCTCTTTGGCGCCGCCTTCGACCATCATGATGTCGTTGGCGGTGCCGGCGACCACGATCTCCAGCCCGCCCGCTTCGTATTGCTCGAGCGTGGGGTTGGTGATGAAGTTGCCGCTCTCGTCGCGTCCGACGCGCACGCAGGCGATGTTCTTCTGGAACGGGATGTCGCTCACGGCGAGCGCCGCGCCGGCGGCGCAGACGGCGATCACGTCGCTGTCGAGACCCGGATCGGTCGAGAGGACCGTCGCGATGATCTGGACGTCGTTGCGAAAACCGTCGGGGAACAACGGGCGGATGGGGCGATCGATTTGGCGGGCGGAGAGCACGCCGTGCTCGGACGGGCGGCCTTCGCGCTTGATGTAACCGCCCGGTATCTTGCCCGCGGCGTACATCTTCTCTTCGTAATCGCAGGTGAGGGGGAAGAAGTCGATTCCCTCACGCGGTTTTTCGGACGCCGTAGCGGCGCATAACACGACGATCTGGTCGCCGTAGCGGACGAGAGCGCTGCCGTTTGCTTGCTTCGCAAGCTCGCCCGTCTCTATGACGAGCTGCCGGCCACCGATCTCGAGCGAGACGGATTCTGGCACTGGTACTCCTAGTTTCTGTTCTCTTGTTGTTTGATTCTTTGTGTGAACAGGCTCGGATTCGCCAAAATTCGACGAGCGGCCTTCGCCACGGCCATGCGGGCACTTGGCCGAAGAACGAAAGAACCGGCGGGTTTCCCCACCGGTTCGGCGTTCGTCTTGGTCAGGTAAGCGTTAGCGGCGCAGGCCGAGGTCCGCGATGAGCTTGCGGTAGCGCTCGAGGTCCTTATGCTGCAAGTACGCGAGCAGGCGCCGGCGCTGGCCGACCTGCATGAGCAGGCCGCGGCGGCTGTGGTGGTCCTTCTTGTGGACCTTCAGGTGCTCGGTGAGCTGGTTGATCGAGGCCGTGAGGATCGCGATCTGGACGTCGGCCGAGCCGGTATCGTTGGTGCCGCGGCCGTACTTGGTCGACAGCTCCGACTTTTGTTCTTTGGTCAAGGGCACGGGGTGACTGGTCTCCTTTCGACTCGCGCGTCCGCAGGCTCCGTGGGCCCGCGACGGCGACCGGCGAATCATACCAAATTCGCAAAAGCCCGTCAAAGCGATCGTGGACCTCGCCGAAAATCGGGTACCAAGCATCCGCGATGACCGAGCGAGCCTTTGACTCCACCCGCGCCTGCGAAGCCCTACCCCTGCCGTAGGATCGTCTCGTGTTCGTCTCCGATGCGCGCGACGCGCTCGCCCTGCGGTTCCTGGAGCGCGCGGACGCCGCCCTGACCGGGATCTCCGACCCCCAGCGGCTGTTCGAGTGCCTCGCGGACCTCGTCGTTCCTGAGCTCGGCGATGTATGCGCCGTATGGGCTGGAGCCGACGCGCCGCGTTCGCTGCTGCTGCGTCACCCCGACGGGCGCACGCAAGCGAGCGCGGGCGCGATGCTGCAGCGCTATCCGATCCGCCCCGGCGATCCGCTGATGCGGGCCCTCGAGAGCGACGCGCCCCAACTGTGCCGCTCGATCCCGCCGGACGCGCTCGACGCCGTCGCGCATGAGCCCTCGCACCGCGCGCTGATGGACGAGCTTGGGCTGCGCTCGGCGGTGCTCGTTCCGGTGCGCTTCGGCGACGGAGCGCGCGGCCTGGTCGGTCTCTTCACCACCGGCGACCGCGAGCTCGACGAACACGACCGCGCGATAATCGCGATCCTCGCGCGGCGCGTCACCGTCGCGTACGAGAACGACCGCCTGCGCGGCGACGAGCGGCGCACGACGGCGTACTTCCGGGTGCTGTCCGAGGCCGGCCGGCTGTTTGCAGAATCATTCGACCTGCAGCGCACGCTCGACGCGTTCGTGCGGTTGTCGGTCCCCGAGCTCGCGGACGCGGTCGCCGTGAACATCGTGGACGAGGACGGCGTGGCGCGGACCGCCGCGCTCGACGTGCACGATCCGGCACACCGCCCGCTGCTCGAACGGCTGCGTGACGGTTATCTCGTCGAACGCACGCCGCATGCGCCGCGCTGGTTCGTGCACGACCCCGGCGACCGGCTTCACGGGCCGGTGAACTGGATCGCGCCCGAGCAGCTGCCCGTGCTGGAAGAGCTCGGCTACCGCTCGAGCCTCGTCGTGCCGCTGATCTCGCACGGCGTCGTGCGCGGCGATCTGGTGTGCCATTGGACGCACCGTACGCGCGCGTTCGACGGCTTCACGCTCGGCTTGTTCGAAGAGCTCGCGCGCCGCGCCGCGGTCGCGATCGAGAACGCGCACATGTACCGGCGCGAGAAGCGCATCGCGGACGAAGTGCAAAAGGCGCTGCTGCCCGCCGCGCTGCCGGACGTCGACGGCTATTTCTTCGACGCCGTCTATTCGCCGAGTGAAACGGACGTGCTGGTGGGCGGCGACTGGTTCGACGCGTTCGTTCTGCCCGACGGCCGCGTCGTCGTCTCGATCGGCGACGTGTTCGGACACGGCTTGCACGCGGCGGTCGTGATGTCGTCGATCCGCCACGGGTTGCGCGTGCTCGCGCTGCAGCAGTCGCAACCCGACACGATGCTGACCGTGATCGACCAGGCGCTCGCGCGCGACTATCCCGACGCGCTCGCAAGTGCCGTCGTGGGCGTGCTCGATCCCGAGGCGCAGACGCTGACTTACGCGATCGCCGGGCATCCCAGCCCGCTGCTGCGCACCGGCGACGGGGAGGTGATCGCGCTGCGCGGCGCGGGCGTCCCGCTGGGCGTGCGCAGCGATATCCAGCCGAACGTGCAGACGGTGGCGCTGCCGGTCGGCTCGACGCTCGTGTTCTACACCGACGGGCTGATCGAGTCGAGCAAGGATCTCGAGGACGGCGAACGCCGCCTGCACGCCGCGCTTGCGAACGTCGTCGTGCGCGACACGCCGCGCCCGGCAGAGGCGATCAAGCGGCATGTGCTCGCGCGCGGTGCGCACGACGACGTCGCGATCCTCACGATCAGCGTGCGCAGCGCGGTGCCGCGCCGAACCGCCGCGGCACCGACGCCTGCGTGGGTGTTCCGCGCCGACGACGCGCGCTCGGCCGAAGACGCGCGGGCCGGCTTCATCGCGTTCCTGCGCACGCGCGGCGTCCCGAACGCCAACTACGCCGCGGCGGAGCTGGTATTCGGCGAATTGATCGGCAACGTCGTGCGCCATGCGCCCGGCCCGATCACCGTGGAGGTCGACTGGAACGCAATCGATCCGGTGCTGCACGTGATCGACCGCGGGCGCGCATACGACGCGCAGGCGACGTTGCCCGACGACGTGCTCAGCGAGAGCGGGCGCGGCTTGTTCTTGATCTCGGTGCTCGGCGAGGACTTCTCCGTCACGCCGCTGCCGGGGTATGGAAACCACGCGCGCGTGCGGCTGCGCATCGAGCGTTTCGAGCGCATCGCGTCGCGCGCGGCATCGCCGTAGCTACGGGGGCGCACCGTAGCTACGGCGGCTCGCCGCTGCCCGCGTAATTCGTCTCGGCGAGCGCCGTCTTGACGGCCTCGCGCAGCTCGTCGAGCTCGGGCGGCACGTTGGTTGCCTGCTGGCCGAGCGCTTCGATCGCGGTGAGAACACGGCGCGCTTGCGCGCGGTCGAGCGGAACGTAGAGCGTGCGCGCGAGCTCTTCGTCGAGCCGTTCGAGCGCGCGCTTCGCCATGTTCGCTTGTCCGAACGAGTACGCGTGATGGCTCGCGTTTCCAAGCAGCTTCAGCTCCGACTCGAGCCAGTCGCGATAGTCTTTGAGCAAGACGTCCTCCTGTGCGCGCGGAACGGGTCGCGCTGTGAACGATGACTTCGTGACGGTGGCGCACGTCGCCGACGTCGCGCCGGGTTCGGGGAAAACCGTCGTCGTCGGCCGGCGCGAGATCGCGCTGTTCAACGTCGCCGGAACGTTCTATGCCCTCGACAACACGTGCCCGCATCAAGGCGGCCCGCTTGCGGAAGGATGGATCGAAGGAACGACCGTGACCTGCCCGTGGCACGCATGGTGCTTCAAGCTGACCGACGGCAAGATGACGCTGGGCGACTACGCCTCGGTCGACGCGTTCGACGTGCGCGTGGATGGCGATCGGGTCACCGTGAGCCGCACGCCGCGGCCGTAAGAATGCGCATGCCGTATTGCGACCCGAGCACGGCGAGCCGTGCTGCTATGCGAGTGCGTCGCGCAGGTCGGTGATGCGCCGTGAGCCGGTGGCGAAGAGCGCGATGCGAAGCGCCGTGACGAGCTCGTCGATCAGCGCGGCGACGGCGGCGTCCGACTCGTCTGCGGCGCGCAGGAACGGCAGCGCCAGCCCCGCTAGATCGGCGCCGAGCGCGAGCGCTTTGGCGACGTGGACGCCGTTGCGGATGCCGCCGCTCGCGACCAGCGGCACGTCCGGCAGCGCGGCTCGCAGCGCCGCGGTGCCGCGCGGCGTCGCGTAGCCCCAGTCG
>JAQBPK010000352.1 GCA_028287565.1 Vulcanimicrobiota bacterium
TTCACGCGAATGCCGCGCTCACCGAGATCGAACGCGAGGTACCGAATCGTCGCTTCGAGCGCGGCTTTCGCGATGCCGGCGATGTTGTAGTTCGGGACGATCTGCGTCGCGCCCAGATACGTCAGCGCCATGATGGAGGCACCGTCGTTGAAGTTGTCCACGAGATGCCCGACCAGCGCGATCAGCGAGTACGCGCTGATGTCCATCGCCATCGCGAAGCCGTCGCGGGACGTGGTGTAGACCTTCCCGGACAGATCCTCTTTCTTCACGAACGCGATCGAGTGCACGAGGCCGTCGATCTTCCCGACGCTCGCCGCCAGCTTGCGCAGCGACGCGTCCTTGGTGACGTCGCACTCGAATACCGGTCCGTGGCCGAACTGCTCTGCATGGTCGCGCACCGCATCCTCGACGCGGTCGCCCTGGTAGGTCAGCACGAGCCGCGCGCCGTTGGCGTGCAACTGCTTTGCGATCCCGCTGGCGATCGACCACCGGTTCGCGACCCCGGTGACGACGATTGTTTTTCCGTCGAGCAATCCCACGAGGTTCGGTCATCGGCCGCGGCGGTCCGACAACCCTTTCATCATCGGGCCAGCCGCTCGAACTCTGCCCGGCGCAGCTCGGGGACCCGCTCGTCGATGGTGAAGCGGGCACGCCAGTGCGCCCGGTCGATCCACGTCTCGACGTCGATGGTCGATGTCGCGCCCGGATGGCGGTCGGTTCCCATGACGCGGCTGCGAAATGTCGTCCAGTGGGACCCTGCGATCCAGCGGATCTCCTCTTCCGCTCGGGCGCGCACGGTCTGCACGAGCGTCTCCCAAGGCGGGAGCCCGCCCGGCGGCGGCTTGGCTTCGGCGATGCGGAGCGGCGGGCACACCGGCTCGTCGTTCGTCGTCTCGAGCGCGCCGACGAGCGAGAACCTTTGGATGGGCCGCGACGAGCGCACGAGCACGAGGCGGCGGTACCAACCCGGGAACACCGGCACGTCCAGGACGACCGCCTCGCGAACCTCCGGATTGGGGTCGTTTCCGTGGAACGGTCCATCGATGTGGATCGTCGGGTACGGCGGATCCCACCGCGCCAGCAGGCCGTGGCCGTCCATTGCCTCCTGTACAGCCCGTTCCCAAAGGGCTGGAATGTCGACGTTTCCCTTGGGTGCGAACGGCCCGGTCGCCGCCGCGACGGCACGCCGGAACGCACCCATGTCACGGTTGCTGCAGCCCTCCTCGACCGACTCGGGCGCTGCGAATTGCGGCGCCAACCACGCATCAAGCCGGCGCGCGAGGAAGCGCTGGGGCCGCGGCCGCCAGTCGCGGTAGAGCGACGCGACCCTCAGCGGAAACGCGATCTCGTAGTGGCGGCACGACGGATCCGAGGTGCGGCTGCCGTACGGCGACCCGAGCGCTCCGCCGTCAAGACACGTTCGAATCGCCTCGGGGCTCACCCGCGCCGTGATGCGGTCTTGCGACTCCACCGCATCGCTCGGCTCGAACGTCATGTTCCAGCCGGTTACCGACTCGACACGGCCGGAAGAGCCGGAAAGCAACGCGTTGTTGGAGTAGGGCGTGAACTGCGTCAGGCGCGCATCGTGCGGGAGGCCGCCGGTCGGCGCGAGTGCGTGCTCGACGAGCCGCACCGCCGTCTCGGGCGGTTGGAGCATCAGCTCCCCTCTGGGCTCACCGAAGGCGTGAATCGGAATCGCCGATCCGGCATCGCCTAGCCATGCCAGCACGAGCAGCACCGCGACGAACGCTGCGCCAGCGGCGATGCTGCGGCGGCCGGGCGCCCTCACGAATCCGCGGCGCCGCTCCCGGCCGACCGGTACGCGCGCGCCCACCCGCCGCTGAGCACGAAGCGCGGAAACGTGACGAACTGCTCGGCGAAGATGCGGGCGAGCGCATTGCGCGGGCCGCTGAACGGAACCGGCGGGTTCGCCTCCATCGCATGCCCGCGCGCTTGAGCTGCAAACGCCGCGATAGCGACCGCGGCGCTCGCGGCGACGGCGACCGGTGAGCGGTTTACGGCGGACGCGACGAGCCCGATTGTCGCGAGCTCGAACGCCGGCACCGCGACGGCGTGGACGAGCAAGTTGGTGCGGTCCCCGTGGAATTGCGGATACTCGTCGAACTGCCAAGCCAGCAACGACATCGTGTTACCGCAGACCCTGACCGTTCAAATTGCCGGCCTGCGCGTGCACGTGGTCCTGGTTGTTGTCCATGAAGAAGATGAAGTTGCCGTCGTTCGGAAACGTGATTCCGCTCAGGAAGTTCTTCGCCGCGCCGCCGGCACCGACGGTCCACACGTACGGACTCGCCGCGAGCGCGCGCAGGAGGTCGGCTACGCCGGGATCGCCGCCCGTCGCCGTCCAGCCGTCGAACGCGAAGCCCTGCGTGTGGCCGTGCGTCCCCGGCCCGCCGTCGAACGTCGGATGATCTGTCCTGAGCGCGGTGATGAGGATCGGGCGCGGGCAGCGGTGCGCGACGTCGAGCAGCATCTGGATCAACAGCGTGTTCGTCTTGCTCGGATCGAGGATATCCGGCTTCTGCGTCGCGTCGGAGAATTGGAGAAGGCTCACCAGCTCGTTGCGCGCCTGGACGCTCATTGGACGCCTCCTATATCACGATGAGAACGTCCATCAGGCTTCGAGGCCTTAGTCGTGTTGCCTTTGCGGCATAGCGGTGTCGAGTTCGACAAGCGTGTTGCTAGGGAGGCCCATGTAGTAGAACTTGCCGTCGAATCCGGGGCAGACGCTCTGCGCGTTGTAGTGCGAATCGGCCGCGCCCGAGCGCGCAATTTCCGTGCCCGTGTCCGCGTCGCGCCAGACGACCTGATCTTCCGGCTGCCCGCTCTCCGTGCCGGACGTGACGTAATCGGTGCCGACGATCTGCCTGTTGTCGGGCGGGCCGATCACCGCCCAGAACGAGAGCATCACTTGCGGCTGCTCCCAGCGCTTTGAAAAGCCGCTAACAGGGTCGAAGTCGAGGCCGAGCGCGAGTCCGGCGTAGAAGTCTGAAAGATACACCCGGCTGTTCTCCGGATCGACGGCGGGCTTCGATCCGATCTGGCACTGCGGATACGCCGGCAGCGGCATCAGCTTGTGAGTCTTGCTGCTGTCGTGGATGTTGATCGCCCAGATGGTGAACGGCTCTTTCTGCGACATGAAACCGTTGTTCGGAATGATGACCCAATCGTTCAGGATGGACGCGGCAGGGCCGGGCATTCCCGTGCCCACATAGTCGAACGGCCCCCACGACAGATCGCGTTCGAACGCGTATCCGTCGCCCTTGGCTTGGAACGTGTACCGCCAGAGCTTCGTGATGCCCGGAAGATAGATGTAATCGATGCCGTCGCGGCGTTCCGTCGAGATTCGGCTCATGATGAACTCAGGCGTCTCGACCTGCGCGACGATGGGCAGGTAGGACTTCGTCGTGTCGACGGCTACGAGGAACGACGGGATATTATGGTACATCGCGCACACGAGGCCGAGGTTTTGCGCGAGACCATTCTGTTCGCACGGCTGGCCCCGTTCCATCGACTTTGTGAAAAGCACTCCGTCGGGATTGACGACGAACCCGTTGTAGGCGGCTCCGCCCTGGCCATCGTGCTGCGGCAGAACGATCTCGTGGCTGTGCCCGTCGTGTACCGACGCGAGCCGGTTCCCCGCAATAGCATAGATGTTTCCATCCGCCAAAACTGCGGCGACGCCGGGATAATTCCAATGGTCGGGGATGTAGATGTGCGTCCGCCAGAGCTCCTCGAACGTGTCGGGGTCGAGCGCCGCCACGTACGCCCCGAGATCCTCGCTGACGAATCCGCCGCTGACGAAAAGCTCATCGGGCCGCCGCGTGAGCGCATTGTAGAGGCGAGGATACTTCGGATCGGTCCGTTGGTCCGGGATCAGCCGCGTACCCGTTCCACCGCTCCCTTCCACGGCGTCGGTGTCCGGAAAGCGCGACGTCCGCCGCGAGTCGTAGTTCTCGAACGGATTGACGGTCGAATAATATCCGTCATTTGAGCTCGACATGCCCGCCTCCCGATCTGCGTGCCGCCGTGAGCCGGAGGTCTTCGCTTCCGGCTGCTAGCCGGCTTTCCCGACCTCCTTCTGAGCGGCCTCCGCCATGCGCAGGTGCCGCGTGTCGACCGCGATCGTGTCCTGAAGATACGTGCGCAGCGCCGGCGTCGCCACGAACTCAAGCACGGTATGAGCCGTCAAGATGTCGTTCTTGTGCGCGTCGATCAGCGCGCTGACGTACTCGGCGTCGAATTTCGCACCGCTGTACCGCGCGAGATGGCTCAGCACGATCTGGTTGTCGTCGCCGGTTTTGAGCTGCGCCTCGTCGTCACCGATCTGCTGCGCGACCCGCATCCCGGCTTCCGCGGTGCGGGTGTGGTCGCGCACCATCGCGCGGGCAAGGGCGCGCACCGAAGCGTTGCGCGCCTGCTTCAATCCGAGCATCCCGAGCTGAACGTCGCCAACGGAATCCTGCACGAAGAAGGTGGTCGCCGCCTTCTCGCCTTCGCCGGCAGATGTCTTCGGCGAGGAAATTGTTTGAGCGAGCGCCGGCGCCGCGAGAATCGCGACCAGCGCGGTGACTGCTGCTGTTTTTTTCATCGCGATCGGTTGTGCCCGCATACGGCGCGCGTGCGGCGGGCGGGCGAGCCGTCGGTTCACCACCGGGCAACCGGCCGAAAGTGGACCTGGCGGTGTCTCCGTCCGCTGTCCTCAAGTTCGTTTTGACTCGTCCTGTCGTGGACCGTCAGGAATCACCAGAAGCTGCGCTCTCGAAATTCCGCGGACGCGGTCGAGCGGCAATCCTTACCGCGTCCTTTTCCGGATTGTCCCCAGGCTCAATCCGACGGTTGAATGATTTTTGCATTCTCCGCATCGAGTCTAATCGGACTGCCTTTGGTGCTGCTGGTGTAACTGCATCGAGAACAGCAACTGTGAGGTCCGAACGGCCCACCTCGGATGCTTTAGACAAAAACCAATTGTGGTAGCCGGCGGCCCAGATGTACTTTTCTCGAACTCGCTGCTTTAGTTTGTTATTCCCTAAGTTCGTTATAAGCAATTCACGATGAAAAGCGATCGTCCTGCCATCGATCCTAGTCTCACCGTTCCCGTCCCGCGCCAGCGTTTCGGTCAGATAGTTGATAAACCATTGACCATCATGATCCTCTAGTATCGGCGGTGATATGCCTGGTGGCTTCCGATTGGTGCGAAGGTCTTCCGAAAAGTGGTGAGCAAGTAAGCGCCGAACCGAATTTGCTAAGATAATTCGTGGAACAGCTGCGATAGTCGACTCTAGATCGTGCGCTTCAACCAAGGCTTGCCCAAATATAACTTTATCCTTGGTGTAATTGTACCCGATGCTAATCGCGCCTCGGCTGAGGAAACCGTGCCGCACCAAGGCATACTGGAATGCCGCTGCCGCTTGAAGAACGTTGAGGAGGTCAGCCCGGCCACCTTTCTGAAGCCTAGTTTCGAGCAGAAAGTTGTCAGTATATGTTCTGATGTTCCAGGTTCTGGGACGATGTAGCCCTGGTGGCCGGTGTTTGTCGAGTGCTGTTGACGCGTCGTCAACCATAAGCCGAAATCTATCCAGTGTCAGCCGTCCAGTCGATAGCGTTCGAGCGCTGCGCACCATGTCGGAGAAGCCGAGTACATCCGCCATAAAAACTAACTTGAGATTTAGCGTCGCATCTAGCGGAACAAGCGTACGGGCACTCATCAATAGACTTCCAAGTTTAGGTAACTAGCCTTTTGTTGAGTGCGCGGAGCAATTCGTTGAAAGGCTGCTCAAACTCGTTCTCGCGAAAGTCAACGTATCTCAACGGGCGCAGCAACGCCGGGCGTTCGCAATCGTCGAGGAGAATGGGAATCAAAAGGCATCCACGGTCGATAGATGCGGTCAAAGCGGTCGTCCATTCTTGCCGAACCCACATTGAGCGGATAGAGGCCGGTGACAGGACAACAAGAATTACGTCGGACGAGTCTAAAGCATTCGATATCTCGACTGGTATGTTTTGGCCCGGAGAAATGTGCCATTCGTACATCCAGGCGCGAACATTGTGCTTCGAGAGTTCTGCGTTGAGTCGACGCACGAACCATGAATCATGTGATGCATATGAGATAAAGACACGCGACGGCGGCAGGAATTGTGCACTCATCTCTGCTTCGTGAATTCGATCGAACGTAATTCGCTCGACCAGCAGCAATTCAAGCAAGGTATCGATGGAGTCCTTCGTACTTCTCGCTCGTGCTGACCTGGCAGCGCGGTTTTTTTGATCATTATGCCATTGCGTCATGAGAAACTCTCTGCGTTTCAGGAGTTCGGCGATAGTAGGCTCCCGAATCCAGCGTTTGGGAACGCTGACCGAACCATGTTGAGCTTCGCCCATATTTGGGCAATAGAGAATGGCCGTTTTCCCGCTCATCGAGTCGTCGTCATAGTCAAACATGCGACCCTTGAACCGACCGCGTGTTACGACTACAATAGTTCCGAAGTCGAGGTCATTTCCGTCAGGTATCGGGTTAGGGCCAGCCATTTACAGCGGAATATTCCCGTGCTTGCGGTGGGGGCGTTCGACCCGCTTGTTCGCGAGCGCGTTCAGTGCGCGTGATGCCGCGCGGCGCGTTTCGCTTGCGTTGATCACGTCGTCCACGTAGCCTCGCTGCGCTGCGATGAACGGGTTGGCGAAGTGGTCCGTGTACTCTGCCGCCAGTTCCGCCGCTTTCGCGTCGGGATCCGGCGCGTCTGCGATCTCGCGGCGGTTCAGGATTTTCACCGCGCCGCTTGCGCCCATTACCGCGATCTCCGCCGTCGGCCAGGCGAAGTTGAAGTCGGCGCGGATGTGCTTGGATGACATGACGTCGTACGCGCCGCCGTACGCTTTGCGCGTGATCACCGTGATCTTCGGGACCGTCGCTTCCGCGAACGCGTACAGCAGTTTCGCGCCGTGCTTGATGATGCCGCCCCACTCCTGGCTCGTCCCCGGCAAGAAACCCGGCACGTCCACGAACGTCAGCAGCGGCACGTTGAACGCGTCGCAGAAGCGCACGAAGCGCGCCGCTTTGATCGACGCGTTGATGTCGAGCACGCCGGCGAGGTACTTCGGCTGGTTCGCGACGACGCCGACGCTGCGGCCGCCGATGCGGCCGAACCCGATCACGATGTTCTGCGCCCACAGCGGCTGAATCTCGAAGAAATCGCCGTCGTCGAGCACGGGCACGATCGCGTCGACGATGTCGTACGGCTTGTTCGGCGACTCGGGGATCAGCTCGTCGAGCTCGGGAGCGGCGCGCAACGGGTCGTCGTCCGTCGGGACCAGCGGCGGATCGTCGAGGTTGTTCGACGGCATGAACGACAGCAGCCGGCGGCAGTGCTCGTTCATCTCGTCTTCGTCGGCCGCGGTGAGGTGCGCGACGCCGCTCTTCGTGGCGTGCGTCAGCGCGCCACCCAGCTCGTCGAAGCTCACGTCCTCGCCCGTCACAGCCTTCGTGACGTCGGGTCCCGTGATGAACATTTGCGAGATGCCTTCCACCATCACCGTGAAATCGGTGATCGCCGGCGAGTACACCGCGCCGCCCGCGCTGGGGCCGGCGATCAAACTGATCTGCGGGATGACGCCCGACGACTGCACGTTACGCCAGAAAATCTCCGCGTAACCGCCCAGGCTCACGACGCCGTCTTGGATGCGCGCGCCGCCGGAGTCGTTGATGCCGATCATCGGCGAGCCGGTCCGCACCGCGAGGTCCATCACCTTGCAGATCTTCTCGGCCATCACTTCGCCGAGCGATCCGCCGAGCACCGTGAAGTCCTGCGAGAACAAAAAGACTTGCCGCCCGTCGATCATCGCATGGCCCGTCACAACGCCGTCGCCCAAAAACGATCGCTCGTCCAGCCCGAACTCGGTGGTGCGGTGCACCGCGAAGCGGTCGAGCTCGACGAACGAGCCGGGGTCCACGAGCGCCTCGACGCGCTCGCGCGCCGTCCGTTTTCCGCGCTCGCGCTGTTTGTCGTTCGCGGCCTCACCGGCCGGCGCGAGCGACTCGGTCCGCATCGCCTCGAGGCGGCGATTCGCGTGGTCGTGCGGCGATTGGGGTTCGGTTGCGGCCATCGCCGTTCGGTTCTCCGCGCGCCGACCGTCCCCCGGGCGCTGCGGCACGGTCGCCCGGTTGTCGGCAGGTCGCCGGGCCGGTGTTACTGGTTCAGCGCGGCGGCAAACCGGTTCGCGGCTGCATCGAACCCGCCGGCTTCATCCTCGATCAGCGCAAAGAATTCGTCGTCGAGCGCAGAGAGCGCCGGGTCGACACAATACTCCATAGTCCCGGTGCGGACGCTCATCAAACGTTGGCGCTCCGCCCGGTCGCGAGGATAGATGCGACCGAAATGCGACATCGCGCGCTCGAGCACGTTCGCGACACCGATCTGACCCATCGTGCGAAATCCTCGCAACGCCTCGGGCGCAACGATACCGGTGCTGTTGTGGAAGAACTGGCTGAACCCGCCGTTACAGGTCTCTTGATACGTCCAGTAGGAGGCGAACAGCAGCCCTACCGGCTCGGGAACCGCATGAATGCCTTCGAGATACCGCGCGGGACCGTCGTAGATGCTAATTTCTTTCCAGACCGGTTCCACGAGGCTCCAGTAACCGGCCACCCGACGGCTCTCGTGCCTGCTACCAGATTCCGAGCGCTAGCTTGACGTCCTCGGATGCCATCGTGCGCGGGTCCCACGGCGGGTTGAACGTGATGTCGACCGTGGCGTTCTTCACGCCCTCGACGCTCTCGACTTTGCTCAGCACCGCTTGCTTGAACATCGGGCCGACCGGGCACATCGGCGAGGTCAGCGTCATTGTGACGGTCACGTCCTCGCCTTGCGTCCCCTCGCAGACCACGTCGTAGACCAGCCCGAGGTCGAGAATTCCCATGTTGAGCTCGGGGTCGTCGACGTCTTTGAGCGCTTCGCGCACTACTTCCGCGGTTACCATACGCCGCTCATGATACACCCTCGGGCTCCAAGGTTCCGAGGGCATCCGTGCGCTGCGGCCCCAGGATGAACGGCCATGGCCGCGGGACGAGCTGAACCGCGAACCGCACGAGCGGGCCGATCAGCACGAGCAGGCCGAAAGCGAACGGGCCCGCGGCGAGCACCGCGACGAGCGCGACGAGGAACACCGGGATGACCACGAAGCCCGCGATGACCGGACGCCACGCCCCGGGCCGGTCGCTCTCGTCCAGCACGCTCCAGGCCCGCCGCAGGCCGCGGATGCTCAAGATCAGGCTGAACACCGCGACGCCGAGAAAGTCGCCGAGGTACAGCGCGACGCTCTCGCGCGAGTAGCCCGCGGGCCCGATCAGGCGGAAGTAGGTCACCAGCGAGTACGGCACGAGCGCGATGAACGACAGGAGCCCGAACAGGAGCCCGATGTCGACGGGCCGCGGCGCGAAACCGATCGCCATGATGCGGTGAAACCGCAGCCAGAAAATGCCGACCAGCGCGAACGCGCTGAAGAAGACGAAGTATTTGAGCGGGTGCCCGAACACTTCTTGCGGCGTCTTCGGGATCTCGAGCTGCAACGCGAGCTGCGACATCGAGAACCCGACCACGATGTCGCCGAACGATTCCAGCCGGCCGACCAGATGGCGCTCGCCGAGCGGTAAGGTCTGCCGGTATCGCATCGTCCCGCCGCGCCGTTACACGGCCAAGTAGCGCTGCATCATCGCTTCGTCCGCTTTGAGCTCCGGGATCGTCCCCGAGCCGACGACGCGTCCCGTCGCGAGCACGTAGCCGCGGTCCGACAAGCTCATCGCGACCTGCGCGTTCTGCTCCACGAGCAGCACCGTGTGCCCCTCGGTGCGGATGTTGCGCACGACTTCCTCGACGTTGCGCGCGATCAGCGGCGCGAGGCCTTCCATCGGCTCGTCGAGCAGGATGATGTCCGGGTTCGCGACGAGCGCGCGCGCGATCGCGAGCATCTGCTGCTCGCCGCCCGAGAGCTTCGCGGGCTTGTCCTTGCGCTCGCCCAGCACTTCGAAATACTCGTAGATGCGCTTCTCGGTCCACGCGCCTTTGCGCCCGGACAGTGCGGCGAGCCGCAGGTTCTCGCCCACCGTGAGGTTGGGGAAGATGCGACGGTCCTCGGGAACGAACGCGATCCCCATCTGCGCCAGCGAGAACGGGCTCTTGTTCGTGATGTCCTTGCCGTTGAAACGAATCGTGCCGGTGCGCGCCTGAACGAGCCCCATGATCGTCTTGCACGTGGTGGAGCGGCCGGAGCCGTTGCGCCCGAGCAGCGCGACGACCTCGCCCTTGTCCACTTGCAGCGAGACGTTCTGCAGTACGTGCGACTTGTCGTAGTAAGCGTTGACTTTGTCGAGCTCGAGCAGCACTATGCGAGTTCTCCGAGATAAGCGCGTTGCACGGCCTCGTTGGCGCGAATCTCCTGCGGCGTTCCAACCGCCAGGACCGAGCCCGTTTGGAACACGGTGATCGTCGTCGAGATCGCCATCACGACGTCGATGTCGTGCTCCACCAGCAGGATCGTGCGGCCCGGCGAGATGCGCTGGATCAGGTCGACCGTCTCGTGCGTCTCGGTCGGCGACATGCCGGCGAGCGGCTCGTCGAGCAGCAGCACCGGCGGATCGCTCGCGATCACGAGCCCGATCTCCAGCCGCCGCTGGTCGCCGTGCGAGAGGTTCTCCGCGTTCGCGTCGCGCGCGTCGTACAGCCCGACGTCGTGCAGCACGCTCTCCGTCTTCTCGGCCAGGTCGCCCATGCGGCGCTCGGGCATGAAGAAGTTCGCCTTGCCGTCGTGGACCGCTTGGACCGCGAGCCGGACGTTCTCGTACACCGAGAGGTGGCCGAAGATGTTGGTGATCTGGAACGAGCGCGCGATACCGAGCCGCGCGCGCTGGTACGCGAGCAGCGAGGTGATCTCGCGGTCGCGGAACCAGATGCGCCCTTCGCTCGGCGGCAGCATCCCGCTGAGCAGGTTGAAGAACGTGGTCTTCCCGGCGCCGTTCGGGCCGATGATCGTGCGCACGCCGCCTTCGGGAATCTCAAGCGTGACGTTGTTGACCGCGGTGAACCCGGAGAAGCGCCGCGTCAAACCTTCCGTCTTGAAGACGTAACCAGTCCCGGCCGCCGTCGTCGTGGCTGCGGACATCAGTGCGTCGCCTCCGGTGCGGTGACGGGATCCTCGATGACCGGCGGCAGCTCTTCCTGCATGTCGGTCTCCACGCGCGCCGTGCGCGAGAAGCCGCGCTTGATCGCCGTCGCGAACCCGTAGTGGCGGATGTCGTCGAACAGCCCCATGATCCCGCGCGGCCCGACGAGGACCACCACCACGAACACGATGCCGATCCACGCCTCCCAGTACTTGGTGAGCTGCGAGACGTTGTTCTGAATCTCGTAGTACACCGACGCGCCCAGCACCGGCCCGAGGAACGTCTGCACGCCGCCGAGCATCGACATCATGACGACGTTGCCCGAGTACTCCACCGAGCCGGCATCGGGGTTGATGGCTTGCTGGTAGTACGTCCAGAGCCAGCCGCCGATCGCCGGGAAGAGCGCCGAGAGCACGAACGCGTTGACGCGGTACTTGTCGACGTCGTAGCCGAGGAACCGCGCGCGCTGCTTGTTCTCGCGAATTGCGTGCAAGACGGTGCCGAACGGCGAGTGCAGGATCCAGTAGAGCACGCACAGCGCGAGGAACACGCAGACCGCGGTGAACCAGTAGAAGTTCATCGAGTCCTGCAGGACGCCGTGGCCGAACGGGTTGGGCCGCGCGATGTTCTGCATCCCGTCCTCGCCGCCGGTGAGCTCGCTCCAGCGGTACGTGACGAAGAAGATCACCTGCGCGAACGCGAGCGTGATCATGGAGAAGTAGATGCCGCTCGACCGGGGCACGATGATGCGCGCCAGCGCCCACGCCCACAGCACGGCGATCAGCAGCGACAAGATCAGCGCGAAGATCAAGTTGTCGGTCTGTGCGTGGTGCAGGTGTGCCCCGAACACCACGACGTCGAAGCCCTTGGTGAACAGCGCGGTCGTGTACGCGCCGATCGTGAAGAACATCGCGTGGCCGAACGAGAGCTCGCCGACGTGGCCGAACAGCAGGTTCCAGCCGCTCGCGAACAGGGCGAAGATCGCCATCGTGGTCGCGATCCCCACGAACCCGCTCCACTTGCCGGCGAACGGGTTCGCGCCCGCGACGTACGGCAGAAGGATCAGCAGCACCGCGGTCCACAGCAGCGGGTGCAGCAGGATCGACGGCGCGGCACCGGTGCGTTTCGGCTTGACCGGAGCCTTGAGAACGCTCATTCGAAGAGGCCCTCGACGCCGAACAGCCCGCGCGGCCGCACCAGCAGGATGATCCCCATGATGATGTAGCCCGTCATCTCCACCGCCGGCGGCCACAGCAGCGCCATGAGGCTGGTGAGGATGCCGATCAGCAGCCCGCCGACGATCGCGCCCCAGAACGACCCGATGCCCCCGACGATGACGATGACGAACGTGAGCACGATCCACTGCGACGCAAGGCTCGGCTGGATCGCGTAGATCGGCGCCGCGAGCGCGCCCGCGAGCCCCGCCATCAGCGAGCCGATCCCGAACACGAGCGTGAACATGAGCGGCATGTTGATGCCGAGGATCTTCACCATCTCGGCGTCGCGCGTGCCGGCGCGAATGATCATGCCGATGTTCGTCTTGTTCAGCAAGAGCCACACGCCCGCGAGGATCAGGATCGTGAGCCCCACCAGCAGCACGTCCTTGTAGAACGGAAGCTGGTAGGTGCCGATCGAGATCGACTCCGGGATGTAGCTTGGGGTCGAGACGCGCACGGCGTCGTCGCCCCAGACCCTGCGCACGATCTGCGCGAAGATCAGCGCGGTGCCGAACGTGAGCAGCAGCGTGTACTCCGGGATCCGCTTGTAGAGCGGCCGGATGAGCGTCGACTCGAACGCCATCCCGAGCAACCCGACGACCACCGCCGACACGAGGATCGCGGGCCAGAACCCGATCGCCCCGTTGAGCTGGTACATCACGTAGGCGCCGAGCATGAAGAACGAGCCGTGCGAGAAGTTGATCACGCCCATGAGACCGAGGATGATGTTCAGGCCGAGCGCGACGAGGATGTAGAGCATCCCCAGGGTGACGCCGTTGACCAGCTGATCGATCAGCTGCGGCGCCGAGAGCATGCCGAGGAAATGGATTGCGACGTCCTCCGGATGCGACGGAAAGACCCACCGTTCGCCCCACAGGGGCCCGCTTCCATGCTACGCTCGTGCAAAGGCTTTGAAACCAGGCCGGCCGGCGGTTTGAAACTGAACCAACCCGCCGAAAGTTATAAGAGGACCTGGACCGCGTGAGGTGTCTTAGACTCGCCGGGCTAGGTGGCAGGAGCGGCTCGGCCGCTCAGGGAGTTTCGTAGAGTCATGTCAATGTGGGAACCGTTCACCGAACGCGCTCGGCGCAGCATCGTGCTGGCTCAGGAAGAGGCGCAGCGGCTCGGGAACAACTACATCGGGACCGAGCACATCCTGCTCGGCATCATCTCCGAGGGCGAAAGCTTAGCAGCCAAGGTCCTCGAGACGCTCGGTGTCAACCTGGCGAAAGTTCGCCAGGAGGTCGAGGCGATCGTCGGCCGGGGCGGCCAGACCGTCCAGCAGGAGATGGTGTTCACGCCGCGCGCCAAGCGCGTGATCGAGCTCGCCTTCGAAGAAGCGCGCCAGCTCAACCACAACTACATCGGCACCGAGCACTTGCTCCTCGGCCTCATCCGCGAGGGTGAGGGCGTGGCGGCGCGCGTCCTGACGAACCTCGGGGTCGACCCCGCCAAGGTTCGGGTTCAGACGACCTCGCTGCTCGGCGCCGAGGGCCAGCCGCCCGCGCCCAAGGGGAAGTCCAAGACCCCCACGCTGGACGCCTACGGCCGCGACCTCACCACGCTCGCCCGCGAGAACAAGCTCGACCCGGTCATCGGCCGGGCCAACGAGATCGAGCGCGTCATCCAGATCCTCAGCCGCCGCACGAAGAACAACCCTGCTTTGATCGGCGAGCCCGGCGTCGGCAAGACGGCCATCGCCGAGGGCCTGGCCCAGCGCGTCATCAAGAGCGAGGTCCCCGAGCCCCTGCGCGACAAGCGCGTCATCACGCTCGACCTGGCCGGCCTGGTCGCCGGCACCAAGTACCGCGGCGAGTTCGAAGAGCGCATGAAGCGCGTGATGGACGAGATCCGCGGCGCCGCCGGCGAGATCATCCTCTTCATCGACGAGTTGCACACCCTTGTGGGTGCGGGCGCCGCCGAGGGCGCGATTGACGCGTCCAACATCATCAAGCCCGCGCTCGCGCGCGGCGAGCTGCAGTGCATCGGCGCGACCACGCTCAACGAGTTCCGCAAGCACATCGAGAAGGACAGCGCGCTCGAGCGCCGGTTCCAGCCGGTCATGGTCGGTGAGCCGACGGTCGATGAGACGGTCGAGATCCTCAAGGGCCTGCGCGACCGCTACGAGGCGCACCACAAGGTCACCATCACCGACGAGGCCCTCGTGGCCGCGGCGAAGCTGGGCGACCGCTACATCTCCGACCGATTCTTGCCCGACAAGGCCGTCGACCTGATCGACGAGGCCGCGTCGCGCGTGCGCCTGCAGGCCACGCTGCCGCCGCCCGAGATCCGCGAGATCGAGAACCAGATCCGCATGGTCAAGCAAGAAAAAGAGTCCGTCGTCAAGTCGCAGGAGTTCGAGAAGGCGGCCGCCATCCGCGACCGTGAGGAGAAGCTGCGCCTCGAGAAGCAGCGCCTTGAAACGGAATGGGCCGAGAAGCGCGCGCAACAGGACAAGACCATCAAGGTCACCGAGGAAGACGTCGCCCACATCGTCGCTTCGTGGACGAAGATCCCGGTCTCCAAGCTCGCGCAGGCCGAGACGGCCAAGCTGCTCGGGATGGAGGACCAGCTCCACAAGCGCGTGATCGGCCAGAACCAGGCCATCTCGACGCTGACTCGAGCGATCCGCCGCTCGCGCGCGGGCCTCAAGAACCCCAAGCGCCCCATCGGCTCGTTCATCTTCCTGGGCCCCACCGGCGTGGGCAAGACGGAGCTCGCCCGTGCCCTCGCTCACTTCCTGTTCGACGACGAGCAGGCCCTGACCCGCATCGACAT
>JAQBPK010000147.1 GCA_028287565.1 Vulcanimicrobiota bacterium
TTTTAACGGCGCTCCGCCCCGGGCTGCGCGCCCCCCACGGCTGCGCCGCAGGGCCCCCGGTCCGAGCTCGCCGCAACATGTCCATAGCGCACGATAGTACTGCGCTCGCTCCGCCACCATGGTCATAATGCTTGTTGCTCCTTACGTAAATCCGCGTCGGCGAACGGGACGACGACGATTCGCTCGTCCGCGATCGAGGCGTGCTCGGGGCCGCGCGGCTTGTTGCGCGCGTCGCTGGTCGCGATCAGCGTCGCGATGCGCAGTTGCGTCGGCGCCAGCTCGAGTGCGATGACGCGCGCGGCGCGGTCGCCTTGCGCGCCCGCGTGCGCGACGCCGCGCAGCGCGCCGAACACGACGATGTCGCCAGACGCGACGAGCTCCGCGCCGGGGTTGACGTCGCCGATGACGACCAGGTTGCCCAGGTTGTGCAGCGCCTGCCCGCCGCGCAGCGTCCCGCGGTGGTACAGCGTCGAGACGCCCACCGGCAGCGCCCGCGCGGGCTGCGGCAGCGCCACGCCGGCCGAGGCGAACGCGGTGGCCGGGAGCGGCCCGTCCTTGCGCCGGCGGACCATGTCTTCCCGAGCGCCCGCGAAGTCGGCCACCAGCGATCGCGCCTCCTCGGAGATGCGCACCTCGCGCGCCGACGAGCTGCGGCGCGGCAGCGCGGCGACGTCGGCCACCGTCGCGTTCGCGGAGCCGAGATAGGCCAGGTCGAGCTCGGCCACGATCTCCGCGATCGCGTCGACGCCGCTCACCCCGTCCAGCGTGATCCCGAACTCGGCCAGCGCGTCGCGGAACGCGGCGATCTCCGTCGCGGGCGGCTCGAGGCTCCCTAAGTTGGCGACTGCCCGGCTTCCGCGGTAGAAGTCGGGCCGCGACGCGAACTGGGCGCGCAGCTCCTCTACGGCGGCGGCGAGCGCCCGGTCGACGGCGATTTCCAGGCTGCGACCGCGACCGCGGACGGTGCTCATAAGAGTCCCTCGCTGACCATGATCGCCCGCGGTTCCCACGGCCGCGGACCCGGCCCTGCGCCGTCCACACGGAATGCACGAGAAGTTTCTGTTCTCCACATACAATCCTCAGATTCGTACGTTACTAGTGGAGAGTTCCGGCATTCCGTCGAACCAGAAGACCCCGGCTCGACAGACCGGACGACCTTTTCCCGAGGACAGCCCATGCCGATCCGCCGTTTCGTCGTCATCGCGCTCAGTATCGCAATGCTGAGTGCCAGCATCCCGGCACCCGTGTTCGCGTTGCCGACGTCCACCGAGGTCTCGATCGGTAAGGAGTACGACAAGCAGATCACCGACCAGACGGTGGTCGTGACCGACCCGCTGCTCAACCAGTGGGTGAACGACGTCTCGAACAAGCTGTGGGCGCAGACGGCGCGCAAGGACATCCCCTACTCGCTCAAGATCCTGGACGTCTCCGACATCAACGCGTTCTCGACGATGGGCGGGTACATCTACATCAACGAGGGGACGCTCGACTTCGTCCAAAGCGACGATGAGCTGGCCGGCATCCTCGCCCACGAGACGGGCCACATCGAGCGCCGCCACGCGGTGACCGCGCAGAACAAGGCATCGATCCTCAACGTGCTGTTCGGCATCGGATCGCTGTTCTCGCCGCTGCTGTACCGCTTCGGCCAGCTGCTGCAAGCCGGCGCGCTCGCGCGCATCTCGCGCGACGACGAGAACGAGGCCGACAAGTACGGTCTCATGCTGATGACGCGCGCGGGCTACGATCCCGACGCGATGCACTCGTTCATGGCGCACCTCGGCGCGGTGGAAGACGCCAACCACGACATCCTCACCAAATACCTCGCCGACCATCCCGAGAACAAGAAGCGGCTCGCGAACATCAAGGGCGATCCGGAGCTCAACCCCGCGGTGCGCACCGACGACCAGCGCATCGCGCAGGCGATCCACGACTACGACACCGCGCGCTACAACATCGCGGCGATGAAGTTCGCCGACGTGCTCAAGCGCCGCCCCGACGACGCGACCGCGCGCTTCCACCTCGGCCAAGCGCAACTGGCGCTCGGGCAGCTATCCAAAGGCGAGCAGAACCTCGCCGCCGCCGCGGAGCAAGTCTCGCCGCAAGCGAAGGCGCTCGCCGACGTGCGGATCAAAGCGCTGCGCGACGCGGAGCGGCGCCTCAGCCTGCTGCGCCCCGATCTCACGCCGCTGCGCGCGCAGCTCACGACCGCGCAGTCGAACGAGGCGCAGGCCGCGACCGCGATCGCGACGCGGCGCCAGGAAGGCGTCGACCAGCTCAAGTCGCTGCGCTCGCGCATCCAGAACATCGTGTACGGCTTGCCGAACCTCTCGCGCGTGCAGCCGCGCAAGGACTCGCGTCTCGACACGCTGATCCACAACCTCAACACGATGTCTAAGTCGCTCGACGCCGCGACCAGCAAGTCGTCCGAGACGATCAGCGGCGTCGGCTCGCTCGAGCGCAACAAAGCGGGCGGCCTGCTCAAGGAGAACGCCGACCTGCTCACCGAGCTGCAAGCGCCGCTCAAGCTCGACAACCCGCCGCCTCAGGCGCTCTCGACGTTCCCGGCGTATCCGCGCATGCTCGCGTCGATCGGCGCCGCCGACTCCGACATGGTGCGTGGCGTCGACGCGGCGCGCGCATCGCTCGCGATGCTCGACATCGGCCTCGGCGATCTCGACCTGTTCGTGCAAGAGCTGCGCCACGTGAGCTTCGACGGCACGGGCGACATCACGCTGTCCGACTACAAGCACCTCGAGCCGTTCATCACCAAGGCCGTCGACTCGCTCAACAAAGCGGCGGTCGGCGCGACGCAAGCGTCGCAGCTCTACAACATGGCGCGCGCGCGCCAGCTCGAGACGCGCATCGACATGCTCGGATTGCAAGAGTCGCCCGACCGCTACGCGACGTTCCAGCACGCGCTCGACGTGCGGTTCCACACCAAGGGACTCGACTACGCCGACCTCGCGCGCCAAAACCTCACGCCGGGCCAGGTGGCGTCGGCCGTGATCGTGGGCGCCGACACCAACGCGGCCGCTCCGGCGATCCTCGCCGAGGCCAAGTCGTCCGGCAAGAGCGTCATCGACCTCGCGAACGCGCGCGGAATGTACGCCCAGTCGCTGGAGATCTTCCTCGGCCTGGTGTACCTCGACTACGTGGACGATCCCGACAAGGAAGCGCGCGGCCGCACGTAACCACGCTCGGCCGGACGGGGTAGGAGCGTGGTGATGAACGCCACCTCCGCCGTCGCGATGTTCGAACGCCTCCGTGGATCGCTCAACGCCGGAGCGGTCCACGCGAGCGCGCGCCGCCCGTTCAAGTTCTTCGTGTGCGGCGATCCCGGGCTGCTCGGCGAACTGCGCGCGCTGCTGCTCTCGGGCCAGGGCGGCGACTCGATCCCGCCCGAGGCCGCCGCCGCGTTCGAGACGCTCGACCTCCAGCGCAGCGTGGACACCACCGGCGCGCGCGCCGTCATTTGCGTCGCCCGGGCAAGCGATCGCGGCTCGCTCGGCCTGGAGAAGCTCGGCGCGCTGCGGCTGCCGGTCCTGGTGCTGGTCGTCGACTCCGGCGTCACCGCGCCCAGCGGGCCGGTTCAGGCGCCGCCGGCGGGCGGGGTCGAAGAGTACGTGGTCGACCACATCGGCATCGAGACGCTGCGCGGCCGCTTCCTGCCGCACCTGATCGACTGCTGCAAGGGGATCGAGGTCGCCGTCGGCCGCCGCCTCCCGGCGCTGCGCGAGACCGTCTGCGCGAAGCTGACGCGCGACGCCGCGCTCTCCGCGCTCAAGATCGCCGGCGCGAGCGCGGTCGTCGACCACGTGCCGCTGCTCGGCATCGTGCTGGGCGCGTTCGCGTCGGGCGCCGACATGTTCGCGATCACGGCGCTCCAGATGAACCTCATGCTCAACATCGGCGCGACGTACGGGCGCGATCCCGATCTCGCCCAGATGTGGGAGCTGCTGCCCGTCGTCGGGGGCGGCTTCGGCTGGCGCGCGCTGGCGCGCGAGCTGTCCGGGTTCATCCCGGTCGGCGGCATCTTCATCAAGGCCGCGATCGCGTACGCGGGCACCGTCGTCGTCGGCGAAGGCGTCGCGTTCTACTACCGCAACGGCCGCCAGATGGGCGTCGAGGACGCCGCGAAAGTGTACGACGACGCGAAAGCGAGCGCGATGACGTTCGCGCGCGACATCCTCACCCGCATCCGCCGCGGCAGCGGCGGAGACGGCAACGGCAGCGTTTCCTAGCTCACACGCCGGCGAGGAACTCCAGCAGCGCTTCGTCGTCCAGGTTGCCGTACTGCGCGCGCAGCGTCGGCCGGACGCGCTGCGCGATGCGCGTCGCGAGATTGAGCCGCGCCGACGGGTCGAGCGTCGTTCGGCGCGCGAGGAAGCGTTCGATCAGCACGCGGTCTTCTTCGGAGAGGCCCGTGTCGCTGCGCGTGGGGCGCGAGAGGTAGGCGTCCAGGTCGGGCACGGCGTCGGCGCGGTCGCGCACGACGATCGTACCGGCCGCGAGGTCGCCCAGGCGTTTGTTCTCGCTGGAGATGAGAGCGCTGATTGCGGAGAGCGTGTAGAACCCGAGGCCCACTTCCGCGACGCGGACGAGATTGCGGATGACGGCCGCGCCGAGATCGATCGGGAAACCGCCGTCGCGCACGACGCGCAGCCCCAGCGCGCGCTTTCCGGGCGTGCGCCCCGACCACCACGTCTCGAAGATGATGAACCAGCCGAAGAAGATCAGAAAGAACAGCGTGATGCCGATAGCGAGCGCGATCGCCTGCACGTTCTTGCCGAACGGAATCCCCGCGAGCCGCGGCGCGATGAGAAACCCGTACGCGAGCCCGAGCGCGATGACGATCGCGACCTGAGCGATCATGTCGAGCGTGACCGCAAGAAAGCGGCTCCCGAGCCCCGCCAATTCATAGCGGATCGCCACCGCCTCCCCGGTCCGAACATCGACGCTGCGCTCCAATTTAAAGGCGCTCCGCCCCAGGCTGCGCGCCCCCCACGCTGCGCGTGGGGCCCCCGGTCCGAGCTCGCAACCGGCATTCCGATGCCGCACCATGCTGCTGCGCTCGCTCCATCACCATCGCGCTAGTAGTTCGGCGCTGTCTGGGCGAACTCTGTTCGCGATGCGGGAACGGCGGTTTGTGACGGCGCGGCGGGCGCGGTGGGATCGGCTCGGCGCGCTTGCCGACCGGGCGGCGCGCCGGGGCGTCCGGTCGCTGTCGGCCGAGGAGATCGACGAGCTCGCGCTGGCATACCGCGCGGCGACGAGTGATCTCGCCATCGCGCGGACGCGCGGCGAGGACCCGGTGATCCTCGACCACCTCAACCGGCTGACCGCCCGCGCGCATTCGGTGGTGTACGTCGCGACGGCGCGCACCGGCTGGAGCCGCTTCGTCGCGTTCGTTCTGCACGGCTTTCCGCGCGAGGTGCGGCGCTCGTGGGCGCCGATCGCGTTCTGCTCGCTGCTGACCATCGTGTCGGCCTTCATCGCGTACGGCTCGGTGGCAGCCGACCCGGTCAACGTCCACGCGCTGCTTCCCGGCATGGATCTTCCGCCGGTGACGAAGGCGCTGCACGACTCGAACTTCGGGTTCGACCGCGCCTACTCGCCCGCGATGGCCTCGGAGATCATCAGCAACAACGTGCGCGTCGCGGCGATCGCGTTCGCCGGCGGGATGACCGGCGGGCTGCTGACGGGCTGGATCATCCTGGAGAACGGCTTGATGGTCGGCGCGCTCGGCGCGTTGTACGCGAAAGCCGGGTTCGCCGCCGACTTCTGGGCGACGATCGCGCCGCACGGCGTCATCGAGCTCACGGCGATTCAGATCGCGGGCGGCGCGGGGCTCGTGCTGGCCGGCGGTTATCTTCGTCCGGGCCGCGCGCGGCGCGCCGACGCGCTCGTTCTCGCTGCCCGGCGCGCCGGAACGCTGGTGCTCGGCGTCGCGCTGCTGCTGTGCGTCGCGGGCACGATCGAAGGCTTCATCTCGCCGCAGCGGCTCCCGATCCCGGTGCGCGGCGCGATCGGCGCGGTCACCGCCGTCGCGCTGCTCGCTTATTTGCTGGGTGCGGGGACGCGGCGCGCGCCGAACCCATCACAGCAGGCCGCGCGTCTTGACGTCGACGTACGCGTCGAGGAGCGCGACGGTCAGCTCCGCGGCGGGGACGTCGACGACCAGAATCCCGCGGTCGCGTAGCGCCGCGACGGCGCGCGCGCGCTCGTCGGCCAGCGTCGCGGCGACGGCGGCGCGGTAGGCGTCGCTGGCGGTTCGCGGCGCCGCGCGCAGCGCGCCCGCGATTGCGGCGTCGTTCATCAGCACGACCAGCACGAGATGCCGCGCGGTGAGCAGCTTCGCGGCGCCGAGCACCGCGCTCGAGGCGACGGGGTCGAACAGATCGGTGAACAGCACGACGAGACTGCGCCGCCGCAGCGAGCGCTGGATGTCGAGAAACGCGCGCTCGTAATCGGCCTCTTCGAAGCGCGGCTCGAGATCGGACAGCACGTCGGTGAGCTGCGCGCTGTGCTGCGTTCCGCTGGCCGGCATGACGCGCGCGAGCACGTCGGCGGCGAACGCGACGACGCCCGTGCGGTCGGCGGCGAGCCGCGCGATCGCGGCGATGGCGAGCGCGGCGCTCACCGCGTAGTCGAGCTTGCGGCGGTCGCCGAGCCGCGGCGTCATCAGCCGTCCGGCGTCGATCGCGACGAGGATCTGCTGCGCGCGCTCGACCTCGTACTGCGCGACCATCGGCTTACCGCGCCGCGCCGACGCCTTCCAGTCGATGGTGCGGAACGGGTCGTCGGTGGTGTACTCGCGCAGGCTCGCGAACTCGCCGCCGGCGCCGCGCCGCCGCAGCCGGCGCAGGCCCGAATCGATCAGCTTCGTGCGCGCGACCAGGTCGCCGCTGCGGTCGAGCGCGGAGAGGTCCGGCATTACGCGCAACGGCAGCGCGACACGGAAGTTGCGCCGCAGCTCGACGATCCCCAGGCGCGAGAGGATGCGCGCGTGGAACGAGCGCAGCGCGGTGCGGCCCCGCTCGCGCGGAACGACGCCGAGCGACACCGTCGTGCGCGCGCGCGGCGGGACGGTCGCGCGCGCTTCGGCGAGATCGATGGCGAGACGGTCGGCGGGCGCTTCGACGATCGCGACGCGGCGCTCGCTGCCCGTGCGGTTGACGATCTCGTACGTGAGCACGTCGCGCCGCGCGAGCGCGAGCCGCACGGGCACGCGCCGCTCGATCTCGACCACGCCGCGCAGCAGCACGGCGTCATATGTTACCAGCACCGCGAACGCGCCCACCGTGGTGAGAAGCGCGAGCTGCCATCCGAGCACGCGCGCGAGGACCAGCGCGACGACCGCGAGCACGAGCAGCGCCGTGATCCCGCGCGGCGCGATGCGCGGCACGCCTACTCCTCCGGGGCGCGAACGCTCGCGAGGACGCGCGCGATGACGTCGTCCGCGGTCGTGCCGTCGAGCTCCGCTTCGGGGCGGACGATGATGCGGTGCGCGAGCACGATCGGCGCGACGTCCTTGACGTCGTCCGGCGTCGCGAACGCGCGCCCGTCGAGGAACGCCGCCGCCTGCGCGCATACCACGAGCGCGAGCGCGGCGCGCGGGCTCGCGCCGAGCGCGACGTCCGGTGACGTGCGCGTCGCGGCGACGATCTCGTAGATGTAGCCTTGCAGCGACTCGGCGACGTGGATCGTGCGCACCGCGCGCGAGGCCGCGAGGAGCTCATCCGCGCTCACGACCGCGTTGACGCCCATCGCGTCGAGATCGCGCGCGTCGAACCCCGCGACCGCGCGCGCGATGAGCGCGCGCTCATCGGCGGGCGACGGATAGCCGGTGCGCACGCGCACTAAAAACCGGTCGAGCTGCGCTTCGGGCAGCGGGTACGTGCCTTCGAACTCGACCGGGTTCTGCGTCGCGCACACCATGAACGGCGCGGCCAGCTCGTACGTCGTGCCGTCGATCGT
>JAQBPK010000151.1 GCA_028287565.1 Vulcanimicrobiota bacterium
TGCACAGCGTGAGCGCGGTCGAGTCCATCACCTCAAGGCCCAGCTCCAGCACGCGCAGGTAGTCCAGGTGCGTGAAGCGCGTCGCGGAGGGGTCCTTGAACGGGTCGGCGCTGTAGACGCCGTCGACTTTGGTGGCCTTGAGGATGGCCTGGGCGCCGACCTCGACGGCGCGCAGCGCGGCCGTCGTGTCGGTGGTGAAGTACGGGTTGCCGGTGCCGGCCGCGAAGATCACGACGCGGCCCTTCTCCAGATGCCGCATCGCGCGGCGGCGGATGTACGGCTCGGCGATCGCGTTCATCGCGATCGCGGTCTGCACGCGCGACGGAACGCCGATGCGCTCGAGCGAGTCCTGCAGCGCGAGCGCGTTGATCACGGTCGCGAGCATGCCCATGTAGTCCGCGGTCGCGCGGTCCATGCCCGCGGCCTCGTGCACCTTGCCGCGCCAGATGTTGCCGCCGCCCACGACGACGGCGGTGGTGACGCCGAGCGCGTGCACCTGCGCGATCTCGCGCGCCATCGCCGTGGTCGTGTCGACGTCGACGTTGCCGCCACGCCCCGCGAACGCCTCACCCGAGAGCTTCAGAAGAACGCGTTCGTAGGCCGGTTTCGACAACGGTGTGCCTTTCGCGGAGGCGACGACTACTCTTCGCCGAGGGCGAACTTCGCGTAGCGGCGCACGGTGATCTTCTCACCCAGCACGCCCGAGACGCTCTTGACCAGCTCGCCGACCGTTTGCGCGTCGTCCTTGACGAACGGCTGCTCGAGCAGCGTGTGCTCTTCGTACCACTTGTTGAGCTTGCCGATCAGGATCTTCTCGGTCACCTCGGGCGACTTGCCGGCGGGAACCGTCTTCTCGAGCTCGGCCTTGACTTCGGCGATCACGTCCGCGGGGACCGATTCGCGGTCGCGGTACTGCGGCGACATCGCGGCGACGTGCATCGCGACGTCGCGCACGAGCTCTTTGAAGCGCTCGTTGCGCGCGACGAAGTCCGTCTCGCAGTTGACCTCGACGAGCACGCCGATCTTCCCGCCGGCGTGGATGTACGATCCGACGAGACCTTCGTTCGCGGCGCGTTCGGCCTTCTTCTCGGCCTTGGCCTGGCCGGTCTCGGCGAGACGCGCCTTCGCGCGCTCGTAGTCGCCTTCGGCCCACAGCAGCGCGTTGCGAACGTCGGCCAGGCCCGCGCCGGTCTCTTCCCGCAGGCGTTTGATCTCGTCGGTGGTCGGTTTGTAAGCGGTGTTCAACGTCGGTTCCCTGGGCTAGACGCCGGCCGGCTCGGGCTCGGCTGCGATGTCGGAGTACTGCTGGTCGTAGTCGGCCGCGTCGTACGCGGACTCGGTCTCGGTCTTGCCTTCGACGATCGCGTTGGCGATCGTGGACACCATCAGGCGCACGCTGCGGATCGCGTCGTCGTTACCGGGGATCGCGAAGTCGATCTCGTCGGGATCGCAGTTCGTGTCGATCACCGCGATGATCGGGATCTTCAGCTTCTGCGCCTCGGCGACCGCGATGCGCTCCTTCTTCGGGTCGACGATGAACATCGCGTCCGGAAGACGGTGCATGTCCTTGATGCCGCCCAGGAACTTCTCGAGCTTCTCGAGCTCGTCGGTCAAGCGCGCGACCTCTTTTTTCGGAAGCAGATCGAACGTGCCTTGCTGGCGCATTCCTTCGAGCTCGCGCAGGCGCGAGATGCGCTTCTGGATCGTCGCGAAGTTGGTGAGCGTGCCGCCCAGCCAGCGCTGGTTGACGAAGAACGTGCCCGCGCGCTCGGCCTCTTCGCGCACGACGTCCTGCGCCTGCTTCTTGGTACCGACGAACAGAATCACGCGGCCGCCGCGCGACATCTCTTTGACCGCGTCGAACACGTGGTTGAGCATCGCCAGCGTCTTGGACAGGTCGATGATGTAGATGCCGTTGCGCTCTTGGAAGATGTACGGCTTCATCTTCGGATTCCAGCGGCGGGTCTGGTGCCCGAAATGGACCCCCGCCTCCAGAAGAGCGCGCATGGTAACGCCTGACGCCATGAAAAAGAACCTCTCTGAGCCCGCGGCCGCCGTCCTTGGCGCCGTGATGGACGCATGCACCCCCGGCCTCCGGCCGGGTGAAGTTGACCGGGCCGAGGCCCGGACGTGCCCGCGGGACTCCACGGCGCAACCCTGAGAGTATACCACGCGGCCGCAGCCCGGGAAAGTCTTCAAGCAGGCAGGGATTCGCCGGCGAGCCTTTGCCTGCTAGAGGAAGAACGTGTCGCGGGGGCGCCGGCGCAGGGCGGGCACGCCGGCGAGGATATCGTGGGCGCGGGCCGGGTTGAGGCCGGCGTACACGACCTCGACGTCGTCCTCGATATCGTCGGGCGGCAGGACCGGGCGGTCGAACGGACGCTGTGCCTGCTGGTGGAGATTGCGGTCGAGGAAGCAGGCGACGTTCGAGCGGTCGGCCAGGCGGCCGGCGATGAACACGCCGTAGAAGCCGCTGCCGTAAATGGCGCTCTTGCGCCCGCGCGCAACGTTGCGCTCGAACGCTGCGACGGCATCGCCGGCCGCCGACCAGAACGCCGCCAGGCCGCGCGCTTCTTCGGCGTAGCGCGCCACAGCGGTGCCGTCGCTCGCCGCGAGTTCGATCGGCGCACGCACCTGGACGCCGCGGCGCGCGCGGACCGCGTACGCCGACTCGTGCGCGTCTTCGTCGAGCTCGATGTCGGTGAAACCCGTTGCGGTCAGAATACGGCGCAGCGAGCTGGGCATGAAATGGTTCACGTGGTCGACGACGATGAAGTCGCCCGCGTTGCGCCGCACGTTCGGCACGGTGAGAAATAAGTCGCCGCCCGGGCGCAGCAGCCGGCGGATCGTCGTCAGGAACGCGTGCGGATCGTCCGCGTGCTCGAGCGCGAAGAACGAGAGGACGGCGTCAAAGCGGCCGTTCCACGCGGCCGGCGGATCGTGCGCGGCCTGGTTGTGCGGCGGGACGAACGCGTCCCATGCCGCGCGGTAAGCGTCGCTGACGTCGAACACCGCGCCGTCGAGATC
>JAQBPK010000154.1 GCA_028287565.1 Vulcanimicrobiota bacterium
CCGATGTCCGTCGGAGCGATCAAGGGCGGTGCCATCGAGTTTCTGACCAAGCCGTTTCGAGACCAGGATCTGCTCGACGCAATCCAATCGGGACTGGAACAGGATCGCATTCAGCAGGCAAAAGACAGGGGCGTCGCCGAGCTCCGGGAGCGCTTGGACTCCCTGACGCAACGCGAGCGCGAGGTCATGGCGCTCGTCGTTACCGGCCGCGCCAACAAGCTGATCGCGGCCGAGATCGGCGTCAGCGAGATCACCGTGAAGGTTCACCGCGGCAACGTCATGCGCAAGATGGCCGCCGCGTCATTGGCCGACCTGGTGCTGATGGCCGAGAAGTTGAAGGCCCCGAGCTAGCCACTGCACTCGTCCCTGCTGCGGACCTATACTTAGGTATAAGGGGGCAACCGCCACGCATAATTGTGGCGCCTTCGTCCCGGTGCTATCTTCGCGTCATGAAGCCCGGTGGAGCGGAAATGCCGTTGATTGCCATCGTGGACGATGATGAAGACGTCCGCAGTGCCGTTCACGCCGTGCTGAAATCGGATGGCTTTTCGGCGCTAGCGTTCGCGTCATCGCAGGAGTTCCTGCATTGCGGCAAACGCAGCGAGACCGCTTGCTTGATCGTCGATCTCGAAATGCCGGGGATGAGCGGCTTGGGCCTCCAAGCCCGATTGGCAGCTGACGGGGAGCACATACCGATCATTTTCATTACCGCATATGGCAATGAAAGAATGCGAGCGCGCGCGATGGATGCCGGCGCCCTCGATTTCCTGGAAAAACCCTTCAAGGACGAGACTTTGCTCGAGCGCATTCGCGCCGCTGTGGGGACGTGATCGATGGAAGCCTCCGGTATGTCCCGCGTACTCGTCGTGGACAACGAGCGCGCGATTCGCGAGATGCTCGAGCTCAGTCTGGAGCACCGCGGTTTCGAGGTGCGCAGCGCCGCGGACGGCGTCGCGGCGCTGACGGAGACGCGCGCGTGGCGCCCGAACGCAATCCTTCTCGACGTCGTGCTCCCGAAGATCGACGGCATCACGCTCGTCCCGGAACTTCGGCGGATCACCGAGGCGCCGATCCTGATGGTATCGGCGAGAAACGAGCTCGCCGACCGCGTCGCGGGCCTGGAGAGCGGCGCCGACGACTATATCAGCAAACCGTTCGAGATGGTGGAGCTGCTCGCGCGCGTCGACCGAGCGCTTTCACGCCCGCACTTGGACCGGACGGAGGTGATCTCGTACGCGGACGTCGAGGTCGAGGTCGAGACACGCACCGTGCGCCGCGCGCGGCGCGTCATCGATTTCTCGGCACTGGAGTACGATCTCTTCCTCCTCCTGATCCGCCATCCGCGCCGCATCTTCACGCGCGACCAGCTGCTGGATCTCGTCTGGGGACCGGACGCGACCGCCGGAGCGAACAACGCCGAACGGTACATCTCGTACGTGCGGCGGAAGATCGACGAGGGCTTCTCGACCCGGCTGATCCACACCGTCCGCGGCGTGGGATACTCGCTCCACGATTGAGGGCAGCTCTCTGAGCCGTCTCCGGATTGCAGCGGATAGTACGACCATGAGAATCGTGAAAGTCGCAACCGCTGCGCTCACCCTCGCGTTCGTTGCAGCTCCGTTCGCGGCGAACGCGCAGACGCCGCCGCCGATCCAGATCACGAACTGCGAGGTAGCGCAGTATATGCCCACCCAAGTCCGCCCGTTCTGGTATCCATGGGGCGGGCCGCGGCCGTACGGCAGCATCTACACCGACGGCCTGAACATCTCGTACGTGAACCGCACGAAGAAGGTCGCGGATCGCGTCGCGTTCGCCGTCAACTATCGCGGCGACGCCGAGCGCGTCGTCGACACGGGGACATTCTCGCCGGGCGTCACGATCGATCACCAATTCGGGCAGTTCACCGGGCTCGCGTACCTCGGCACGCAGCCGAACTCGTGCCGCGTCGCGGCGGTTCGCTTCAGCGACGGCACCGTGTGGCGCGCGCAGCCGATGCCGCGCGGCTAGCCTCTCCGGCGGCTCTCTGAATCGCCTCGTATACTGACGGACGACATCAACAAGACGCAGAGGTACGACGACGATGGTTCTCAATTCCGGTATCGCGGTGCTCGGCACCGGCACGATGGGATCCGCGTTTGCGCGGCGGCTGCTCGGTGCGCGGATGCGCGTCCGCGTTTGGGATGTTTCCTACGCGGCGGCGGCGCGGCTGGCGGACGCCGGCGCCCAGGTTGCCCGCAATCCGGAAGAAGCCGTCGGCGATGTCCGTGTAGTGCTCACGATGGTCCCCACGATCGCGTCGCTCGAAGAGACGATGCCGCGCGTGCTCCCGGCCATGCGCGCGGGCGCAACGTGGCTGCAGATGAGCACGATCGGCGTCGGCGGAACCGAGCGCGCGGAGACGCTCTGCAAGCAGCTCCGGCCCGACGTGACGTTCGTCGATGCTCCCGTCTCGGGGTCGAAGGTGCCGGCGGAACAGGGAAAACTGCTGATCCTCGCTTCGGGTCCCGCCGCGGCGCTCGACGAGCTCGCGCCCGTGTTCGCGGCGCTCGGCCAGAAAACGATGCGGTGGGATCGCGCCGGAAGCGGCTCACGCATGAAGATGGTCCTCAACACGTGGCTCGCGATCCTTGCCGAAGGAATCTCGGAGACCGCGGCGCTCGCGCAGTCGCTCGACGTTTCGCTCGACGATCTGTCGGCCTGCCTCGGGAGCACCGCGCTCAACGCGCCATGGGCGCTCGCGAAGCTAGCGAAGATCGAGCACGAGGCCTTCGATCCCGATTTCTCGCTCGCGCTGGCGACGAAGGATCTGCATCTCGCTCTCGACGCCGCGGCCGGCGCGCACCGCACCCTGCCGATCGCGCAAACGATCGGCAAGCAATGGGACGACGCGCTGCAGGCGGGTTTCGGCGATCGTGACGTCGCGGGCGCGTACTTGCAATTGCATTGATAAACTTCCTCGGGAAGACAACGGCTGGGTGAAGGAGTTCGCTCATGAAACACGGTTCGCGCTTGCTGACGCTAGCATTCGCGGCTGTCGTGACCTCGATGCTCGTCACGGCTCTTCGCGGACAGAACGCCGAGGGGCAAGTACGAACGCAGGGACCCGTTTCTCCGTGCGTTTTGCCGTACGACATCGCGTGCTACCTGCCGGGGGGCACACACCAAGATCCGGACGTCGTGCGCATCAACGCGCTGATCGCCTCGACCGAGACGGACACGCTTGCGCAGATCGCGCGCACGGCGCCGGCGGACAGGTATCATCAGATCACCTTGCTCGGCAAGGCGGAAATCTTCGACGCCAACCTGTCGGTCAACAGGAACCTCGCCTGTGCCACGTGCCACCTCGCGTATGCAGGCTTCACGGGGGGCTCATCGCCGTTCAACAAGACGTTCGTTTCCCAAGCCGGATCGGTACCGATCACGAACGCCGGCTTCAATTCGGGACGAACGACCGGCTCGGCCCATCCTGACGCGCGCATCAGTCAGCGCAAGCCACAGAGCTACGCGTATGCGCCGTTCATGCGGCCCCTTCAGTACAACGCCACGACCGGCGATCTCGTCGGCGGGAACTTTTGGGACATGCGCGCGACCGGGAACCGGCTCGGAAACCCCGCCGCCGAACAGGCGCAAGGGCCACCGCTGAATCCCTTGGAGCTCGCGCTCCCGGACGAAGGCTGCGTCGTGTACAGGCTGTCCCAAAGCAAGTACGCATCGTTGTTCAAGACCGTTTGGGGCGCGCAATCCTTCGACATCACCTGGCCGTCGAACGTCGAAACCGTCTGCAACACGCCGGGCGGCGTCCCCACCCAGGCATCGAGCTCGACCGTTTACCGGCCTGGTACGAATCCGGCGAAGCTGAACCTGAGCGCTCGCGACCGCGGGATCGCCGAAGCGACGTTCGACGCGTTCGCGCAATCGATCGCGGCGTACGAAGCCTCGCCCGAAGTGAGCCCGTTCTCCTCGAAGTACGACTACGTTCTGGCGGGAAAGGCACGCTTCACCGCCTCGGAGCAACGCGGCTTGACGCTCTTCAACGGAGCCGCGAAGTGCATGACCTGTCACGAGAACGCGATAACTCCCGCTGCGGCAACGCCGTTCAATGGGGTGACCGTGCGCCAGCGCGGCGTCGTCATCGCTCAACAGCCCGGGCCGCTCTTTACGAATCAGACGGCCGCGAACATAGGGATTCCGAAAAACCGCGATATCCCGTATCTGTACGAGAACGTTCCGGATCAGTACGGATACGTTGCGAACCCACAGGGATCCAAGTACACCGATACCGGCGTCTACGGTTTCCTGACCTCCTCGAACAACCCCAATCCAAATTGGGCCAAGCTCGCTCCCAATTTCATGGGCAAGTTCCAAGTTGCGACGTTGCGCAACGTCGACCAGCGTCCGCGCCCGAACTTCGTCAAGGCTTACATGCACAACGGCTACCTAAAAAGTCTCAAGGAGGTGGTCCACTTCTACAACACGCGAGATGCGCTGCCGCGGTGCGCGCAGTTCTCGCCGGGCGAAAAGACGACGTGCTGGCCCGCTCCCGAGATTTCGCAGAACGAGAACACGACGATCGGGAACCTGGGCCTAACCGGCCGGCAAGAGGACGATCTCGTGGCGTTTCTCCGGACGCTTACCGACGGCTTCAAACCGTAGTGTAACAGCGCGAGGCCGCACAAAGGTCGCTGTGCGGACACACCGTTCCGCAGTAGAATGGCGTTGGAGGTGCCTATGCCTCGGATTTCGCCTGCGGAGTTCGCCGCGCTGCCGTTGCGGGTCAACACGCTTCTCGCGGACGTCCCGCTGCACGATGTCTGGGCGGTGGACCTGCCCGGACTTCGCGAGGGCGTCACGCTCGAGGAGGTTCTCCGCCGAGCAGGCAGAGACGTGTTCGGCAGCCGCGACGCGAAGATCAGCGTACTGCCGGCAGCGTTACGCGCGCTCTTTCGCCTGCGCCTGCTTCTCGGACGACTCTTCAGCCTCGAACGTGAACCGGACGATGTGGGAGCGGCGTCGTTCGCGAAACGGCTGACCGTAGAGGACCGCGCACGCTCCTCGGTCGTCTCAGGAACGCGGGCCGGAAGTTTCCACGTCGTCTACCGCTTCGAGAACGAGCAACTGCTCGAAGTTCACAACCGCACCGTCCACGCCGCGGCGCTCAGCGCGCTCAGGAAAACCGCGGACGGTTATCGCTACTACTTCGCGGTGTACGTCGTCGGCGTCGGTTGGATCACGCCGCTCTACATGGCGTTGATCGACCCCTTCCGGCGATGGATCATCTACCCCGCGCTCCTGAAGAACATCAGGGCAGCCTGTACCGCGCTGCAACAGCCGTGAAGCCGGACGATCAGCTGCTCTCCGTGACGCCCAAGGTAGGTGCGGGTGCGCTCGCGGCCGTTGCGGCGCGCGCTTCCGAGAGGTACAGCGCCATTCCGGCCTTGCGCCCGAGCGCTTCGAGCGCCGCGACCTCGAGCTGCGAGTAGCCCTTTTCGCCGTCGCGGCGGCCGAGATAGAGGACGCCGAGCAGATCGGGGTTCTTTGCGCGCGGGACGACGATCGGCACGTACACCGGCGCGTCGTCGTTCTGCTCGGGCCGCGCCGCCTTTCCCTGGCGCAGCGTCGCGATGGCGTCGGCATCGGGCGCAATGTCCGCCGGGGCGCCGTCGAATCCGCGCGCCGACTGCAGCACCAGTCCGCCGTCGCGCCAGAGATACACCGCGCTGTCCGTTACGTCGAAAAGCGCCGGCGCGTGCTCGACCAGAGCGGTCACGACGTGCGGAACGGTCAAGCGCGAGCGCACGTCGGGCTCGAATTCCGGGAACTCATCGGAGAGATCGAGCGTCGGCGGCGTGAGCCGCTTGTCGACCGCCTTCTTCAAGTTCTCGTACATCGGCTTGAGGAGGAAACCGGTGACGACCGTCGCCGTCCCGCCCGCAAACGCGCTGGATTGCGGGCCCATCGCCTGCGTGATCAGCTTCGCGCTGGTCAAGTTCACCGCTTCCCACAGAACCGCGACCGCGGTCGTGATCATTGCGTACAGCACCGTCCGGCTGACGACGAAGTCGATCTCCCAGAGGTGGTAGTAGAGCACCGAGACGCCGATCGCGAGCGGCACCGCGAGCTGGAACGCAACGAAGAACGGCTGGTGGATCAGCAGCACGTCGAGATCGGTGCCGCGCGGCATGTTGAAGATCTGCCAGGGCAGGTGCGTGAGGAAGTCGCCCGCGACCGAGGCGGTGACGGCGTAGACGACCCACTTGGTCTGCTGGCGCTCGAGCGGCGATCGCACGCGGTAG
>JAQBPK010000160.1 GCA_028287565.1 Vulcanimicrobiota bacterium
GACGGAGACGAGATCGTGGTGCCGGTCCGCGGCGAGCCCCCGCCGCCGAACGCCGCTCGCGGAGGGACGCGGCACGGTCGCGGACACCGGAGCGGCGGACCGCGGCGCCGGACCGACGGCACGCCCAGCGCCCACGGCAGCGGTAGGCACCGGCGAACGCATCGCGACGGCTCGCCGCCCGCGGAGGTCGACGTCAACACGGCGGACGCCGATACGCTGGCGACGGTCCCCGGCATCGGCGGCGGCCTCGCGAAGCGCATCGTCGAGTTCCGCGAACAGAACGGCGCATTCGCTTCGGTCGACGAGCTGCTCGACGTCGCGGGGATCACCGAGCACCGCCTCGACGCGATGCTGCCGTACGTCGTGGCGCGCTGAATATGGGTACGAAACTCCGCCGTCGCGTCCGCTTCGTATGGAACGTCACTCGGTTTTTCAAGCTTTTGTAGGCGCGGCGTGGGCATACGGCTCGTTGGAAGCGGGGACCGCGCCAATCAACAGGTTCCTTCCGCGCGCTGTGTACTGGGCAGTCGGAGCCGTGTTAGGTATTGACGTTCTCTATCGGAGTCTATTAATGATGGGAGCCGCAATCAACGAAGCGCTGGAAGAGGACAGCCAATGAGTTTTTCGGATCGCATCTTGCTGGGACTAGTCGACGCCATGTTGGTGCTCGGAGTCGTGGGGATAATCGTGGGCATTTTCGACGCGCGGAATCAATTCGAGATCGGCCGTCGGTTCGGATGCTATACACATCGCGTCGAAGACGATCGGGACTAGACACGGACGTCGCCATATGCTCGGAAACGTCGCACGATCGAGCGCCCCATATCGGCAATCGCTGCATCGCGTTCGCCGTCCGGAGCTTTGACTTCGGCAAAGTACACTGCCAAGACGATTGGAGCGTCTGCATGGCCTTCGCGCGAGGCGCCGTTCCTCGGCCACAGGATCGCTACGTCGTTGCCGCTCGTGTTCGTCGTGCCCGTCTTGTCGCCCACGGTCCAGCCGGACGGAACGCCTGCGCGGATGCGTGTCGTGCCCGTTTTCGAGCGACGCAGCCAGTTGAAGACATGCGCTTTCGACGACGGCGACAGCACCGGGTCGCGAACGAGGCGCGTCACCAGGGTCGCCATCGCGTGTGGCGTCGTCGTGTCGCGCACGTCACCCGGGATTGATTCGTTGAGCGCGGGTTCCGTGCGGTCCAGCCGCGTCACGCGATCACCGAGACCGCGCACGTACGCCGTCACGCCCGCCGGACCACCCACCGTGCGCAGCAGCAAGTTCGCGGCCGTGTTGTCGCTGACTTCGATCGCCGCGGCGCACAGCTCCGCGACGGTCAGGTGCCCGCCGTGGGGCTGCTGTCCGGCGACGGGGCTGTACGGAACCAGATCGCCGGCCTTGAACGCGATCGCGCGGTCGAGCCGTTCCGTTGCGCGGTCGACGCGCGACAGCACCGCCATCACGAGCGGAAGCTTGAAGGTGCTGGCCAACGGAAACCGCTCGTCGCCGCGTTGCTCGATGCGGCGACCGTCGCGCAGATCGATCGCCGCCACGCCCAGCCGTCCGCGCCCGCGCCGCTCTTGCGCCGCAAACGGCGGGTGCTCGGCGAGCGCGCCGTCCGGCTTGCGTCCTCTGGGCGTGACGTCCGGTGCCGGGCCGTCGATCAGTCCGGGCGGCGGCGTCGTGACGCTCGCTGCGAGCGCCGTGAGAAAAGCAGCGCGGTCCATCGCGGACCCCCAATTCGCCGGGGTAGGCCTGGTGGCTTCCCGGGGTATCAAGCGACCGTGCAGCGGACGATGATGGTTGGACTCGCGGTGATCGCTCTGGCGGCCGGGGCGATCGCGAAGGATACCGACGCGCCTGCCGACGAGTATTTCGGCCCGTTCAAGTACAGTGCGCTGTCCGTGCGATCGAAGATCACCGCGCTGGGCCGGTCGTATCGAGAGCGCTGGGCCGACGACGCGTCGATCGTGCACGACGCGCTCCTGTTGGAAAGCTCGTACAAAGTCTGGGCGCAGAAGTACCCCCGCGACGTGTGGCTCGCGCCGACCGCGTATCACCTCGCGCAGCTCTATCAAGAAGTGCAGACGCAGGACGCGCGCAACCACGCGCGCGCGATGTACGAATACCTCGCCAAGACGTTCCCGAAGTCGAAAGAGGCGCACTTCGCGCGCCTGCGCTTGCAGCAAGGTTTCCCGGCACTGCATGACGAGTCGCCGGTGTCGCCGACACCGAACCCGTACGCGTCCGCCGTGCCGTCCGGGTCGCCGACGGAATCAGCCGCGCCTGCGCCGTCGGGCACATCGGCGGCGCCGTCATCGACCGGCACGTCCGCACCGCCTCCCGCCGCTGCCACCGGCGCATCCCGTCCCGCAACCTCGCCCGCTGCAGCAAACAGCGCGACACCGTCCGGGGCACCGAAGCCCGCGCCGTCGGCCTCGCCGAAGCCCTAGATAGAACGAGCGCCCGGGTTCCCCCGAGCGCTCGCGTCCGTTCGATTCTGGCCGGCTACCAGCCGCCGCCGGAATCGCCTCCGCCGCCACCACCGCCGGAGTCGCCGCCGCCCCAGCCGCCTCCGCCGCCGGAATCGCCGCCGCCGGAGTCACCCCAGCCGGCGCCGCCGACGTTGGAGGTGTCGATCTGGCCGGCGTCGCTCTGCCAGCCGCTCGCGTCGGCCGACGTCCCGGGGTCCACGCCGCCGGTGCCCGCCCACGAGCTGCCGCCGTCGCCGCCGGAGTCGCGCCGGCCGCCGAAGAGCTCGTTGCCGAGCCACGCGCCGCCGAGGCCGCCGAGCAGTCC
>JAQBPK010000174.1 GCA_028287565.1 Vulcanimicrobiota bacterium
GCGGTCGCGGCGGAGCGCGGCGCGGCGCTGAACGCGGATCTCAAGCACACGCTGCTCGCGGTCGCGGCGAATCCTGCGACACCGGAGTCGCTCGCACCGTCGCTCGCCGGTGCGCTCACGGCGCTCACCGCCGTACAAGTAAACGCGGCGCAGACGCTCGCCGCGAATCCCGGCGGCCTCGCGTTCACGATCCCGCTGACGACGCCCCACGGCACGTCGAACGCGCACATCAGCGTCAAGCGCGACGCGCCCGACGGCCGCGGCGGCACGCGCGTCGACCCCGCGAACTTTCGCATAGCGTTCGTGCTCGACACCGCGCACTACGGCACCGTCGCGATCGACCTCGTCACGGTGGGACGCGACGTCACCGTGGACGTGCGCACGGAAGCGGCATCGTCGATGCGCGCGTTCCGCGACGCGCTCGGCACGCTGACCGCGCGCCTGGAGTCGCTGCGCTATCGCGTCGCGTCGGCCGGCGCATCGGTCGGCACCACCTCGACGGTGGGCATCGAGGCGCCGCCGTCGCGGCCGCCCGACCCCGACGCCGCCGTGGACCGGTCCGCATGAACGCGCGCTATTACGACGCCCGCCGCAACGCGCCCGCGCGTCCCGCCGCCGCCGCGCTCGCGTACGACCCGCTCGGCCCCGAGCCGCCGGAGATCGTCGCGATCGGCCGCGGGCTCACCGCCGAGGAGATCGTGCGCCTGGCGCGCGAGCACGACGTCCCGGTCCACCAGGACGCCGGCTTGGTGGAAGCGCTCGCCAAGCTCGAGGTCGGCCGAACGTTGCCGCGCGAGCTCTACGCCGTCGTCGCCGAGGTGCTTGCGTTCGTCTATGCGGTTGATGCCGAGGCCGCACGCTGAAGCTTGCGGACGATGAGGCGGCTCTGAGCTACGGGCGGCGAGGCCGTACCGCAGCGCGCGCCGAACGCCGGTCTCCGTGACAATACGGAGATTCGCGGGGTTTGCGCTCGCGCCGTTCCTTTTGTGCGCGGTGCTTGCCGCCGCGCGCCCGGCCGCGGCCGCCGATCCGGGGCCGGCCGTGACGCACCATTCGGTCACGATCGGCGGGCGCGCGATCGCGTACACGGCGCGAGCGGGCACGTCGCCGCTGCGCAACGCGGAGGGCGACGAGATCGCGCGCGTCTTCACCGTGTCGTACACCGCGGACGGCGGCGACCCGCGGACGCGCCCGGTGACGTTTTTCTGGAACGGCGGGCCCGGAACCGCGACGATGTGGCTGCACATCGGCTCGTACGGTCCGGTGCGCGTGGCCGTGCCGTCGGACGCCGCGATGCCGGCGCCCGGCACGCCGCTGATCCCGAACCCGGAGTCGATGCTCGACGTGTCGGACCTCGTGTTCATCGACGCGGTCGGCACCGGATACAGCCAAATAACCGGCAAAGGCACGCCGAAGACGTTCTACGGGATCGACGAGGACGCGAAAGCGTTCGACGGCATCATCCGCACTTGGACCACGGACAACGACCGCTGGGCGTCGCCGAAGTTCTTGTTCGGCGAATCGTACGGAACGATGCGCGCCGCGACGGTGGCGCCGCGCCTGCAGGCGAACGGCATGGCGCTCAGCGGCATCATCCTGCTGTCGTCCGCGATCGACTACAACGCGCTCGACGTCGGCCAAGGCCCGGGCGAGGACTATTCCAACATCGCGTTCCTGCCGTCGCTGGCTGCAGTCGCATGGTACCACCACGCGCTCTCGCCCGCGCCGCCCGATCTCGAGCGTTTCGTCGCGGAGGTCCGCGCGTTCGCGATCGGCCCGTACGCGGACGCGCTGATGCGCGGCGACACCCTCGACGCCGTAACGCGCCGCGGGATCGTCGCGAAGCTGCGTGAGTACACTGGGCTGGACGAAGCCTACATCGACCGCGCGAACCTGCGCATCGACCCGACCCGCTTCGAGCACGCGCTGACGGCGTCGCGCGGCATCGTGATCGGCCGCGTGGACGCGCGCTACCAAGGCCCGGAGCTCGACCGCACGGGCGATTCCGCGTCGTACGACCCGTCGTTCTCGCACGCGATGACCGACGCGTACGTCACCGCGTTCACGCGCTACGTGCGCGACGACCTCGCCTTCAAGGTGGAGCGCCCCTACATCGGCGGCGCACAGGTCGGCGACGACTGGAACTTTCGGCGTACGAACTCCATCGTCTCGCCGAACGGCGCGCGCGACATCCGCGAAGCGATGACGAAGAACCCGTACCTGCGCGTCTTCTCGGTGAACGGCTACTACGATCTCGCGACGCCGTTCTTCGGCACAGAGTACACGCTCAACCATCTGGGCCTCGACCCGTCGCTGCGCTCGCACCTGACCTACGGCTTCTACCGATCGGGCCACATGATCTACCACAACGACGAGGCGCGGCGCGCGCTCAAAGCGGACCTCGTCCGTTTCTACCGCGAAGCGACCACCCGCTGATGCGCCGCTTGGCACGACTCCTCATCGCCGCAGCGTTCGCTTGCGCCGCGATCCCAACGATCGCGAGCGCGCAGGCCGCGCCGTCCCCGGCGCCGTTCCGCCCGCTGCCCAATGTACACGACGCGGTAACTCACGGCACGGCCGTCGCCGGCGGCCGCCGCATCGCCTACACCGCGCGCGCCGGCACGATCCTGCTCAAGGACAAAGAGAACGATCCCGCGGCGAGCATGTTCTACGTCGCGTACACGGCCGACCGCACCGACGCGCGCACGCGCCCGGTGACGTTCTTCTGGAACGGCGGCCCGGGCTCATCGACGATCTGGCTGCACATGGGCTCGTTCGGCCCCGTCCGCGTCGACGTCCCGAACAACGCAACGCAGCCCGGCGCCGCCCCAACGCTGCGCAACAACGACGCAACGTTACTCGACACGAGCGACCTAGTATTCGTGGACGCGATCGGAACGGGCTGGAGCACAGTGGTCGCTCGCGGAAAAACATCGGACTACTACGGCGTCGACGAGGACGCCAAAGCGTTCTCGCAGTTCATCCAGCGCTGGATCACGCGCAACGGCCGCTGGCAGTCCCCGAAGTTCTTGTTCGGCGAATCCTACGGCACGACACGCGCCGCGAACGTGGCGAACCTGCTGCAAACGGACGGCGTAGCGGTCTCGGGTATCGTGCTGCTGTCCTCAGCGTTGGACTACAACTTTCTGCCGTTCGGCAACGGCCCGGGCGAAGACCTGGCGTACATCGGTTATCTCCCGACCGAAGCCGCCGTCGCCTGGTACCACCACAAGGCCGCGGGCAACCCGCCCAGCCTCCCGGCGTTCCTGAACGAAGTGCGAGCATTCGCCGGCGGCCCGTACGCGCAAGCGCTGCTGCGCGGCGACACGCTGGATTCCACTACGCGCGCGCAGATCGTAGCGAAGATGCACGCGTACACCGGGCTGAGCCCCGCCTACATCGAGGCGGCGAACCTGCGCATCAACCCGAACCGCTTCGAGCAAGAGCTGCTGCGTGCGGAAGGCCGCAACGTCGGCCGCTACGACGGCCGCTACAGCGGCCCGGCGATCGACCGCAACGCAGCGTTCGTCGACTACGACCCATCCGACACGATGACGTCGGCAGCCTACGTCGCCGCCTTCAACCACTACGCGCACGACGTACTGCACTACCGCGACGACCGCCCCTACGACGTCCTAGACTTCAAGGTAAATCAAGACTGGAAATACCAACGCGGCACGGACCCGTCCGCGGTGAGCGTGGTCGCGGACCTGCAATCGGTCATGGTGCAGAACCCCTCGCTGCACGTCTTGTCGGCCAACGGCTACTTCGATCTCGCGACGAGCTTCTACGGCACCGAGTACCTGCTCAACCACCTGAACCTGAGCCTCGAACAGCGCAAGCGCCTGCATTACGCGTACTTCAACTCAGGCCACCAAGTCTATCTGAACCACGATGCGCTCGTGCAATTCAAGAACGAACTCGTGACCTTCTACCGCACCGCAACAACCGCGCCGACGCGCGTATCCCGCACTGCAACAACCGTGCCGGGGCGGGTGGCGCGCGCTGCTGTGGCGGGTACTCGCGGAGTTCGCGGAGCGCCGGATGCGCGGGAGCGAACGCAGCGGTAGCGACTGAAGCGCAGGAAGCGCGAAAGGAGCGTGCCCGCCACAGCAGCGTGCGCCACCCGCCCAACCCCAATCCTACATAGCGAGCTCGTCCATCGGCGGAAACCCGTGCTGCGCCCGCCCCTCATCCGCATCGTTCTTCGCAGTAGACTTGTACAACTCAAGATGCCCATCGGTAGCCCGGTCGCGATACTTGTCCCGCAGAGCCTGCATCGCGACCTCGTCCAACGGAACGAAGTCATCGGCAATGCGAACGTGGTGATCGAGCACCGCCTGTGAGTCAATCCCAGTGACGGTCGTGAGCACCCCGGGGAGCGACATCGCGTACCGCAGCGCGTCGTCGGGATCGACCCCGCCCGCTTCGAGCATGCGCCCTTCCGAGAACGCCTTCATGCCGATCACGTGGATGCCGCGCTCGCGCGCGAGCGGCAGGATGTTCTTCTCGAAGCTGCGGTAGTTCGGGTCGAGCACGTTGAGCGGGCATTGCAGCGTGTCGAAACGGTAGCCGCGCTCGATCATCTCGCGGTGAATCGCCGGATGCTTGTGGCCCGTGAAGCCGACGAAGCGAACCTTGCCGTCGCGTTTCGCCTTGTCGATCGCTTCGACCGCGCCGTGCGCCGCGTAATGCCGCGCCGGATCGTCGTCGTAGACGACCTCATGGATCTGCCACAGATCGAGATGGTCGGTGCGCAGACGCCGCAGCGATTCCTCGAGCTGCTGCATCGCGACATCGTAGCCGCGGCCGTGCGAGCACAGCTTCGTCATCAGGAAGACCTTGTCGCGCAGATTGCTTTGCGCGAGCGCCTTGCCCATGCGCTCCTCGCTGACGTGCTCGTTGTACTCCCAGGCATTGTCGAGGAACGTGATGCCGGCGTCGACCGCCGCGTGCAGCAGGCGAATCGCTTCGGATTCGTCCTCGATCAGGCCGAGGTGGTAGCCGCCGAAGCCGATCGCCGGCACGGGCACACCGGGCGCGATCTCGCGCGTCACTATCATGGCGCTCATCTACCCGTTTCAGCGGCGACCTGCCTCGATTCGCGACGACGCGCGCTTGCTCGTTCCTCGACCGGCCGGGCGCTGCCGCGCACCGCGCCGACGGGCGGCGCGCGAATGGGAGTTCATCCCGCGCGCGGAATGAACGCGATTCGTGAGTTGGTTCGGGAAGATCAAGGCGGCGCTGACGAAGACGCGCGAGGCGTTCGGCGGCGAGCTGGAGACGATGGCGCTGGCGCGACGTCCGGTCGATGAGGAGCTCTGGGACGATCTCGAGGAGATCCTCCTGAAAGCCGACTTCGGCGTCCCAACCACCGCCAAAATCGTCGACGCCCTGCGCGTCGTCGCGAAGCAAGACCGCTACGAGACCAGCGATCAGGTCGTGGCGCGCTTCCGCCGCGACGTGCAGAACTTTCTGACGCTCCCCGACATGGGACTCAATCTAAAATCAAAGCCCGCGGTGGTGCTGGTCGTCGGCGTGAACGGCAGCGGCAAGACCACCACGATCGGCAAGCTCGCGGCGCTGCTGCGTTCGCAGCGCAAGCGCGTGATGGTCGTTGCAGCGGACACGTTTCGCGCCGCTGCGGCCGAGCAGCTGGAGATTTGGGCGAAGCGCGCCGGCGCCGAGTACGTCCGCGGGGCCGAAGGCTCGGATCCGTCGTCGGTGGTCTTCGACGGCATGGCCGCCGCGAAGGCGCGCGGCGTGGACGTCGTGCTCGTCGACACCGCCGGCCGCCTGCAGACGAAAACCAACTTGATGGAAGAGCTGAAGAAGATGCGCCGCATCATCGAGCGCGAGACGGGCGCGCCGCCGGCCGAAACGCTGCTCGTCGTGGACGGAACGACGGGCCAGAACGCGCTCTCGCAGGCGAAGCTCTTCAACGAGGCGACGCAGCTCACGGGCGTCGTCGTGACCAAGCTGGACTCGACCGCAAAGGGCGGCGTGCTGGTCGGAATCGTCGATCAGCTCATCGTGCCCGTGAAATACATCGGCCTTGGCGAGTCACAAGACGCGCTCGCGCCGTTCGACCCGGCGCAGTTCACGAAAGCGCTGTTCGAATCCGCGGCCTAAACCTGGATCCGGCCGATCCGGCCGGCCGCGTCCAAGCGGCGGGCTACTGAACTCGTCCGATGCGGTGCCCTGCGTACTCGGCGAACCAGATGTTGCCGTCCGGCCCGGCCGTTATCCCGATGGCCTGCGCGCCTGCGCCGATCCCGGCGCCGAATTCGGTAACGACGCCCGACGGCGTGATCCGGCCGACGCGATCGGCGCCGAACTCGGTGAACCAGAGATTGCCGTCGGGTCCGGCGGCAATTCCGACCGGCTGGGGGAAGTTCGGCAGGCCGGTGTGCACATTGACGCCGTTGGTGATCCCGCTGGAGAACTCCGTGATCACGCCGGCCGGCGTGATGCGCCCGATCCGGTTGGACTGTCCTTCGGTGAACCACAAGTTGCCGTCCGGACCGGCGGCGATCCGTCCCAAATTGACCGGGGTCGTAAGGCCGGCGGAATACTCGGTTACCGTGCCGCTCGGAGTGATCCGCCCAATGCGTTGGCTGAGCACCTCGACGAACCAGAGGTTGCCGTCGGATCCGCGCGCGATGCCCTCCGGCCCCACGTTGCCGCCGAGGGAGAACTCGGTGACTACCCCGGCCGGCGTGAGCCGCCCGATGCGACCGGCGTTCGATTCAGTGAACCACAAGTTGCCGTCCGGTCCCGCGACGATCTCGCGCGGTTGAGCGTGGGCGCCTTGGCCCGTCGGCGTGATGCCGCTGTGGAACTCGGTCACGACGCCGGCCGGTGTGATGCGCGCGATGCCGTCACGGGCGAACTCCGTGAACCACAGGTTGCCGTCCGGCCCCGCGGTGATGCCGAGCGGCTGACTGAGGGCAGCGATTCCGGCGGAGAACTCCGTGATCGCACCGGATGGGGTGATGCGCCCGACCCGGTCGTTGTAGGAGTCCGTGAACCAGACGTTGCCGTCCGGGCCCGCCGTCATGGAGACCGGGCCCATGTCGGGAGCGCCGGAGAACTCGGTGATCGTTCCGCTCAGGATGCGTGGAGCAGTCCCCGTGCTGAACGGCGGGGCCGCGGCCGAGCCGCCGTTGCAGCCGGCCAGCGCTGCGAAAGCGAACATGGCGAAGATTCGTAGAGCGGGCTGCATCTTGCATCGTTCGCTAAGCCGAGTGGCATGCCTCGGCCGAAACGCGCCATTATGTCAATCTATCAATGCGACTATCCTGCTATCGAACAAAGGTTCGATGCCCGGCTGCTCCGAAGTGGGATTCTAACGACGCGCCCTAGCCGGCGCGGAGCGGCGTGGGAATGACCGGCGACGGGCCTTCGCACTCTGCCACGCATCTGGCACCATGGCGCGGTACCGTCGGAACAACCGACAGCATTTCTGCCGCACGGAGCATCATGGCCGACGAAAAAGCACTAGCCCTCACCAACGCACTCGCACAGATCGAGCGCCAGTTCGGCAAGGGTTCCATCATGAAGATGGGCGAGTTCTCCGACCGGATGGCGTTCGACGTCATCTCGACGGGTTCGATCGCCCTCGACCTCGCACTCGGCGTCGGCGGGTTGCCGCGCGGGCGCGTCGTCGAGATCTACGGTCCCGAGTCGAGCGGTAAGACGACGCTCGCGCTCCACGTCATCGCCGAGGCGCAGAAAACCGGCGGCACCGCGGCGTTCGTGGATGTCGAGCACGCGCTCGACCCCACGTACGCGAAAGCGCTCGGCATCGATCTCGACAACCTCCTTGTCTCACAACCCGACACCGGTGAGCAGGCCCTGGACATCGCCGAGATGCTCGTGCGCTCCAACGCGGTCGACGTCGTCGTGGTCGACTCGGTCGCCGCGCTCGTCACCAAGGCCGAGCTCGAAGGCGACATGGGCGACACGCACGTCGGCTTGCAGGCGCGGCTCATGTCGCAGGCGCTGCGCAAGCTCACCTCGGCGATCTCGCGCTCCAAGTGCGTGATGATCTTCATCAACCAGCTGCGCGAAAAAGTGGGCGTGATGTTCGGCAGCCCCGAGACCACGTCGGGCGGCCGCGCGCTCAAGTTCTACGCCTCGGTTCGCCTGGACGTGCGCAAGCTCGAGCAGATCAAGGTCGGGCAGGACGTCGTCGGCACGCGCACGCGCGTGAAAGTGGTGAAGAACAAGGTCGCGCCGCCGTTCCGCATGGCCGAGTTCGACATCACCTACGGCAAGGGCATCTCGAAGATGGGCTCGATCATCGACGTCGCGCTCGAGCGCAACATCATCGGCAAGTCGGGCTCGTGGTACACCTACGGCGAGCAGCGCATCGGCCAAGGCCGCGAGAACGCGAAGTCATTCCTCGAAGAGCACACCGACGTCGCCGACGAGATCTCGACGAAGATTCGCGAAGCGCTCAAGGCCACCGTCTCGCCCAACGGCATCGCGAAAGCCGTCGGCGCGGGCGCCGGTCCCAAAGACGACGACTAACCCGCCGCAGTAGGACGGGCAACGATGCCGTCTGCACGGTTGACGGCGCTGCGCGCACTTGCGCAGCGCCGTCTCACCGAGGCGCAGCTGTACGCGAAACTCGAGCGCAAAGGCTTCGACGACGAGACGATCGCCGCCGCGGTCGCGTCGTGCAAGCGTGACGGGCTGCTCGACGACGCGCTGTACGCGACGCTCTACGTCGAGAGCAAGCGCGCTCCGCTCGGCGACGCGCGGCTCGTCGGCGAGCTCGTCAAGCGCGGGATCGACCGCGAGGCCGCACGCGAGCGCGTCGCGTCCTCGGAGTCGTCGGAGTCGCAGCGGATCGGCGCCGCGTACGAGCGCATCCGCCGCACCAAGCCGGACGTGTCGTACCAGTCCGCGGCACGCAAGCTGGAGCGGCTGGGATTCCCGGCATCGCTGATCTATCGCGTCTTGCGGGAGAGCGCCGGCGCCGAGCTCGGCGACGCGCTCGCCGATCTGGCATGACCGGCCGGAGCTCCCAGACCGATCTCCTTCTAGGAAACCCGGGGCGCCGCATGGTAAGGTCGCTCTAACGAATGCGGTTTACGATCCTCCGCGCGGTGCTTTGCACGCTCGCCGCTCTCGCGTTGCTCGCTCCTCGCCCCGCTGCCGCGGTCGAGCTCGACGCCATCTCCAAAGCCGCCGCCGGCTACACCGTGGGCGATCCGAAGCTCGAGTCGATGTACCGGGCGGCGCTGCTCAACACCAACAAGCAGGTCACGATCGCCTCGGACGGCACGACCTATGTCAAGACGGGCGACATCCCCGCGGAGTGGCTGCGCGACGCCAGCGTCCAGGTTCGTCCATACCTGTTCTTTGCAAAAGGCGATCCCGCGGTCGACGCGCTGCTGCGCGGCAGCATCGCGCGGATGGGCAAGTACCTGCAGGCCGATCCGTATGCGAACGCGTTCACGCTAGACTACCGCGTGTGGGAGCGCAAGTTCGAGCTCGACTCGCTCGCGTATCCCATCTCGCTGGCATGGACGTACTGGAAGCAGACCGGTGATTCGACCATCTTCACCGGCGATCTGTCGCTCGGCTTCGACAGCGCGCTCAAGACGATGGAGCTCGAGCAAGACCACCCGCGCAACTCCAAGTACCAGCACCCGGAGATGGTGGGTCGCAAGGGCAATCCGGTCGCGTACACCGGGATGATCTGGACCGGCTTTCGCCCCTCCGACGACGCCTGCCGGTACAACTATCTCATCCCATCCGAGATGATGGCCGTCGTTGCGCTCGGACAGCTGGAAGAGATCGAGCGCGTCGTTTACCACAACATCGTCAAGGCGCAGCGCGCGAAGACGTTGCGGGACGAAGTGCAGACAGGCATTCAAACCTGGGGCGTGATCTTCACTCCGAACTACGGCTACATATACGCGTACGAAGTCGACGGGCAGGGCAACGCCAATTTGATGGACGACGCCAACGTTCCGTCGCTGCTCTCCGCGCCGTATCTCGGCTACGTCAAGTCGAGCTCGTTCGTGTACCGCAACACGCGAAAGTTCTTGCTGTCCAAGGACAATCCGACGTATTACGTCGGCAAGCTCGCGCGCGGCATCGGCTCGCAGCACACGCGCGAGAACATGGTCTGGCCGATCGCGATGCTGATGCAGGGCTTCACCGCATCGACGGATTCCGAGCGCAAGGACGTGCTCGCGCAGCTGCTCGCGTCGGATCCCGGGGACCACTTGCTGCACGAGTCGTTCAATCCCGACAACCCGACCGACTTCACGCGGGCCGATTTCGGCTGGCCCAACGCGCTCTTCAGCGAGTACGTCATGACGACGTTCGAAGGCGTTCCGCCGCTCCCGGTCGGAAGCACGGCAGACCTCGACTTCCGCGGAGACTGACATGAGCATGTTCCCCGCGCCGCCGGACCCGCGCCGGCCGGTCGACATCTGCGTGGGGATTCAGTGGGGCGACGAAGGTAAGGGACGCGTCGTCGACTTGCTCGCTCGCGACTACGGCATCATCGCGCGCTTCGGCGGCGGCGACAACGCCGGGCACTCGATCGAGGTCGGCGACACCAAGCTCGCGCTGCACATCGTTCCGTCCGGCGTGCTCGTCGAGGGCACGAAGCTGCTGATCGGCGCCGGGACGGTGGTCTCGCTGCGCGGGCTCGCCGACGAGCTCGACACGCTAGCGAAGCTGGGCGTCGACGTCTCTCGCATCGTCGTGTCGTCGCGGGCGCACATCGTGTTTCCGTATCACGCGGCGCTCGACAAGCTGCTCGAGAAGCAGCGCGGCGGCGGTGCCATCGGCACGACCGGCCGCGGCATTGGGCCCGCGTACGTCGACCGGGTGGGGCGGCTGGGGATCACGTTCGGCGATCTCGCCAAGCCCGAGGGGCTCGCCTCGAAGATCCGCCAGGCGCTGATCGCCCGTGAGCCGCTGTTCGCCGGCGCGGACGACGTTCCGCGCGAGGAGGACGTGGTCGCCGAAGCGCTCGCGTACGCCGAGCGGATCATCCCGCACGTGGTCGACGATGTCGCGTTCCTCCACGACGCCTTCGCGCGCGGTGAGCGCGTCCTGGCCGAGGGCGCGCAGGGCACGATGCTCGATGTCACCTACGGCACCTATCCGTTCGTCACCAGCTCGAGCACGGTGGCGGGCGGCGCCTGCACCGGCCTGGGCATCGGTCCGACCACGGTGGGCCGCGTCATCGGCGTCGCAAAGGCATATTGCACCCGGGTCGGCGGCGGGCCGTTTCCCTCCGAGCTGCTCGACGAACGTGGTGAGCGGCTGCGCGCCCAGGGGCGCGAGTTCGGCGTCACGACCGGCCGGCCACGGCGCTGCGGCTGGTACGACGCGGTCGCCGCGCGCTACGCGGCCCAACTCAACGGGCTGGACACCATCGTGATCACCAAGCTGGACGTGCTGTCGGGCTTCGAGCGGGTCGGGATCGTCACCGGCTACCGCCGCGGCGACGGCACCCCGTGCGGCATCGAGGGCATGACCGATCCGGACCTGCGGGTCGAGGTCGAAGAGCATCCCGGCTGGGCCGAAAACATCCGCGGCGTCCGCCGCATCGCCGATCTCCCGGCGTCGGCGCGCGCGCTGCTCGACCGGCTCGCGGCCGTCACCGGCGTCCCCGTCGCGGCCGCCTCGGTCGGCCCGGAGCGTTCGGCGCTCGCTGTCTGAGCCGCGGACCCGCGCTTCATTCGGCCCGATCTGCCGATCTGTCCCGGCCGTGACGGGAGCCGCACGCTTGCCTGGGGAGCAAGGCGCGATAAACAACCGCTGATGCCCGGCCGATAGTATCCACAGCGCCGGGCAAGGATGCCTGGTGGAACAGGCCACGGTCGGCATATCCACGGAGCGATTTTTTCGCGTCCGCGAAGGTGGCTTTTGGATCGTCTGCCCTCGGCTGTCGTCTCGTATCCGGTCCGCGTTCGGGACTGGTGGAGCGGTCAGACCGGTACGAACCGCATCGTCTACGGTGCGATCGCGTTGATCGCGGTCGCGGCACTGGTGTTCTTCGGCGCGTTCCGCTTCCGCGGCCCCGATTACGCCGTGCTGTTCTCCAATTTGCAGCCGGACGAAGCCAACGCCGTCGTGCAGAAGCTCGATGCCGAGAAGGTGCCGCACCGCCTCGCCGACGGCGGCGCGACGATCCTCGTGCCGCACGAGATGGTGTACGAAAAGCGCGTCGAGCTCGCCGGCCAGGGCGTCGTCAAATCGGGCGGCGGGACCGGCTTCGAGCTGTTCGACCGCACGAATCTCGGCATGACCGACTTCCAAGAGAAGATCGCCAAGACGCGCGCGACCGAAGGTGAGCTTCAGCGCACGATCGCCGGGCTCACGCCCGTGCAGTCCGCGCGCGTGCACATCGCGAGCCCGCAAGCGTCGCTCTACTCCACCACGCAGCAGCCCACCACGGCCTCCGTCGCGATCCAGACGAAGGCCGGCATGCAGCTGTCCTCCTCCGAAGTTCGCGGCATCACGCAGCTCGTCTCGGGCGCGGTCGAAGGGCTCAAGCCCGACAACGTCACGATCGTCGACCAGAACGGCACGATCTTGCGCCCGTCCGCGCTCGCGGAGAACGGCGCGGCCGGCGACGCGGCCAGCGCATTGAAGCTGACTCAAGACCAGCTCGTCGCCAAAGAGAAGTACGAGTCGAGCCTGCAGGAGTCGATCCAGGGCCTGCTCGACGCGACGATCGGCGCGCACCGCTCGGCCGCGCGCGTGACCGCGCAGATGAACTTCGACGCCAACTCCACCGAGACCAAGACGTTCGCGCCGCAGGGCACCGTGCTGTCCGAGAAGACGAAGCGCGAGTCGTACAACGGCACCGGCGCACCGCGCGCCGCGGGCGGCGTTCCCGGAACGTCGACCAACGTCGTGCCGACGTATCAAGGCACGCAGAACCAGACGCAGGGACGCTACGCGAACACCGAAGCGACCCGCAACTATCAGGTGGGCGAGCAAACCGCCAAGCACGTCGACGCGCCCGGCAAGGTGACGCGCTTGTCCGTCGCGGTGCTCGTGAACGTCCCGGCCGCGACGGGTTCACCCGCGACCGCGAACGCGCCCGCGACGTACGCCGTTCCCGCGGCATCGATCCAGAAGATCCGCAACGCCGTCTCGGCCGCGGCCGGCATCGACACGACGCGCGGCGACCAGATCTCCGTTGAAGCGATCCCGTTCGCGCCGGATGCCATCGGCAACGGCAACGTTCGCGGCATTGCTTCGGCGCCGACCACCGTGTTCGGCCTCCCCGCCGTGCCGTTCATCGCGCTGCTCGTGATCCTCGCCGTCGCCGGCGCCGGATTCGGTTTCGCGGCGCTGCGCCGGCGGACGTTCAAACCCAGCATGGAGCTGCCGACGTTCGACTCGTCGCTCGCCGAAGAGCTGCCGTCGTTCGAAGAGCACCCGATGCTCGACGGCACGCCGTCCATCGCGGCGCCGATCCGCTCGGCCGCCGACCTCACCCGCGAGCAGATGATCGAGTACGTCACCACCGTCGCTCAAGAGAACCCCGACAACATCGCCAAGCTCGTCAAACTCTGGTTGGCCGAATAACATCATGATTCACGACAAGCCCATCTTGACGCTCGGCGATGATCCGATGGGGTCGTCCTATCTGGACACGTACGCGCCGCCGGCGATCCCCGACATGCACGGGCCCGAGAAGGCCGCGATCCTGATGATCACGATCGGGCTCGAGCTCGCCGCGTCGATCTTCAAGTTCCTGCGGCAGGACGAGGTCGAGCGCATCGTGCTCGAGATCGCGAAGATCTCGACAGTTCCGATCGACAAGCGCGACGCGGTCGTGCAGGAAGCGTACCAGCGCGCGATCGCGCTGAAGTACATCAACGAAGGCGGCATCGAGTACGCCAAGGAGATCCTCGAGCGCTCGTTCGGCGCCGGCCAGGCCGACGACATGACGAACCGGCTGTTCGCGGCGCTCAAGCACGGCAACCCGCTCGAGCTGGTGAAGAAGACCGAGCCCGCGCAGCTGCTGGAATTCATCAAGGAAGAGCACCCGCAGACGATCTCGCTCATCCTCGTCTACATGTCGCCGGACCAAGCCGGTGCCGTGCTCTCGCAGCTCGACCCCGAGCTGCAGGGTGAAGTTGCGATGCGCATCGCAATTCTACAGAAAACCGCGCCGGAGATTCTGGAACAGTTGGACGAGTTGCTCGGACGCAGATTGCTGGTGAGCGGCAGCGACTTCACCAAGGCCGGCGGCGTGCAGTCGCTCGCGGCGGTCATGGGATTCGTCGACCGCGAGACCGAGAAGAACATCCTCGACGGCCTCGCCAAACGCGACCCCGACGTCGCCAACGAGGTCAAGAACCTGCTGTTCGTGTTCGAGGACATCATCAACCTCGACGACCGCGCCATCCAGCGCGTGCTCAAGGAAGTGGACGGCAAGGACCTCGCGCTCGCGCTCAAAACCGCGAACGACGAGCTGCTCCACCGAATCTTCAAGAACATGTCGACCCGCGCCGCGACGACGCTCAAGGAGGACATCGAAGTCCTCGGCCCGGTGCGCGTGCGCGAGGTCGGCAAGGCGCAGCAGAACATCGTCGACGTGATCCGCACGCTCGAGGAGAACGGCCAGATCGTCATCGCGCGCGGCGGGAAGGAAGACCGGATCGTCTAGATGGGGCGCGTCGTCAAGGGTGCGCGTTTTCGGGAAGAGCGGTATGCGCTTGAAGTTCCGGAGATCGCGGCGCCGGCTGTGGAGACGACGTTCTCCGGCGACTTCGCGTCGCCGGAGCTTAACGGCTTTGGGGAGCTCGACGACGCGCTGCTGTTCGACGCGCCGCTCGGCGGCGCACCGGCAGTGCCGGCCGTGGACGTCGAGGCGATTCGTGCGCAGGCCGACGCGCTGCTGCACGACGCCGCGCGCAACGCCGAGACGCTGATCGAGGATGCGCACAACCGTGCGCGCGCGCTGATCGAGGATGCGGCCGCACGCGCGGACGGCATCGCGCAGACCGCGCGCAAGCGCGGCCACGAGGAAGGTTTTCAGACCGGGCGCGACGCCGCCGACCGCGAGATGAACGACATGCTCGTGACGATGCGCGGCTTGCTGGAGATGGCGCGCGCCGAGCGGCACAAGCTGATGGAAGAAGCGGAGCCCGAGCTGGTGCGGCTCGCGCTCGGCATCGCGGAGCGCGTGCTGCACCAGCAGGTCGCGCTCGACCGCGGCGTCGTCGTCGAGATGGCGAAGACCGCGATCTCGCGCTTGATCGAGCGCGACTCCGTCACCGTGCGCGTGAACCCGGCGGATCTGGAGCGCATGCGCGAGCACCGGGACGAGCTGATCGCGATCGGCGACGTCAAGAACCTGCGCGTCGTCGAGGACAAGCGCGTGGACCGCGGCGGCGTGATCGTCGACACGGACGCGGGCACGATCGACGCGCGCATCGGAACGCAGCTCGAAGAGGCGCGCAAGATCCTGCACATCGAGGACGACGTCGTGATCGAGCCGGCCGCGGACGTGCTGGTGAGGAACAGCGTTCCCACCTCGCGAGCGTCCTGACGTGCCCGACACCGCGGTGCGCCGGTTCGACGCGACGCGCTACATCGACGAGCTGCTCGACGTCGACTTGATCCGCACGAACGGCAAAGTCAGCCAGGTGATCGGGACCGTGATCGAATCGAACGGACCGCCGATGGCGATCGGTGAGACCGCGTCGATCACGTACAAGCGCACGGCGCACCCGGTGCTCGCGGAAGCGGTCGGTTTTCGCGACGCCAAAGTGCTCCTGATGCCGCTCGGCGAGCTGGGCGGCATCGCGGCGGGCTCGGGCGTCGTCGCGCTCGGCAAGCCGCTGCAGATCGGCTTGTCCGACGGCCTCCTCGGCCGCGTGCTCGACGGCCTGGGCCGCCCGATCGACGGGCTCGGCCCAATCGTCGAAGCGCGCCGCGCGGAAGTCGGCGGGACGCCGCCCAGCGCGCTGCACCGCCGCCGCGTCACCGAACCGCTCGGCGTCGGCGTGCGCGCGATCGACGGGCTGCTCACGGTCGGCAAAGGCCAGCGCGCCGGCATCTTCGCGGGCTCGGGCGTCGGCAAGTCGACGGTGCTCGGCATGATCGCGCGCAACACCGCGGCCGACGTGAACGTCATCGCGCTGGTGGGCGAGCGCGGCAAGGAAGTGCGCGACTTTCTCGAGCGCGATCTCGGCGAAGAAGGCTTGCGCCGCTCGGTGGTCGTCATCGCGACGTCCGACCAGCCGGCGCTGGTGCGCATCAAGGCGGCGTTCGTCGCGACCCGCATCGCGGAGTTCTTCCGCGACAAGGGCCTCGACGTGATGCTGATGATGGACAGCGTCACGCGCTTCGCGATGGCGCAGCGCGAGGTGGGACTCGCGATCGGGGAGCCGACCACGACGCGCGGCTACACCCCGTCGGTGTTCGCGCTGTTGCCCAAGCTGCTGGAGCGCACGGGGACGTCCGAGCACGGCACGATCACCGCGCTCTACACCGTGCTGGTGGACGGCGACGACATGAACGAGCCCGTCGCGGACGCGGTGCGCTCGATCCTCGACGGGCACATCGTCCTCTCGCGCAAGCTCGCGGCGGGGAACCACTATCCCGCGATCGACGTGCTCGCCTCGGTGAGCCGCGTGATGCCCGACGTCGTGCCGCCCTCGCACCTCCAGTCGGCTTCCACGATCCGCGACGTCATGGCGACGTACCGCGAAGCGGAAGACCTCGTCAACATCGGCGCGTACGTCCCCGGCTCGAACCCGCGCGTCGACCACGCGCTCGCGCGCATCGAGCACGTGCGCGCGTACCTGCGCCAAGGCATCTACGAGCGCTCCACGTTCGCGGAAGCGCAGCGCGCGACGATGGCCCTCGCATGAGCGCCAAGTTCAGCTTCCGGCTCGATCCCGTGCTTGGGCATCGCGAGCGCATCGAGCGCGAGCGGGCCGCCGACCATGCCCGTGCGCTGGCGGATCAGCTTTCCGCGCAGCGCATGCACGACGAGATCGTCGAGAAGCGCGACGTGCTGCGGCAGCGGCTCGTCAGCGAGCACGCCCATTTCGATGCCGAGACGCTGCGCGCGACCTACACGCACCTGGATTATCTCGACCGCGCGCTCGTCGCGTCGCAGCAGCGCGTCGACGCGCGCATCGCGCAGACCGAGCGCGCGCGGCTGCAGCTCGTTGGCGCCGCCAAGGACCGCAAAGTGCTCGAGACGCTCAAGGACCGCCGCCGCGAGGCGTACCAGCTCGATGCCGCGCTCGCCGATCAGCGCGAGCTCGACGACCAGAACGCGCGCCTCTTCGAGCGCGCACACCCGTTCGAGGGACTTCCGTCGTGATCGTCACCCGCAAACGCCAGCGGCGGTCCAACCCCGCGCGCTGGATCATTCCGATGCTCGTGCTGGCGGTGCTCGCCGCCGTGCTGTCGTGGCCGCCTGCGCAGCACGTGATCGCCAACGGCCCGCTTCGCCCCGCCTGGAACGCCGGCGCCGGGGCCGGCAACGTCATGGTCCGGCCGCTCACGTTCGCCGGACAGCAGCAGACCATCGCCGACCGCAACCGCGAGCTGCGCGACCTGAACGACCGCCTCGAGAAGCAGCGCCTTGCGAAGGCCGACGCGGACGCGCGCGCCCAGAAGCTGCAGCAGCAGGTCGCTGCGCTCGCGAACCAGCCGCAAGAGACCGCCGTCCCCGCGCCGCGGGCCGTCGCCACTGCAGCCGCCGGCTTCGCCGTCGCGCCCGGTGCCGCGACGGCGTCCGCTGCCGCGACGGCGCCGACTGCCGAAGAGAAGCGGCTCGCCGCGACCTGGGCCGCGATGGAGCCGGAGAAGGCGGCCGCGGTCGTGCAGCGGCTTCCGGACGACGCGGTCACCCGCGTGCTCGCGCAGATGGACGCCGACAGCGCGGGCGCGATCATGAACGCGCTTCCCACGAACGTCGCCGCCCGGATCAGCCGGGCCGTCGCTCAGGTCCAACCGGCCGCGGGCCGATAGCCCCAATAGAACCCAAGGAAAGGAGGTGACATCCTGAACCCCATTACGCTCATTACCACGCTCAGCTCCAGCGCTGGCTCCGCCGAATCCGGCGCGGCTGCGAAGCTGTCCGGCGGCGACGGTGCGATGTTCAAGGCTCAGCTCGGCGACTCGATCGGCAAGCTGTTCACCGGCAAGCGCAGCACCGACGTCCCAGCGTCGTCCGTTAAGGCGCTCCCCGCCGACGCGGCGCCCGCCGCAGCGGAACTCGCCCAAGCCATCAAGGAACAGCTCGACAACGGAGCATCGCTCGACGACGTCATCGCCAAGCTGGCGAGCTCGCTCGCGACCTCGGTCGCGGCCGCGCTCGGCATCCCGGTGGACGCGGCGCGCGAGCAATTGACCCAGGTGTTCACCAAGGCGCTCCAGCCCACGGACACCGGACCGCCTCGAAGTAACGCCGAGAGGGCGTCATCCCTCGTGACGAGGCTGCGGCAGATCGCCGAGCTCGCGACGGGGGTGACGAACGGAGACACGGGGCACACGATCCGACTGATCGTAGGACAACGCTCGGACGCCGAACAGGCGAAAGCAGGTCCAACCCCCCCGCCGGACAGCATCCTCGCCGACGCGCTCGCAGCGCTTGCGGCGCCCGCGTCTCCCGCACCCGGTGCGACCACCGTCGCGTCCGTTTCGCCCGCGGCTCCGGCCGCCAGCGACGGACGGACCGTCGCGCTCGAATCCCCCGCTCAAGCCGTCGCGGCCGGCGGCGACACGCCGCTCGGGCGCATCGTCGCGCGCGCGCTGCTCGCCGGCGACCAAAACGGTTCGGCCGCCCCCGTCACTCCGGTATCGGGCCCGTTCCAAAGCGGCGCCTTTCACCGGCTGGACGGCTCCCCACGCGACGTGGTCACGTCCGCGGACGGGCTCGCATCCGTAAGCGGCGCTTCGGCGCCGGCCGGAAGCAGGTCCGTGCTCGACGCGTTCGTCCAAGCGTTCGCGGCCGCGCTCGCGCGCGCCGACGCTCCCGGCTCCGGCCGCGGCAACAGCGCCATATCTCCGCCCCCAGTCCTTCCCGAGGCCACGGCGGTCGCCGCGTCCTCCGCCGCGCCCGCGCAGCCCGCGCTCGCGTTCGCGATTCCCTTCGTGCACGACGCGCCGGCCGTGGCGCCGCCCGCGCCCGCGCAGACCATGCCGCAACCGCAGCACGTCGACGCGAACGCGGTCGTCGACCAGATCCTGCGCGGCATGACGATCCGCACCACCGACGGCCAGTCGGAAGTGCGGCTGCGGCTCGTCCCCGAGAACCTCGGCGACGTCAGCGTGAAGCTGACCGTCACCGGCGGCCTCGTGGACGCATCGATCACCGCGCACTCCGCCGACGCCCAGAACGCGCTCGCCGGCGGACAGAACCAGCTCGCGAAAACCCTCGCCGACGCCGGCCTGAAGCTGCAGAGCTTCACCGTCGGTCTCGCCGGCGGCGGCTTCGCGGACGCCCGCGATCAGTCGCGTCCGCGCGACTCGTGGAACCGCCCGGGCTCGCGCCGCTTCGGCGGCGTCGAATCGGTCGATTTCGACGAGTCCGGCGACGCGTCGCTGCTCGCGAACTCGAGCTTCGGCCCGCCGATCTATTCGGCGCGCTCGCTGCCCGGCACGCTCAACCGCCTCGCATAACGCCTCGCTCCAGAGGAAGTCTCATATGTCCACCACCGCGTCGACCGGTCTTCCGATCGACCAGCTCATCACCAAGAACCAAACCGCGCCGCCGTCGGCGCTCAACACGCAGCTCGGAGAAGATGCGTTTCTCCAGCTGCTCACCACGCAGCTGCGCAACCAAGATCCGCTCAAGCCAATGGACGAAACGCAGTCCGTCGCGCAGCTCGCGCAGTTCTCCAGTCTGCAGGCGGCCACGGAGCTGAAGACCTCGTTCGAGGCGTTTCAGTCGAACTTCGCCGTGATGCAGTCGGCCGGGCTTCTCGGCAAGACCGTCTCCGCGCAAGCGCCCGACGGCAGCGGCGGCGTCACGACGTTGACCGGAACCGTCAAGACGATCGCCGTGATCAACGGCCAGCCGCAGTTCACGCTCGCCGACAAGAGCGGCAAGCTGCTCGCGGACGGCAACGGCAATCCCGTGCAGTTACCCACGTCGGCGATCCTGAGCATCGGAACGGCAGCCACCGCCGCTGCCGATACGGGCCCGCAGCTCTGACATGGCGGATCCGAAGATCACCGGCGTTCCCATAACGCCGGCAATCAACCCGATCGTTCGCCCCAAGGGCGTTCCGGTCGAGATCCCGCCCGCCGTAACAGGCGGCGGATCGTTCCGCGACGTTCTGCGCACGGCGCAAGCGCCCGCGGTCGCGCAGCCGCTCAAGTTCTCGGCTCATGCGCAGCAGCGCCTGGAGTCGCGCAACATCCGCCTCACCACGGACGACGTCGCGAAGATGAACGCGATGGCGGACAAGGCGGCGGCCAAAGGATCGAAGCAGTCGCTCTTCATGATGCGCGACGTCGCGATGGTGGTGTCGATCACGAACCGCACCGTCATCACCGCCGTCGACCAGAGCAGCATGAAAGAAAACGTCTTCACCAACATCGACAGCGCGGCGATCCTCGACTAAGTATCCACTCGGAAACACCGAACACCATATCACTCAAGAGAGCGGACCACTCGTGGAGCTCTCGCGTGAGGCGGAACGAACGACGCCTCGCAATTCGCAGACACGAAAGGTCACCTAGATGGCTTTCGACTCGATGTTCATCGGCGTCACTGGTCTCGAAGCGTATCAAAACCAGATCGACGTCATCTCGAACAACATCGCCAACGTCGGAACGACGGGCTACAAAGGCCAGAACGTCAACTTCCAAGACCTGATCTATCAGGCGCAGTCCTACGCCACGGCGCCAACCCAGACGACGGGCGGCGTGAACGGACAGGACGCGGGCCTGGGCGTGAAGCTCGGCTCGATCGACACGAACTACGCGCAGGGCGGCTTGCGCACGACGGGCGTCAACACGAACCTCGCGATGAACGGCGACGGGTTCTTCATCCTGCGCAAGCCCAACGGCAGCGGCGCGCCGGTGTACACGCGCAACGGCAACTTCTCGCTCAACTCCAACGGCCTGCTCTACGACGGGTCCAACGGCATGGCGGTGCAGGGCTACCTCGCCGACAAGAACGGGAACATCTCGCAGACGGGAACGCCCGGCGACATCACGATTCCGCTCGGCCTGCAGTCGCAGGCCGTCGGCACCGGGCTCAACGCGAAGCTGAAGTTCGGCCCGAGCGGTGACCAGATGTTCGACGTGTCGCTCGGCGGCAACGTCGATCAGACGCAGTGGATCAAAGAGGCGCAGGGCGTGCAGAACGGCGCGGCCGGCACGGGCACGCCGTACACGATCTCGACGACGGTCTACGACTCGCTCGGCAACGCGCACCTCGCGCAGATCACCTACACGCCCGACGCGAACGGCGCGACGGGCGGCAACGCGCAGATCGCCAGCAACACGACGGTCAACGGCGGTGCCGGCAACCTCATCAACGCGATCTCGGGCTCGACCGGCGGCAAGACCATCTCCGTGACGGTCAACGCGGGCGGCACGACGGCCACCATCAGCGACGGCAGCACGACGGTGACGGGCAATCCGGGTCAAACGCTGACGTTCGACGGCGCAACGTTCACGCTGGGCAACTTCGTGCCCGCCGACGCGGGCAAATCCGGCACGATCAATAACGCCGGCGGAACCAACGGTCTTCCGGCGCAGGTCGCGGACGCCAACGGTGTGCTGCACACGCCCGCCGCGCGCTGGCGCATGGACATCTCGTTCGCGGACGGCACGACGTTCGACGCGATCCAGACGCCGGGTTCGATCGCAGCGGGCGGCGCGGTGACCGCCGCGGTGAACAGCGCGACCCCGGTGTCGAGCGGCACGGTCGGCTTCGCGTACTTCGACCAGAACGGCCAGTACGTCAACACCTCATCGATCGAAGGCGTCGCTGCCGGGCAGAGCATCACGGGCGCGAACGTGCACGCGGTGAACACCGGCCCGTCGCTGGCGAACGGCAACCAGCTCAACATTCGCTCGTGGGGCACGGGCAGCGCGAACAACTCGGTCGCGCCGACCGCCGGCGGTCCCGCACCGCAAACGGGCCCGATCGGTTTCGATTTCCACAACTCGACGTCGCTGGCCGGCAGCGCCACGGCGAACGTGCTCGCGCAGAACGGCTATCCCGCCGGCATTCTGTCGAATCTGACCATCGGCAACGACGGCACGATCAGCGGCGCGTTCTCGAACGGCCAGTCCACCACGCTCGGGCGCGTCGCGGTCGCGACGTTCCAGAACGAGCAGGGCCTCCAGCGCATCGGCGGCTCCGACTTCGCGGCGACCGCGAACTCGGGCCTCGCGCAGGTGGGAACCGCGGGCGTCGGGCGCTTCGGCTCGATGGTGTCGGGATCGCTCGAGCAGTCGAACGTCTCGATCGCCGAAGAGTTCACGAAGATGATCGTCGCGCAGAACGCGTACCAGTCCAACTCCAAGAGCATCACGATCGCCAGCGAAGACATGCAGACCGTGATGCAGCTCATCCGGTAGTAGCCGGTACACGACGTCTCGCTCCGAGGGACGCGAGGGAGACAGGAGGACCGCACGGAGGCGGTCCTCTTTTCTTTTTGCGGACGTGTGCAGTGCGATACACTAGCGCGCTCCGGCTTGCGCGCCGTGCCGGGTGGGCGTACGATGCGGTGACGATGCGCGTTACGCGCGTCGAAAAGGAGTATTGGGGTGTTCAAGACTTTCAAAGGCGCCGGCGTTCTTGCCGGTGTCGCACTGCTTCTGTCCTCGTGCTCGGGAGGCGGCGGAACGCATACGAACAGCGTCGTCCCGGGCTCGTCGGCCGACAGCGCGCAGCGCGCGCCGCGCACCGTAGGGGCGCAGACGCGGTACACGCCGCCGACCACGGTGTCGGACTCGACGGCGAATCTCGGCCAGATCGTCGGCGGTTACGACGGCAACCTGTATTTCGCCGAGGCGTCGCAAGCGACGAACTGCACCACCGGCGGGTGCTCGGGGCGCATCTCGAAGATCACGACGGGCGGCTCGATCACGTCGTACGGCCTGCCGAACTATTTCGACGCAAACAACGTCGGCTATCCGGTGTATCCGTTTGCCGTCTTTCCCGATACGGGCAAGGTATGGTTCCTTTCCGCCGACGGCTACTTCGGCTCGATCAACACGGACGGCTCGAGCCCGACGATCTACACGCTGCGCCAGCTGGGCAGCGACACGAACGGAACGTTCACCAACATGACGCAAGGCGGCGACGGTAACTTCTACGTCTCCGAGACGAGCCCCGAGCGGATCATCAAGGTGACGCCGGCGGGAACCGCATCGGTGTTCAACTCGTCGCTCAGCTCCGGCGCGAACGTCGGTTCGATCATGTTCAACAGCGACAGCAACTTCTGGCTCACCGAGCGCGGCACCGGAAAGATCGGCAAGCTCACGACGGGCGGATCGCTCACCGAGTACGATGCGGTTTCGGGCGGCGGCTACAACCCGCTCGACATCTTCTCGGACGGCACGAACCTGTGGTACACCGCGCAGAACACGACGCCCGCGAACGGCCAGAAGCTCGTCGAGATGTCGACCTCGGGCTCGATCCTCAAGACGATCTCCATCACGACCAGCCCGGCCGGCGAGGGTGCGCTGGTGCCCCAGGGCGGCACCTACGCGTGGACGATCAACTCCAACATCAGCCGCGTGAACCGGTCGAGCAATGCCGTGAACGACTACACGCTCACGGACAGCAACCCGAACACGGTGCTCGAGGGCCTGACGATCGGCTCCGACGGCAACCTGTGGTTCACCGACCGCGCGCACAACAAGATCGTGAAGGTCGCCAAGCAGTAAGGGCGCGGCTCGCCAGGGTGTAGGCACGGCGGCAGAGCGAGGACCCCCTCGCTCTGCCGCTGTGTTTGGCGTACACTACAGGAGCCGATGATCGCTCTGCGCCGCCTCAACAACCAGCCCATCATGGTCAACCCCGACCTGATCGAGTCGCTGGAGGCCACCCCGGACACCGTCGTGACCCTCACGTCGGGTAACAAGCTGCTCGTGCGGGACTCGATGGACGAGGTGCGCGAGAAGATCATCGAGTTCAAGCGCCGGATCCACGGTCCGAGCGCTCAACCGGCCACTCCCTAGCCGGGCGGCCACGGGCCGAGCGGGGCTCAATTGCGCAGGCGGCGTCGCCGATAGTCTCCTGAGAGCACTCCCGCGCCCCCGGTCCGTTCGGAAAGGCCGCACCCTTGGATTTCGCGACGATCATCGGCCTCGGTCTGGCCATCGGCGCCCTCGCGCTGTCGGCTTGGATCGGCAACGTCGACGTGCGCATCATCTTCGCCCGGTACGAAGCCTTTTTGCTCGTCTTCTTCGGGACGGTCGGCGCGACGATGGTGTCCTTCCCGCTGCGCACGTTTTTGCGCGGCATCACGCTCGGCTTGCGGACGGCGTTCGTCGAGCCGGTCTACCACGAGCGCGAGGTGATCGCCACGCTGGTCTCGTTCGCCGAGAAAGCGCGCCGCGAGGGCCTGCTGGCGCTCGAGAACGAGGCCGCGGCGCTGGAAGACGAGTTCATGCGCAAGGGCATCCAGCTCGTCATTGACGGCCGCGACACCGACATCATCCGCAAAATTCTCGAGACCGAGATCGCCTTCGTCCAGGAGCGCAACGCGAAGGCCGAGGCGGTCTTCATGACGATGGGCGGCTACTCGCCCACGCTGGGCATCATCGGCACCGTGCTCGGCCTGATCGCGATGCTCAAGGCGCTCGGCTCGCTTGCGGGCTCGACGAACATCGCCGGCCAGCTCGGCGTCGCGACCGCGCAGGCGTTCGTCGCGACGTTCTTCGGCATCGCGCTGGCGAACTTGTTCTGGATTCCGCTCGCCACCAAGATCAAAGAGCGCGCGGGCGAGCAGCTGCTGCTGCGCGAGATCATGGTCGAGGGCATCCTGTCGATCCAGGCCGGTGACAACCCGCGCCTGCTAGAGGAGAAGCTGCACGCGTTCCTCGATCCGACCGAGCGCGAGACCGAGATCGAAGCGGGCGGCGCGGTGGGCGAGCCGGAGCTCGCGGGCGCGTAGTGGCGCTGACCAGGACCGAGGCGCGCTCGCGGCTGCGGCGCGGCGGCGACAAAGAAGCGATGGAGAGCGCCGGCATGATGCGCTGGCTCCTGACCTACGCCGACATGATCACGCTGCTGCTGGCGCTCTTCATCATCCTGTTCGCGATCTCGAACATCTCCGCGGTGAAGTTCAACAAGCTGGCGCACGCGATCTCCGGCGGGTTCGACGGGACGAGCGCGATCAACAACCCGCCCGACGGCGGGCTCAAGAGCATCCAGCACGGCCGCGCGGAGAACGCGAACCTGCTTGCGGTCAAAGCACAGCTCGACAAGTACATCGCGCAGCGGCGCCTGCAGTCAAAAGTGCAGACGCGCATCGACAAGCAGGGCCTGGTGATCACGCTGCTCAGCGACAAGACGTACTACGACTCGGGCTCGGCCGATCTGCGCCCGGAGTACAAACAGCTGCTCGACGTGGTCGCGGCGCAGCTGCGCAGTGTGCGCAACGACGTGCGCGTCGAGGGCAGCACCGACAACGTCCCGATCGCGACGTACGCGTATCCCACCAACTGGGAGCTCTCCGCGGCGCGCGCGACCGGCGTCACGCGCTATCTCGTCGAGCACGCGAAGATCGTGCCGACGCGCATCTCGTTCGCCGGCTACGGCGAGTTCCACCCGAAGTTCGCCAACGACAGCGACGCGCACCGCCAGCAGAACCGGCGTGTCGACATCGTGATCCTGAACGGCGCCGCGGCGCCCACCCCGAACCCGGAGGCGCAGTAACAATGTCGATCCTCTCTCAAGAAGAGATCGATGCTCTCGTCAACCAGCTTGCTGCGCCCGAGCCCGCCCTCGGCGGCGTCGACGCCGCGCGCAAGATCAAGCCGTTCGACTTTCGCTTCAACAAGAAGCTCGACAAGTTCAGCGCGAACCAGCTTCAGACGCTGCGCACGCTGCACGACAACTTCACGCGGCTGCTGAACAACTCGCTGTCGGTCTACCTGCGCACGCGCGTCGAAGCGACGATCGTCTCGATCGACCAGATCAGTTACGGGGACTTCATCTCGTCCATCGGGATCCCGTCGATCCTCTCGATCTACTCGATGGACCCGCTGCCGGGCTCGGGGATCGTCCAGGTCGACTTGAACCTGGTGTTCTCGATCATCGACCGCCTGCTGGGCGGCCCGGGCTGGTACCCGCAGAAGCTTCGCGACCTCACCGACATCGAGCGCACGCTGATGCAGCGCTTCATGGCGCGCATGCTCAACAGCTACCGCGAGTCGTGGAACTACCTGCTGACGCTGTCGCTGAAGATCGAGGCGCTCGACTCGAACCCGCAGTTCATCCCGCGGATCATCCCGCTCGACCAGATCGTCGCGCTCGTCACGTGCGAGCTCAAGGTCGGCGACATGTCCGGCGTGATGAACTTCTGCCTGCCGTACCTCGTCCTGCAGTCGATCGGGGCGCAGCTTTCGGACTTCCAGTGGTCGCCCAGCGTCGTCGCCGGCCGCGGGATGACCGAGCTGGACATCGCGCAGCTCGCCCGCAACGTCGAGCGCGCGCCGGTCGACGTGAAGGTGGAGCTCGGCAAGACCGTCGTGTCGCTGCGCGACTTGATCGCTCTCCAGCCGGGCGACCTCGTGATGTTCGACAAGCCGGTCAATGAGCCGCTGGCCGTGACGGTGAACGAACGCGAGAAGTTCAAGGTCTTCCCCGGCGTCAACCGCGACAAGCTCGCGGTGCGCGTCAGCTCGATCGTCGAGAACGAGGAGTAACGGTGCCCGATACCCTGCGACCCATGGCCGACGCGATGTTCGCCTCCGCCGCGAGCGTGCTCGGCACGCTGGCCGGCCGCACGGTCGCCGCGGGCGCCTCGGCGCGCGCCGAGAGCGAGGGCTCGATCCGGATCGACCCGGAGGTCGTCGCGACC
>JAQBPK010000180.1 GCA_028287565.1 Vulcanimicrobiota bacterium
CCCGCCGCCGCCCGCGACGGCTTTGATCATCATCGTGCCGCCGTCGCCGAGCGACGCCAAGAACGCGATCGCGCCGTGCAGATCGACTTCCTCGTCGCTGCCGGCAAGCAGCGGTACGTGCAGCGACCGGGCGAGCGCGCGTGCACGAGCCTTGTCGCCGAAGAGCTCCAGCACGTCGGGCCGCGGTCCGACGAACGTCAGCCCGGCGTCGATGCAGCACTGTGCGAACGCAGCATTCTCGCTCAGGAAGCCATAGCCCGGATGAACGGCGTCGCACGCCGACGCGCCGGCCGCGGCGAGCAGCGCGTCGGCGTCGAGGTAGGCGGCCGGACCCGACCCGGGCAGCGGCACCGCTTCATCCGCGATACGCACGTGCAGCGACTCCGCATCGTCTCGCGAGAACGCCGCCACGCTCACGATACCGAGCGCCGCTGCAGCGCGCGCGATGCGGATCGCGATCTCGCCGCGGTTCGCGATGAGCAGCCGGGTCACGCGCACCCCGCAGAATGCTGTACGTCAATCGCTTCCACCTCGGCGGCGTGCAAAGTAGCTAGTGGTCGATTGCTTTGAGCCCGCTCGAACCCTGCGATCAGGCTGTCCCCGCCCGCTGCGACCGGGGCGCTTGACAAGCATAGCATAGTGCTTGGTATACTTAGCACGAAGCTTGGACCGCCACCCGCGCCCCAGAGCGCAGAGGAGAACCCCCCGTGAACGATTCCTACGCCGACACCATCGAGAAGCTCCAGCAGCAGGGCATCGAGGCGCTGAAGCAAGCCCAGGCCGCGCAGAGCGCCGCCATCAACTCTTTCCGCGAGCTTTTCAGCAACGCGACCAGCAAGCTGCCGGGCGCGCAGGGCCTCCGCAACATCCCGACGGTCGTCGCGCAGGTCAGCGAGCTCAACTCGGCGTTCGCCGTGAAGCTCATCGAGCAGCAGAACGAATACGTCAACCAGCTCGTCAACGTGTTCAAGTCGGCATCGGCATCGGCGGAGACCGCGGCCCCGGAAAGCACCACGGAGAAGGTCTAACATCGCCGTCGCGGTTCTAGCGGGCGCGAACGACAAGCGCGCCCGCCTGTTGCGCATGAAGACGATTGCCACTTCGCTGCTCGGCGTCATGGCCATCGTCTTTATCGTGTCGTCACGCTTACGCCCCGCGTACCCGCTTCTCGCGTGGCTCGAGGCGTTCAGCGAAGCGGCGCTCATCGGCGGGCTCGCCGACTGGTTCGCGGTCGTCGCGCTGTTCCGCCACCCCGGCGGCATCCCGCTGCCGCACACCGCGATCGTGCCGCATAACAAGGACCGCATCGGCGTGCAGCTCGGGATCTTTATCGAGCAGAATTTCCTCACACCCACGCTGATCGCGTCGAAGCTGCGCGAGCTCGATCTCGCGCGCTACATGCTGCGCTGGTTCGCGGTCCCGGAGAACTGCCGCACGCTGTTCGTCACCGTCCGCGCACTCGTGCCGCGGCTGCTCGATGCAGTGGACGACGCCGAGGTGCGCGCTGCCGTGCGCCGCGTCGTCGCCAAGGAAGTAGAAGAGCTCGACGTGTCGCGCGCCGCGGGCGCGGTGCTGCAGATCGTGACGGCCGACGGCGCGCACCAACGCGTGGTCGCGCGGGTTTTACCCGTCGTGGCGAAGTGGCTGAACGGGCAGCGCGCCGAGATCAAACGCCGCTTCGCGAAGCGCTCGATCCTCACGCCCGGCTTCGTCGACGCGTACATCGTCAACCGTTTCGTCGACGGCATGATCGACTTGGTCGACGAGGTCGCGACCACGCGGGACCACCCCATGCGCCTGCAGCTCGACGCGTACCTGAGCGAGCTCGTCGTGCGCTTGCACGAAGATCCCGAGACCGCGGCGCAAGCGGAGCGCCTGAAGCGCGCGATCCTCGATGGCTCCGAGCTCGATCAGCTCGTCGCGACCGGCTGGAGCGCGCTCAAAGCGCGGCTCGAGCGCCCGCCGCCGGAACCCGTCGTGCCGGCCGCGTCGCGTTTGGCGCAGATCGCGGCGAACATCGCGAGCAGCATGCTGGAAGAAGATGAGCTCGTCGAGCGGCTCAACGTGCGCCTCGCGGACGCTGCTGAAGCGGTGCTAGGCCAGTTCCAGCAGCAGTTCTCGCTGCTCATCACCGAGATCGTGCAGCGCTGGGACGCCGACGTGATCACGGAAAAGATCGAGACCGAGCTGGGTCCGGACTTGCAGTTCATCCGCCTCAACGGCAGTCTCGTCGGCGGCGCCGCAGGCGTCGTGCTGCACGCCGCGCTCGTCGTAACCGGCGCCGCGTAGGAAAACGGCGCCGCTTTAAAAGCGGCGCCGCATCAGGCAAACGGCGTTAGCACGCCGAACAAGCGTGGCCGTTACCGTTAGCTTAACGGCCCGCGCCGTACGCGATCCCGAACGGACCGCCGCGCGCGAACGGTGTGAACGCGCCGTCCGGCTGCGCGAGGCGGTCGGCGACCGCCCACATCACCGGTGCGCTCACGCCCAGGCCGACGTGGCTCGCGCCGATCACTTCGATGTTCTCGGTGCGCGCGTTCGGCTTGAGCACCGACGAGCGCCAGCTCACGATTCCGTCGACCTTCGACCAGATCGACGTCGAGGGCATCGACAAATCTTGGGCGATCGCGTCGTACTCGTGGGGCAGCTGCTGGCCGTTGTCCCACGGGCCTTCGCCGCTGACGAACTCGTAGATGTCGCTGATGTTGCTCGCGTTGGGATTGCGTGAGAACGGGCTGCCCAGCGTGATGACGGATCGCACCGCGTCGGGCATCCCGAGCGCGAGATAACGTGCGTACACGCCGCCCAGGCTCCAGCCGAGAATGCTGACCTTCTTGCCTGTATTCTCGTGAATTTCGGTCAGCCGGTCGCGCAGCTTTCCGCGCATGCGCGCGATGCCGCCGTAGTTTCGGCCCAGCTCCCAGCCGTACACGTCGTAGCCCAGCAGCTTCAAGTAGGTGCGCAGCATCGTCGTCGAGATGTCGCTCACGAGAAAGCCCGGCAGCACGAGGACCGGATGACCGTCGCCGCGCGGCGCGCCGAGCAGCAGCGGTGCCGCGGTGAGCGCGAAGCCGGCTTCCCACAGCGCGCGGTATTCAGCGAGCCAGAGCAGCTTTGATGGAGGACGAAGCCCCCGGTGGTTGCCGGCCGTAGATCCGGCGAAATTCCAACTGGCGGTCGTCAAGGTGAACCGTCCTCTCTCATGCAGATTATTCCCGGCACGTCGAGCCGCAAACCATAGTTCGCTTCGTGCGGTGTTCGCCAAGCGTACGGGCGCGTACTCTTTCCGGATGCATATCCGTGCGAAGTCCTATCGTTATGGTCTGTTTCGGCCGAGACGGTCGTGGCTCGATACCCAGTCGCCGTGCAAGATCGCGCCCGTGAGCGACGTCTCGCCTGCTAAGACGACCGCCGCGCAGATCTCGGCGAACTTGTCCGCTTTGCCGCTGCCGTAGCAGCCGAGCATCTCCAAGCACTCGCGCTGCGTCGCAAGCCCCGTGCCGCCGCCGTACGTGCCGGCGATCAGCGACGTCAGCGTGATCGACCAGTAGTAGTCGTTGTTCGGCAGCAACTGCGTGTACGTGATGCCGGCGTGCGACTCGGCGACGTTCGCCACGTCTTGTCCGGTCGCGATGAAGATCGCCGTGAGCCCGTTCGCCGCGTGCGCGCCGTTGTTCGCCGAGCCCACCATGAACGCGCCGGCCATCGAGATCTGACGATGATGGAACAGCTCCACGGTGTCGACGCCCATGAGCCGCTGGAACACCTCGCGCTTGATGACCGCTTCCGCGACGACGCGCTTGCCGCGCGTGAGCAGCTGGTTGATCTGCGAGTACTTCTTGTCGGTGTCGATGTTGCCCGAGAGCAGATATTGCAGCTCGCCCGGGTAGTTGGCCACGATCCACTCGCATGCCGCGAGCGTCGCTTTGCCGGTCATGTTCTGACCGGCCGCGTCCCCAGTCGTGTAGTTCATACGCAGATACCGCAGCGGCCCGAGCGCGTACTGGCCGATGTTGGACAGCTTCCCCGAGCGCGTCGTCTTTTCCGCAGCAGCTTTGATGTCGTCGAAATGCTGATCGATCCACGCGCCGAGCTTGCGCGCTGCCAGAGCGTCCTCGCAGATGAACACCGGGGAGCGCTGCATCGAGTGCTGGACGACGGTCGTCTTCACGCCGCCGCACTCGGTCAGCAGCCGCATGCCGCGGTTGTAGCTGGCGACCAGCGTGCCTTCCGTGGTCGCGAGGGGTACGTAGAAGTCGCCGCGCGCGTGCTCGCCGTTGATGCGCAGCGGTCCCGCGATGCCGATCGGCACCTGCGCGACGCCGGTGAAGTTCTCGACGTTGCCGCGCAAAATGCCCGGGTCGAACGAGTAGTGGCCGGCGTGCTCGAGCTTCGTGCCGGTCTGTTCGGCGACGAACGCGCGCCGCACCGCGGATTGGTCCTTCGTGTAGTCGTCCGCGCGGTCGCGCGGAATCTTCGGCGCTGTCGTGGTCTCGGTGTCGCTCATGCAAGCTCCTCGGAGATCAGGCCGTATGCGGCGGCGCGCGTGCGGAACGCGTCAACGTCGAGGCTGAGGATCACGAGATCGTGCTTCACCCCGCCCGCGTCCTTCACGTGGTCGCGCAGCAGCGCTTCGGCGCGGTACCCCATCGTCTCGAATACCGTTACCGCGCCGATCTGGTCGGGCGTCATGTGCGCGACGATCTTCTCGGTGCCGGTCGCCACCGCCAGCTCGCCCGCGTTCGCGCTCAGCGCGCGCCCGAGACCCAAGCCGCGCGCGGCGGTCGCCACGACGACCCGCAGCTCCGCGACGTGCGGGGACCACGAGAGCGGATCGCGCACGATCGTCGCGCAGCCGGCGACGTCGTCGCCGCGAAATGCGAGCAGCGTCGTCATCGCGCCGCGCTCGATCTCGCGAATCCATGCGGCGAGCACCTTAGGATGCGTGATGTCGCGCGGAAGGAACAGCAGGTCGTGCGGCGGCAACTCGCGCGCGAACGCGAGCAGCGCGGCCTCATCCCCGGCGCGCATGAACCGGATCTCGAACTCCGCGCCGCCGAGCGCCAGCGCGCGCGGATACGAATCAACGCCGGCGCCGCTCAAACCGAGCGCACCCCGAGCCACGCGTCGAGCCGCGGCCACAGCCGTTTCACCGCGTTCGGTCCGGCGACGAGGCTGACGTGGCCGCCTTTGAGCACGATCTCTTCCTTGTCGGTCGAGCCGACGTGACCGATCAGCGGCTTCGCGGCGTCGTACGGCACGATGTGGTCGTGCTCGGCCATTGCGTGCAGCACCGGTG
>JAQBPK010000197.1 GCA_028287565.1 Vulcanimicrobiota bacterium
ATCGAATCGGAGCCGATCGCCTGATATCCGTACGTCTGGATCGGGCGCACCCCCGAGGCGTTGTTCTCCGGACGCGAGACCCACGTCAAATTGCCCAGTCCATCATAGCCGTACCAGAGCGACACCGCCGTCAGGCCGCCGGGATATGTCAGTTGCGTCAGCAGCCGCCGGCCGTTGACGTCGTCGAACGTCAGCGTCGCGGTCAGACCCGACTCGGTCTGCGCGACGATCGAACCGATCTTACCGGTCGTGGACGCAACGCCGCCATCCCAGCTGTACGAAAACGAGATCCAGGTCTTGCGATTGCGCCCCACGATCTGGTACAAGCGCCCGGCGTAGCCGCCGACGATTCCCAGGCTCGGGCACGTCTTGGTCGGTACGGGCGAGTAAAAGTAGTAGACGGTGCCGCTCTTCTTGGTCCACAGGTGGCCGCAGCCTGTGTCATCACCCGCGAGCGTTGCGTGCTGGCCGGGCGTGACCGATGTGTACACTGCGGGTGTTGTCGTTCCAACGCGTGCATAGTCGTAGCGCGCGCCGTCGATGTCGTACACCGATTTGAGCCCGTTTGACGTCTGCACCAAGTGCGCGTCAAACGTGTTCGTCCAACCGTTGCCGAATAAGCTCTGCCAACTGCTGTAGACGGTGGGGACTACCGCGGGCATTTGCGAGTTGTACGTGCGCCGGAACGCAAGCGCGATGCCCTTGTGCGGCACCGACATGTCGTCCTCCTGCAGCAGCAGGTTGCCCGTCCCGACGTTTACCATCACGTGCCCGCCGCCCGGAACGTTCTCTTCTTGATAGCGCCACCACGGATTGATGCCCGTGCCCGGCGTACCGTCCGCCAGCGTTTTCGTCGACCGGGTGACGGGCGGCGCCGACGCGTTGATCGCAGGTTGTGCCACGGCGCTGCGACGCGCTCGGGCGGCGGTTTTGAGAACGCCGTCGATCTCGCCCGGCCGCAGCATCGGCGGCCCGGGCACCGGCACCGGATTCGCGGCGTGCACTGCCGGCACGACGTGCGGACGCAGCGTGCTCACGGGCGGCAGCGACGGCCGCACCCGCGGCGGCTCGTCGACGTGCACGCGAACGGGCGGCACGACGGCGGCGACGGTCACCGCGCGATGCGGCGTGCTGCGCGCCTCTGACGGCGCGTGCCCCCCCGGCAACGGCACAACGAGCGAGATGCAAAGCGCGATCGACAGCCCGGTGCGGGCGCGCAAATGCACTTACAACCTCCACATCCCGCTGCGGCGGACCTTCGTAGTATGCTACATAGCTACTACACCAACGGTCGCTCCGTCAAGTAGGAGGACCGATCGTCCCCACGTCGGCGTCAGGTAGCAGAGACGCATGGGTGTCGATGGCTATCCATTTTTGAAGACACCGCTCAACTCGGGTGGACGGCTGATGACGATTCCATCGCGGTCGACGAGTTTTATCGCTGCGCCAGTGCGGACGAGGTCAGCCATCGCCGTTTCGACTTCCGCGCGTGTTGCGCCGCCTGTCGCCTTTGCTTGTTGAAGTGCGGTGTCGACCAGCATCAGCGCCGCGTCCACCGTGAGCGCCGGCGCGTCCGTTGCTTCGACGCGGCCGACCAAGGCTTTTTGCGCGTTCCAGGCCGTTTCGTGGAGCAGCTTTGCGATGACCGCGAGGCGTTTCTGGGCGCCGTGTTCGCGGGACCACGCGAGGTCGGCGAGGCGGTCTTCTACGACGCCGGCGGCAAAGAGATCCCGGCACTCGATCGGATCGACGCCCAGATGCAGCGCGTTGACCACGTCGTTCACCGACCATACCGAGACGGCATGCTCGTTCATCTCGCTCTCGAAGACGCCGTCGACGGCGAACGCCGGGCCGACGAGGATCGCGTACTGTGCGTGGTACGCTTCCCGGAAACGCGCGGGCTCCTCCAGTTGGGGCGTGTTGACCGTCGTGTCGGCGTGCGCGGTCTTGCACTCGAGGACCGTGCGATAGGCTAGCGGGCCGAGCGGCGCGTCCAGGAGACCGTCGGGCGCGCCGATGCCGCCGACGTGCGTCGCGACGAAGCCGAGTGCTGCGAACGCGTCGCAGACGGCTTCTTCGAATGCTGCCGGTGCGACCGCGGTTGATGTCGCGTGCAAGCGGGTTGCGATTGCGTCGAGCTGTTCCGGTGCGAGCGGTGGGCGGCGTGGCGGAGGCGGAATGTTCGGCCAGTCGTCGACCGGGTGGTTGATGCGGAAGGCGTGTGTGACCTCGTTCTGCACGATCAGCGGGCGGCGTTTGTGCGAGATGCTGCGCTGCACGTACTGATAGAGCGAGGTGTAGAGCGTGATCTTGTGCGTGGTCGCGGGAAGCCAGCCGGCTTTTACAGCGTCCGCGAGGATCTGGCCGGCGTCGCGTTCGTGGCCGTCGGCGAGGACGCGCAGCGCGGCGTTGATCAGCGACGTGCCGGCCGTCGGGATGACGCGCTGGGAGGGCTCGCCGTGGTGCGGGTGACGTCCGTCCTTGGGTGTCATGGCGAGGCTGATTCGGCGCGTAGGTGGGAGCTTCCGGCGCGCGAATCGCACGACTCAATGGCGCGCGACCCCGAAGGCCGTCTGGAGCTTCGGGACCCGCCGGCCGACCTTCCGGCCAGATTTTCTTTGTCGCCCGGTGCGCCGAGACGTTGCGCGAAGTGCATCGGATGCATTCAGGTTCCAGAATCGACGTCACATCTGCGGCCTCGCGACGGCGGTTCTTTCTCGAGAAGCTCGACTCCGCCGCCTCGCCGACCAGGCTGACCTCGTTCGTATCCTTGGGCGACTTTCAGACGATCAGGTCGAAGACATCGTCCGCGTCATGGAGGAGCACTCTTGCGGTACGAGCGCGGCGGACGACCTGCGCGTGTGTCACGAGATCGGCAAGTGGGAACGTGCAACCGAACGCACGCCATACCGAGAACCGCGGTAAAGGCGGCTGCGCAGTGGCCAAGGTGTTCCCAAGAGTGCATGAGGTAGCATTCATCGAGTCGGTTTTGCAAACTTCGCATTGTGAGACAGGTGAACTCTTTGCTGTGAGTGGTCACACGATACACCGCTGGATGCGGCACGGGTTACCAATGGACCGCGTCGACGACGTCAGTCATCTGGCTGCAGTCGCGCGGCGGTTATCTCAAACGTTTAAGCCAGAGCGGATCGCCGCGATCGTGCGCCAGCCAAGTGCTGCGCTCGCCGGGAAGAACGTGCTGCAAACGCTTGCCGAGCCGGACGGCGTCGCCCGCGTGATGGACGCTCTCGACCAGGGCGGGTCGTTCGGCGATGGTAAATGAGACGACGCCCGTTCATCGGCGCACGCGACGCGATGACGGCGGGTCGCCTGCTCCTGCGCACTCAACAGCCCCATCGGTCAGGTTCCGTGCCGCCCGGGCGTCTTCGGCCTCCTCGGCCGCAATCAGCGATGCGTGGCACTCGCCGTATTCAAGTGCCTCGTATGCCGCTTCGACCGGAAGGTCGAAATCGGCGGCTGCTTCTTCGGGCGTCCAGCCTTCGGCGCGCATGCGACCCAAAAACTGACCGACGGTCAGGCGCCGGTCCTTGAATGCAAGTTGCTTGCGCCATGGATGCGGGCGCGCAACGAGGTATGCATAGTGCGCTTCAGGGTGCACGGCGCGGCTCAGTTCCGGCACAGCGTCCGGGTGTTCATCTCCAGCGGTGACGGTGGGGCGGGGTTGCTTCACGCGTAGCCTCCCGAGTCGACCCCCTCGAGGGCTTCGATCAGCAAAACAGATCCACGCGAGACCAGGACATCGATCGGGCGCGCCTGGTCGAGATACGGCTCATTTCCGAACAGCCAGTCGATCGCAGTGCGCGGTTGATAGATTTGCAGCGCGCGGGTCAGCACGTCGTGCAGATCGATGATCCGCTGCGCCGACAACTCGCCGGCCGCGATTACGACCGTGTCGTCGTCCATAGAACTAAGCACGCGGCGCGGATGGCAGATCACATACTGGGCCGCCGCTGCGAAGAGGCGCCGATGTCGTTCCGGCCTTTAGTTCCACGATCCACGTCGCACCGTGAAAACTCGCTCGTTTAGACCTGGCGGCGGTGGCGCGATCGTTCCGAAAGCACCCGCTCTAATGCGTGCGCTCCATCCCGCGGATCGTGGCGCCGCGCCAGCACGCGGCACCGGTGCGTGCGCTCTGCGGGCCACGATTCCGGCGTTAACGAACTGCTGTGCTGACCACATAGTGAATGGTATACGCGCCTTACCAACCGCGTAGAGTCGCTGGCCGGGAGCTAGGTGCACTCGAATTCTCGCACGTTGTTCTTCGTGCGCAACCTTGAGCGCATAGAGGTGGTCGCCGTCTCCTCCGAAGACGTCAGCGCGGTCAAAGCGATTCTCAAAGATCCCCTCGATGAGATCCACGGCTAGCGCGACGTCGATCACCTTCTCCTTACGGTCCGGCGTACGATAGCCTTGAAAGAACTCGAGCCCTTCGATATGGCGATTTGCTCGCTGCATGGCGAGAAACCAGCCTTTCCACGGCTCCTCCGGCGGCGGCGCTGCATAGAACCGAGCAAAGACGAGGTCGTCCTTTCCACGAAGCAGCTCAATCAACGGGCCGAGCGCGGGATAGCCGAGTCCTGCGCGAGCAAGGGCTCCGAGCAGGTTACTCCCGTCGATCAGGATAGCGGCGCGGATCGCAAGCCCTGCCCAAAAAGAAACCCGGCGACGTTGTTCTCGGCGCCGGGGGTGGTGACGGCAGTGTAGCATGAATTCTGCACGCCGTCTACTCCGGTGCGGTATTGCGCCCGCCGTGTGATCGCTGCGTCCGCCGCAATGCGCTGCATGCTCGCATGCTTCATCGTGTTCGCAATTCGCGTCCTGTCGCTCCGACAATTGGCGACGTAAACATGGCCGGAAAGGCATGCGGATCTGCGGGAGTGTTTGGTGGGCAGCGTCAAACGCCAGCACCGGTTGCGGCCGGCTCGCAACTCGCGGCCGACACGAACGAGGGGCCGACAGGTCCGTTAGGATACTTGGTCGATCGCTCGAGCTGTCATACGTAGTACCAGCAGCACTCAGGGACGATTTCGGAATCGCGAAGCACCGTCGACAGCTTGAGGCGCACGCGGACACGTCCGAAGTGCATCCCAGATAGTTCCCAGATTACTTTTTTAGAATTCGCTCCCGAACTGTCGGGGACATAAAATAACCAACTTTCCCGGAGGGAATATCAGATGTCCAGGTCGATTTGGGCCGCTGCGCTGACGCTTTCGGTTGCAGCGGCCTTATCTGGAATTGCGAGCGCGCAAGAGATCATCCCGGAACCGGTGTTCCGGCCCGGAAGCGCGCCGCCACCACCCAATTGGTCTGCGGTCGGGAGAAACGCGACGCGCGTCGTCGACTGGGCCGGTAGGGCGGCAGTTGTGAACCAAGGCGTCCAGTACATCCGTGGTCGCTTCCAGCAGCCTCCGCAGCAGCCGGTCTACGCGCCCCGCCAGTGGCGCGTCTCGCAATCAACGCCACAATACCTCGCACCGAGATATCAAGCCCCTAGCCGCGTGCAGTTTCCCTACATCCCACGCTAAGCCGCATAGACGCAACACCCACCGCCACGAATTAGCGAGGCCGAGACGGCGCGCGAGAAAAGCCGCGCGCCGTCGTCGTGCGCTTCGAAGACTGGACCTGACCCGCTTGGTGGACACCCGGATAAGCCTGGCGAAGGGCCAGGCCCAGGAGTTCTTACATGGCGACCAAGCGACAACGTCACACGCGTGAATACAAGGTCGAAGCGGTGCGGCTGACTTCAACGGGGGAGAAGCCGATCTCGGCCGTCGCCGACGATCTCGGAATCCGGCCCGACACGCTATAGCCGTTCTCGAAGCGGATCGTCACTTGTCGTTCGCATCGTCGTAGAGAGCTTCGACTACCCGTGGTACCGCGTGAAGTCGGCCCTGCGGGATCGCGTCGTCGATCTGTGCATCGGTGGGCACTACTCGACTCGGCGCGCCGGCAGGAACGAAAAGAGCGCCGCCCTTTTCCAGCGTAGGTGCGCTGCGGCGCTCGCGTCGTACGGAAAGATCTGGTAAAGGTTCACGCGCAGCCTCCGGAGTCGATTCCCTCCAGGGCCTCGATCAGCGGACCGGATCCACGTGACACGAGCACGTCGAATCGAATCACGCGGCGCATCGTAGCGCCCATCAACGACCGCGACAATACTCAACTCGTCACGGGCGAACAAGACGAATGCTGCCCTCAACGTGCGGAAGCGGCGAGCAAAGAAGCGGGGCTGCCCGGGCCCGCATGGGTTCGATCCTGATCAGCAGGACGCTCAGGAGGAACAGCCGCGCCGACCATGTTGACGGCACCGCTGTGAACCGTGAATCGAATGCATCATCGTTAAGCGCGCCATGTCCCCGGACGCTCGCTCGACGACGCAGGGAACCGGAAATGAGAGAGGCGCCGATCGTTCGACGCCTCTCGCTCCGTAGCTCCGTTGAAGAGTCTCATCGCAGGGGATGACCCCATTATATGCGACGGTCGCAGTTTCGTCCAGCGCTCGATGCGGCTCGGTTGCGCCTGCCGGACCCCCCGACCGGGCGCTCTTTCCAGTTGCTAGAGGCGTGGGAATTGGTTGCGCGGTATAAGTGCGCGTACACCGCACTTGTTCTGCTGCACACCGCGGCGACACCGGCCACAAGCGCACTGCATTTAGAGAAGGTGGCCGGAAAGGACATGCGTGCCGGAAATGGTCGCGCAGTCCGGGGACACCGCGGCCTGGGAGGCGATGGTGACGGATATATTCGGGCTCTCGGCTGAACCGTAACGTGCTGCTGCATCTCCTCGCGATGTCCCTCTATGCGGTCGCTATGAGCGGAACGTCGATAACACGGGAAGACTTCGTTCGTGAATACGTCTTGTGCAACAATCGAGCGTGGACGGGGACGTCTCATGAGCTCATTCCATTGGTTAGACGATCGGCTTCTGCGGCGACTGCCGGCACGCGTTCGCCGGAAGTTCTCGGCTTTATAGAAATGGGATACCTCTGGGGCGACCGGAAGTTCGAACGTGCGGGAAAGCGTGCAACGCTCGGATGGGCTGCGGCGACGAAAGCCTATGCCGATGACGGCGGTATCGAGCCTCGATTCCGGAGGGGCACGGCCGCACATGCGTACCTCGACCGTTTTGGACGGCGCGACGTGCGCGGGCTGAGCCAACGCGAAATGAGCTCATTGGCAACAAACCTGCATCTTGCGCGACTTGCGGGACACCCGCGTGATTGGATTCTGGTGGGCGTTCCGAATCGACCGATGATGGCACCGCTCGACTCTGCTATGGCGAGAATCTTGCTGCGTAACGTCGGATCGCATGAAAGCGTCGGTAGCGCGCGAATTGCTCCGCTCGTCATCCGGGAATGTCGGGCACCGGCGACGGCGCCCGGGGCGTAGCCCAGAGTAGCTCGCGCGAGCTCGCAGGAGCGGCTTTTTGCACAAGCTTTGAATTGCAGTATACTTGCACGCATCGAGCGCGTCGGCGTGAAGCTGCCCGCCGCGTAGTCGAATTCCGATACCGTGAGTACGAGACTCCCCGTGGTGCGCCCATGGGTTTAGCAGCAGGCCGCGACGTCGGGACTACCCGATCGGCGGCAACTGTAAATCGATCGCCGACCTCCACCGGATCCTGACGGTCCGTGAGGTGCACGACCGCTACCGACGCCGAGGCCGAAACCGCTGGGAAGACCACGCTCGAAGCGCTCGTCGGCGCCATATCGCAAGAGGCGGACTAGCGCCCGGGCCGTTAGCGGATTTGGCTCTTGTCGTACCTTAGTGAGACGTCGATCCCCGACGTCTTGACGACTTGGTAGTTGACCAAGACGGGATCGTCCTTGAGGATGATCAGAAGATGCGTCGACGTCAGCCATTTCATCGTAAGGCCGAGGTACTTTCCGCCATCCGCGACGGCGAGGACCTCTGACGGCTGCTTGGTGGTGTCGCCACCGCCATCAATGCGTACAATCGTTTCCACAGCATTATTACCTGGCCCGACGTAGTGATACGTCTCCGCCACGGCGCGCCATCCTCCGTCGGGAGATCGAACCTCCGTCGACCATACCGGGCGTTCTTTTTCACAGCCACAAAGCAACAGGCCCACACACATCGTAAGAGCAGCGGCGCCGCTCCGCCCGAGAACGGCACGAACGGTCCGAATCAACGGCTACTCAACCCTCGACTCTCGGGTGACGACGCAAGCCGCTGCGCGCACTTGCACCAATCACTTCGAAGCGACTATCATCATGAGATTTGATGACGAGCGTCCCGTGAAAGCTTGCTGGTGCTTCGTCATCTTTTCTTTGTAGAAAGGTGAATGCATAGAGCTTGAGCTTCCCACCGGACCACGAAGCGACGCGAATATCATCGACATTACCGGTATCCATGTTTCGCTGAGCTAGCCAGAAGTCAAGCGCGCTCAAGACGCCGGCTGGAAGACTTTCGATGTCAGATGTCTGCGTTGCAGAAAAGTCGCCATCGCGGAGCTTTGTTATTTCGTAGAGCGTTTCAATGGCCGGGTTAATTTCGTCGTCAGGGACGGTTTTGTCCTTAGTCATATCGACAGTTTACCTTTCGATGCCCTAAGCGATGTATTCAGATTGCCGGATCACCGACACAGGATCGCGAACTGAATCGTGCACGCGTCTGTGCGTCGTTCGATGTTAGCATCGAGAACACGTGGGCGTCACCTGAGCGCTCCGACCGCGCGGTATCTACCAGCATCAACGCAGCATCGACGATATCCACGAAGACTGGCTTGCTTGGGCGACTTGCAAATGGATACCGCGCATTGTTGCCCGGAAAGACCGTGTCGCCGACCGCCCCCGGGGTGTAGGCGAGCGCCACTCGCGCGGGCTCGCAGGAACGGTCGGCGACAGGCCGTCCTGAACCACATGGGCCCGAGGACGTCGCCGAACCGACAATCGTAGGTTCGCCCGCTCATCATCCTAGGTAAGATGGCCTTTCGTCTAGCGGGTCATCCGACTCGTCCGCGACGGTCATCGTGGGGCCCGTATACGATGCCACGAGCAACGGCGATCTTCCCCAGCTCCGCGCGGTTTTTCGCCCCAAATGCCGCAAGCAGCTCAGCGACGCTGTTCCGTGCGCGAAAAAACGAGATCCCGCGCGTCGCCGCAATCTGCTTGTTCGTCATTCCGTCGGCAACGAGCCGTAGGACTTCTGCTTGCGCCGGCGTTATGGGAACCGCCGTGATCGTTTGAGCCAGACGAGCACGAACCCAGTATGCCGGGCTCGCATCGCGCATTGTCTGCTCCGCATAATCGCGGTACCGGCGCTCGTCCGTGATCGGAAGTAGTCGGCATGCGATGATGCTCGCGCTTCTTCCAAAGCCGATCGCTTGGAAGCGATGCAGTGCTGTGAGATAGCTGCGTCGTGCCCGCGTTCGGTCGCCGCGTGCGGCATAGAGCGCTCCCTCGATCCCACTGCGGTGGGCCTCGAGCTTGGGTTCGTCGGGATGCTCTTTCACGCGAGGTGCCTGCGCTTCGCGATAGTACGTCAGGAGAGCCTCAGCTGCGTCGAATGACGTGCTTTGTACGACTTCCTCTGCGAGGGTCAGCGGCAGATAGTGCTCGTCTCGAAGGCCGTCCTCCCGCCCGAGAATGTCGTACTGCCGTCGTGCTCGGTCGACGAAAAACCGATGCGCCGCGGTCTCGCCGTACGGACCGAACAATGCGGCCTGTCGGCACAACGCGACGATCCGGCATGATGGCGATGGTGCTTGCTCTTCCGCTTGGGACGCCCATGCGCGCGAATCGTCGAGTGCACCGAGCATCTCGGTGACATATGAGGCTGCGACGGACAGCCAGAAGCGCGGTAGCGCCAGGCCGGAGGCCGTCCAGTCGAAACGCTCGATTCGCCGGCTAATGTCGTTCCACAGCTTCAATCTTGGCAGCTCCGCGCACAGCAGCGCATAACCGTACAATGCATAGGCTTCGACGTACCGGTCATAGTGCCGGCAGGCGTCGATGCGCCGCAACGTCGACTCGAACCGATCCGCCGCCGTCTCGTAATCCGTTTCACCCCATGCAACCCACGCGAGGTACAGCAACGCCCGAGCGTGCACGATATCGGCGTCCTCGGGCACGGTACGGAGTGCTTCGAGCGAAAGGGTGTACTGTCGCTTGCTGTATCGGGCGATACCAAGATTCACGGCGATGTCGGCGCGCACAGTCGGGTGGGCTGAGTCCGCATTGGCATGTGCGTTTCGGAGCAGTTCGATCCCGCGATCGACCTGGCCCAGTTTCACATACGCCGCGCCGGTGAGCATCGTCTTGACGAGCTGCTCGTCGTGCACGTCGTCCGAAGGCTGCAGTCGCCGGAGCACGTCTAGCGCCTGACCCGCACGATTGAGCGGCAAGAGGGCGCGCGCCTCAAGTAGTTGGATCTCGACCTCATCACCGTCGCCGCGAGCGTGATATTGCTCGCACAGGGCAACGCAGCGCTCGAAGTCGCCTCGTAAAAACGCATCGCGCACGGCGGTGAGCGTCACGCGTTCGTTCACGTCCTTGCGTCCCGGCATTCGTGAACCTCCACACCGAAGAGGCGCGGGGGACGTTGTCGAACGTCCCTCCGCGGGTCTCAGCGGACGTTCTCCGCGGGGCGCTGCGCTCCGCTCAACCGCCTCCGCTCGGCATGATGGCGTCCGCAGTTACGGGCCCGGCGTTACTCGTGACACGTGTTGAGTTCACGGTCGCGCCCGCCGTTAGCAGCGCTACGAGCGCCGCCGCGACGATAAAGAGATGACCCATGATCTACCTCGACCTCCCGGGGTGTAAGCAATGACCCGGGGCAGCGACCCGGGTCTCCACGCCGCACGAACGCCGCGTTGGGTCCCGTCCGGTCGCGATGACCCGGTTCTCACCCCTTGGGCGGCAGCCGCAGGCGTCCTCGCGGAATCGATCGCACCGAGACGAACGCGGCGCCGCCCGCGGAACCGCGTCGAGGCGAACCGACGCGGCACGCAGGTCGCTGAGGCGATCGCGGACGACCCGGTTGGGAAAGCGCCTCGGCGTGTGAGTACATCGGGGCGCTGGCGTGAACGACGAAAGACGCCGATTACTCGACGCCTTTCGCTTTGTTGGGAAGCCGCCGAAGCCGACGTCGAACGTGCCATCGCGGACGGGCGGTTAAGCCCGGTTCCCAGCAAATAAAAAAGCCCGTTCCGGCGAACCCGGAACGGGCATGGGGCATTAGATGCCGCGCACCGCGCCTTTACGACGCAGGTCGCGACGATGGTCAAAGTATTTGTCCATTGTCGTTTCCTAAAGCCCGCCAAGAAGACGCGCCGGGAGAAAGCCAGCGCGGCGGCGGGGTTGCTCTGCTCTACCTCTTTCTCGATAGTACGCAGGCGATGTGACCAAATCGCTCGAGCTTTTCGGTCACATTAAGAGATATGCGAGAGCCCCGCTTTCGTAGTAAAAACGGGGCTCTCGCATATTTAAGGGGGCTTCCGTGTTACGGATCTGTCCCACATACCGTCTATGGTGGAAAAAAGACGCTGAATTTCGGCGCCGCCCTACTAAGGCCGGTTCCAACGGCTAATTTCCGACGCGGCCGGTCTCGGGGGAACCCCTCACCCTATTAAGGCCCGAATGTTACGACTCAAAACGTCATGCGTTAATCGGGGGTACTCACCGATGCAGCACCGTCGCGATGGGCAAACGCCGCCGCCGCGACCGTGAAAACGTCGGCGAAGACTGAGAGCGCGATGCGGGCGATTTTCATGATCGAATCTACGGGACCGGACCGCGCAGCGCGGCCTTCTCCCGGAGAAGATAGGGCGGCAATGCCCACCCGACAGGGGACGGGCTCAGCGGCGCCGACCGTGGCTCGGGTAAACGGCCCGTAGGAGGCCGTAGGACGCGCCGAACGCGGCGGGCGGGTCCCTACGCGGTCGCCGCCCGTACGGGCGAAAGGACGCGGCTTCTAGCCGGCCTCGCCACGAAAACGGAAACCCCGCCGGTGCGCTGCCGGCGGGGTTTCTACGATTCGGGGTCGCTCGTGCGCCTGACTTCGCTCACCGGATCTGCCGTTTATCGCGAGGGGTCGGCGGCTTTAGCAAGTCTGGTGGTGTACGTGGACGAGGTCTTGCCGGACCGCCCGGAGCCGACATACAAAATCGGTTTTCCGCGCTGCTCGGGGGCCGTACAAATGGCCCCGGTCGCAATCGAATTGTACCCATATAACGCCCGCAAACCGCCGCCCGGGGCGCGCGATTCCCGGCTGGCTGTCACGCACGTAACCCATCGGCGCCGAGCCCGATCATGCTCTGCAATGGAACCTTACGTCTCTCCGAGATAGGGGGCGGCGTGGGGCTGCGATGGGCGGTGCTAACGGTGGCGACAAGCCTGCAAACACGCGCGCGGCGGCTCGGCGCGGCAAAATCATCTTCGGGAAGCGTGCGCGGCGCGGCGGGCGACGGCGGCGAGACGTTCGCGCAGCGGTTCGCGGCGGTGCTCGGGGTGCGGCGCGGGTCAAAGCAGCGCGCGGACGGGACCTACCGGGCGAATCAGATTCGGTCGGTCACGCCGGCCGACGTCGCCGACCATCTCGCGGGCCGGGCGACGTTTCAGTTCTGCGCGGTGGAGGACGGCCAGGCGCTGTTCGTGGCCGTTGACGTGGACGAGGGCTTCGAGGCACGCCGGCGCGTGCTCGCCGACCTGCTGACGGCGGACGGGGTGGCCGGCGGCGCGTTCGCGACGGGGGGCAGCAGCGCCGACCGAGGCAAGGTCGTGCTCGTCTTCAGCCCCGAGGCCCGGCCGCCGCACGATGCGGCACGAGCGTACGTCACGACGCTCGTGGACCGGGCTCGCCGGGACCAACGATGGGGCCGGGAATCCCGGCGGCTTCGCACGACCGCGTACCCGTACGCCGGCAGCGGCGGTCAGGTCCGTATCCTGGGTCGGAACCGGCGTCCGGACCGGGGCGCTGATGTTCCCGACGCTCCCATCGCGCTCGACGGCGGGTTGACCGACCTGTACGGCGTCGTGCCGGTCACGGCAGCCGACATCATCGGCGCGACGGTCCTGGTAGACGCGCCGATGCTCGTCATTCCGCCTCGCGAAGGTGCTCGGCTTTTACGGCGGACGACGCAGTGGGCCGACACGCCCGGCATTCGCCGACGCGAGCGTAACGGTCGCAAGAACAGTCAGGTGCTGCACGATGAACTCGTGAACATCGCGCGCGACGTCCTGCGCGCGTACGGCACCGAGAGCGGGATCCGCATGTTCCAGCACCTCGTCGAGCGCAAGCGCGCAATCAGCCCCGACCTCAACGAACGGTCGGCAACGACCCGCAGCAACATCCACCCGCTCGATTGGCACCGGCGGGCCCTGCGGGTTTGGCGGTGGGTGTTGGAGTACCCGACGTCGTTTCAAATGGTCGCGCTCCACGCGCTCGACGTGCCGGCCGGCGCGAAGCGCGCCTACGTCGCCATCGCCGAACTCGCGTATCAGCACGGGGTCCGTCAGGAAAACTTCCGGTGCGACTACGCCCGAATCGCCGCGCAAATCGGGGTCCCGAAAACGACAGCGTTCCGGTACGTTCGCGAGGCCGAGCGGTGCGGGCTTCTGCGAATCGTAGACGGCGGGCGGAAGCGGGCGAAAGGCGAGCGCGGTCGCTGCTCGCTTTTCATGCTCGCATCCGCGGCCAACGAACTGGGTGCCGCTCTAATGTCCCGCCCACATGCAGCCTCGGCCGCCCATGCCGAGAATTCGTAGGTCATAATAGCGCATCTTCGCGTCGCGACCCGAAAGCCGGCCCGCGCGCTCATATAGGTCTCGGGCAAGGCGTTCGACGCGCAGCCGGTCGCGGGCGTCTTGCGCACAGGCGTAGTACGAGAACGCCTCTGCGTACGTAGAAGCGGCGAGCGCGGTGTCCCGCTTGCGATTTCCGGGCGGCTTTGATCCGCACGCCAGAGTGGCGCGAGCCAGCACTTCTTCCGAACGCGCAGCCCGCAGATACACCGCGCGCGAGGCGGTAGGGCCCGCCTCGTTCACGCCGGCGGCGGGCAGCTCACGCTCGCACGCGCTCGCCGGCTGGTCTCCCGCCGGTGTAGCGATTGATATGGTCGGAACCATCGTGAATATGAAAGCCGCAAGCAACGCGCGCATGGTCGCGGCCCTTTGCGTAATGACGTACTGGCCCTGCATCGATATGGTATAATATCCGTAGCGTGGCGGGCTTCGTGCCCGTCGAGATTGACAGCAAGAGCAACGGAAACCACGAGTCGACAACACCGGCCCAGCCGGCGCGAGCGTGGTTTTTTCTTTTGCTCCCTGCGCGTGACGAAAGGAGACTCAGGCCATGAAACTCGCGCTCATCATCCGTCGGCGGACCCGCGTCCGCATTAGCCGGAAGACGACGATTCGCGTCGTCCGCCGCCGTGGCGGTCGTCGCTGCTCGCGTCGCTAAAGCGAGAAGGGCTCCCGGTTAGCGGGCCTTCTTCTTTCACTCTTTCGGGTCTACGTCGCGGCCGTTTTCTTTGAGCGGGTTCGGCACGCTGCTTTGCACGCCCGACGTCGTCCGAATCGGAGGCGCCGGTGATGCCGGGCCACGATACCCACCGTGTTCCTCATCGTAGCGTAGCGGTGGAACGCTACTTTGCGCGGCGGACGTCACCTGGATTTGCGGTGATGCGGATTCCGGCCCGCGATACCCGCCCAGTTCTTTGAGCGGGTTTTCGGGGCGCGGCGATTGCTCGTCGCTCACGCCTTTTTAGCGGCGGCCGGTGCCGCGGGAGCCGCCGGAACGGCGGAATGCGGGCCGCTCGTCATCGGAACGTTCGCCGGGGCGGCGGCGCCTGGCCCTTTGTGCCCCTTCTCGGCATAACCGGGGACAGGCGTCGCCGGCTTCGACGTGGCTCTCACTTGCTTGCGTTGCTCGCGGCGTTGCTCGCGGCGTTGCTCGCCGCCGGAACGGCGGAGACCGCCTTTGCCGTCGTCGCGATGGCCGGCGCCGGCGCGCTCGGACCTTTATGACCCTCTTGGAAATTTGAGATGCGGATTTTCTGCTCGTCAGCCATCGGTCTTCCGTTCCTCGGTTTGGGCGGGTAGGGGCAGCGGTGGCGGTGCCGCGGTTTCCGGCTCGGTCGCGATGGCGGCTTCGGCGTCGAACGCCTCAATCGTCACAATATCGGCCCGCTTCACCAAGAGACCCTTCGCGCCCGCGATGCGTTTCAGAATTTGCCCCGTTTTCTGGTCTATTTCGCACGGAACCGTGATGAGCAAATCCTCGTCGGCCGGGAACGAGGACGCGAACGGCGTCTCGGCCCAGAAGCCGCCGATTCGCCGGCCGTCCGACAGCATCAAGACGATAGCGACCGGCTCGCCCTTCTTCGCCAAGTCCGTGAAAAAATAGTCCCATGCCTTCGGCATGGTCGACAGAACGAGCCCCTTCTTCGCCAACCACTCGCGCAACTCGACGATGAACCACCCGACCGCGCAAGGCACGAAGAGTCCGGCGACGACGACGAACGCAACAACGGCCCACGTATTGGCGATTGGGACCGCAACGAGCCGCAGGAACACAAACGCAAGAATGTCTATCAGCACGCTGTAGCCGACGAGGGCGACGCCGAGATCTCCGTACTTGCGGCGCTCGCCTGGCACGCGCAAGTCGTAGACAGCGACGGCTAGAAAACCGGGGAACAGCAGCGTGAAGAATCGGCCGATGCCTTCTTGCGTCGAGAAAAACGCGAGCAGATCCGTCGCGTCTTTCACGTCAGCACCATCGTCGGATACGCTGGAGCCGTCAGCGTGCCGCTAGATTCGGTCGGGCACCATCGGCCAAGAACTGCACGACGTGCTGTGCGTATGGTGTGAGGTCTTCTTGCGGGATGAGCATCGTTTCTGCGACCACCATGCCGCCGTCCAGAAATACGATGCGCGCCGTTCGGTGGTCGGCTTCATCGCGGAAGGACACTTGCCGACCGTTTCCCGGGCGGTAGTAGAGCGTCATGTCCAACACGACAGGGAGGCCGTTGTGGCGCATCTGATTGTGCGTATACGGGCCGGCGGCCGATCGGCGAGCGCGTGCAGCCTGGGGAGCGCCGCGAACGCACAGCGTGGCGACAACCATGGAGCGGTGGAACTCGAGCAAATTCGTCAAAGGTTCACTCCTCGCAAGGTACGCGTCGGACCGCCTAGCGACGCGCCGTTTCCCGGTTGAACCGCTCGCAGCGACCGGAGGATGCGCTCGAGCGCATCCTTGCCCGCGCTCCGGAGATTTATGCGAATGGGGCTGAGGATCATCCCAACGCTTTACCGACCCGACCGCCCGACTCAGCTTGCGTGTGTAATCGGAGGGGGAGACGCCCGCTCGTCGAGCGTTCGTCAGTGGTCGCCATCTAGCGCGTTCGCGGTCGTTTCTTCTAGCGCATCGCAAAGTGCGATGCATGCCGAGAAGTCGACACAAACAACACTTGACGCGCGGCCCTGGGCATCGGCCGATCCCGCCCGTCCGGAATGTCGAGCACATGCACCTCCACACCGGAGAGGTTACGCGGTCGAGCCACCCGACTCAACCGCGCTATCCCTGAGGGCTTCGGCAGCCCAAACGGATTCCGTTAGAGGCCGGTCGGCAAAATCACGTCCATGGGGATTGGCGCGCCGATAGCGTGCGCGGTGGAGAGTAACGCGGCAGCGGCGGCCAGCGCGATGAGCAGCGAGGCCATGTGGCTTTCCTCTCGTGGTGCCTTGGTGGTGATGAACCGGGCCATCGCAAGGAAAGGCCGCATATTAGACCGCGCAACCTCCGCCGTGGCCCGGTTCACCGCCTTGCCTTGGGCGCAGAACCCGCCGCTCCCCGCGCGCCGAACTATCCGCCCGCGTGTCCCAGCGGGCAACTCACCGGGGATGGAGCACGGCCAACCCGCGCGACAACCACGCGCAACGACCCGCGAACAGAATCGGAATTCACCGCGCTCGCGCTCGCCGGCCGCGTCGCCGTTCGAGCGCCGGGTCCATTCGGGTCAGACACAACCCAACTTAGACGTGCGGAACGGTCGCAAGTCCGAAAGCGCGCCGCGTAGACCGACCCCGCGACGCCTGCGGTGACCTACACCTTAACGCTCATTCGGTCTTCTTCTCGATTTCTCTCAAAACAACATCGAACTCCAGGCCACTTAGCCGTTGCCGTAGATCTGCGAAGTCGGGAAGGTGGCAGTCCGCGAACGATTGTCCGGAGCGACACGGGCAGTTCTGGTTGGACACGAGGCCCCCGCCTCGGCGAAATGCCTTAAAAGCCGCAATCAGAGTCTCGTTACCATCCATCCGATCTTCGAGGTACACTTGAGCGATGGGGCGGTCGTGGGCCCATACTTGTCCCGGGAACTCGCCGATCGCGTCGTAGGTTAGCTGTCGATCGAAGAACACCAGCAGCTGCTGAAGAAAGTGCTCAAATGCGTGCGGGTACCCGGGATCCCACCCGTCCTCGGCACGCACGAACCATAGGCAGCATGACCGATCCCCTCGGAAGTGCCTGTCTGCGTTTTGAGGTTCGAATTGCCCTCGCCGAACAAAGGCCTGTGGAGGCGTTCGAGGATAGTCGTCCGGAAAGTCAACACGCACGTCCACCGCGCGGAAGATTCCCGACGGGCCAGTTGTCATGTGGATCTTGCCCCGAAGACTCAGCTTGCCGGCAAGAGGTCCGTACGATAGCGCTGGACAGTATTGCGCCGCGACGATACGGTCGCGTGCTAAGCGGCTGCGACCCTCTGGATACTTATACCACGGCTTAGGCATGTGAGCGCGACGGAGTCACCGGGATCGAACCCAGCGTCGATGTCGCGCTTACGCTACTGGCAGCGCCGAGGTTCAGATACACCTCGGGTGCGGCATACTTGTTCGATTCCTGGGCGCGATCGTAGTCGTCCAGCAGCTTGCCCTTTGCGACGTAGCGCGACCCGCTCTTTGGAAAGAGCTTGCGGGTTGATTCCGACAACGCATCATACATCCGTTTCGAAACCGCCGTCTCGCCGCCCGCGCTGGCGTCCTCAATCTGCGCCGCGACGTCTACCGCCTCGCCCAGGCACATGCGGTCGCGCTGGCCCCGTGTACCGTAGAGCGACGCGAGCGTCCACCCGAGGTCGATTCCGATCGCCAGAGACAGCTCGTCCGCTTCGGGGAGCGCAGCTTTAAGTGTCACCTCCATAGAGGACTGCATCGCAAGCGCAATTTTAACCGCGTTCTCGGCGATACTTCCCGTATCGCCTTTTGGAAGATGCAGCAACACTTGGACACGATCCCCTTGATACTGAACGCGTACGCCGTCGTAATCATCTTTCGCGACCTTCGCGAGTTCTTTGCGGATTGCGGCAAAGACGCGTAGGCGTTTCTTCTTCTCCTGCTCCGTCGTCGCTGCGGCAACGTACGCGGTAAAGCCGGAGAGGTCTGCGAAGATCGTCGCTCCCTCAACTCGTTTATTGTCGTATACGCCCAGCGTCCGGAAGTTAATGCGAACGTAGGCATCGCTATACTCGATCTTGTCCAGGTCAATCGCGTCGCGCTCGTCCTTGACAAGTTTCGTGAGCGTCTCCCGATCATAGTTGATTCCGTCGGCGGCCAGCAGCGAGTCCAGCGTCTCCTTTGAAGCGCTAATGCGGTACCGATCTCCAACCGCCCAGCACTCCGCTTGCAAATCGTCGGATAGGAGGTCATGGACCGTCTTCGTGAGATAGTGCGTCTCGTTCGCACTAATGATCTTCGCCGCTTGGTTCGCAGCCTCGCCTACGAAGAGCATCTCGCGGTCACCGCCGACGCCGTTCTTCGTCCCGATGACTGTTCCGATGTCCGAGCCGCTGCGGATAACGAGATCGTTCAGGTCCGTGAATCCGGGGTTGAAAACGTGCTCGACGAAGTCTGCTAGGGTGAGCTGCAGCAGCACGCCCTTACGAGCTCGCTCTTTTTCATCCGTCGGCCGGTAGAACAACGCGTGAAGACGTGGTCCTTGGAAGTGAACTCTCACGCCGCCGAACGTTTCCTCCACGAGGCCGCTGACGACCCGCTGGTAAACGTGTGTCGCGCGAATCAGTTTCCGATATTGGCGAGGTGCCGTGCTCGGGTCACCCGAGGCGAGGTCCGAGAAGTTCGAAATGTCACCGTACATGTGCAAGCTTGGAATCTCGCGGCACTTCGTTTCACTCAGCACGTCACTCAGGTCATTTACTTCGCGCTCAAGCGGCTTTATCTCAATCTCGCCCATGCCGTCGAGGTGATCCTTGATACGCTTTTCGCTCTTCGGTTTTGTCCAGCCCATTTCAGTTTTTCTCCATGTAGGTGTACAGTACGATCTTTTCTTCGATTCCGGCGATCTCTTGAGGGTCGCTCGGTGTCAGGAGAGCCTTGGTCGCCTCGTCGAGTGTCGTAACGTAGTCAGGGCCGCACACGATATCACCGAGGGTCTTGGACTTTTGTTCGAATCGCGACGCGCGGTTCACGGCGTCTCCGATCACCGTGAACTGGCGCTTCCGCTCCGAGCCGACGTTGCCCATGAAGACCACGCCGCGGTTGATACCAATGCCGGTACGGAGCGGGGCGCAGCCGAGTGTGTGCCGCGGCGAGGCGCGCACCATCTGCATTGCCGCGCGCAGTGCTGAATCTGCCGACACCTCCGACAATCCGGGGAAATTCCAGACGGCCATGATTGCGTCGCCGACATACTTGTCGACCCAACCGCCGTGTCGATGGACGATCTCGACCATGTCGTCAAAATAGGCCGTCAACGTAGCAGCGACGTCATTGGGGTCCGCGATCTGCGCCGTCATCTTCGTGAACCCGCGAAGGTCGGAGTATAATACAACGACGCCGGCATGCCGCGGCTCACCGTATTTTGATCCCGTTCGCAGCAACGCGTCCCGGACGAGCGGGCCGACATGCGCCGCGAATTCACCGAAGAGCCGTTCGTGCTCAGCGTAGCGCTCCCAGCGGTCACCGGTCGCTTCGCGCAGTTTTCCGGACAGTGTCCGAAGCATGCTGTCGACGAACTCCGGATACTGCTTTAGTTGTTCGACGGTCTGCGGAGGTAGGCGGAGTGCTGTAACGTGCTCGTCGGCCCTGACCTCAGCACTGTGCGGTAGATGGTCGATGAAGCTCTGCTCGCCGACGACCTCGCCCTTACGCCGACTGGCGATCCGAATTCCCTTAAGGTTGATCGCAACCGTACCCTTGAGAAGGACGAAGATGTTCGTTTTCGTCTCGCCGACCGGGATCAGGACTTCGCCGGGCGCAAATCGACACCACATTGCGTCGTCAAGCAGCACAAGCGCTTCTTCAGGCAGAGCGGCGAGCAGTGGCAGAGCGTGAAGCTCCGCGGCGGGCACGATGGTAAGCATCTGCGCCTATTGAAAGGTGTCGAGGTGCCAGGTGTACGGCACTGTGGCCGCCGAGCTCTCAGAAAACTTTGAGCGATTGAGCTCCCGAGGTTTGCCGGCCCACGTTGGTGGCGGTGAGGCTACCTAGCCGGCCGCCTCGGACGGCAACGCGCCGGAGACTTGCCATCGGGAGAAACAGCCTGGCGCGCACGACTCGGAGAGTCACCGATCCGGGCACGACGCAACAGGTCGCGCATGCATATACGACTCGCCGGTGTGATTTCGGGCGGCCGGAGCGCGATCGCTGCGATTTGGCGGTCTGAGCAGCGCCGGATCAGGTCGCGGAGCCGCTTTACGTTTGCCGCCCACTCAGATCGGACTTTAGTGCTTTAGCCGACCTCGGGGTCGGGCTCGTTGAAGTCAAAATCCGTGAAGACTTGTCGGTAGTATGAGGCGTCGGCCGTGAGTACGCTGGTGAAGGTAATGAAGCCCGACCGGCTCTTCGTGGGCATGCTCACATCGATCGTATAGCCATACGGCTCGCCATGCGCATGCCGACCCGAGCGGCTTCTACCGGCTCTTGTGTCCCGCGAATGAGCTCCGGGCAGCGCTTGCCTAGGTCATGAGGACAAGGGAACGGCAAAACGGCTGCGGTATGTAGCGACGATGGTAGAACTCGCTGGTATCATTTTCCAGCTACCCTTGGTGGTTGCTGTGAGCATTCCAACTTCGTTCTACGAATTCGCGATAATAGCGGCGACCATAGTGGGTGCCCTGTTTTCAGCGGCTCTAGAGAAGGTGCTCGGAAGTCAAAATCGGTCGCGCTGGATTTTGCTCGCCATTCTAGGTGTTCTCACGGGCTTTTCGGCCGGATATTTGTTGCGCGACACCTTCGATATCGGGAAGCTCGTTATCGTTATGCGCACTGTTTTTATTTTCATCGGCTTCGTTGGAGGTAACTTTGTTCACCGGAAATGGGAGAGTGTCGGGTGGAAGGCGTTCATCTCAGTACCGGCGATCCTTCTGTACGGTGCGGCGATCGTCGAAGTTTGGGGTGAGCATCGCGCGGGCCCGGGTCCAGTTCTACCACCATCACCGACGCCTACCATGTTCTCGACATCGCCTCCCGATAGGTCGCCGACGCCTACCGTATCGCCGACACCGTCTCCTGAAATCTCGTCTCGTGAAAGCCGAGGGCAGCCGACTGCCATACCGTCTCTGGCGCCGACGACGAGCCCACCTCCAGCAAGCGCGTCGTCTGTCCCAACATCGGATGACCCAGTGCATCGTGTTGTCAAGGGAATGGAGTCTAAAGACCCTGCTACGAGATTGAAAACCTTGAGGGAAGCGGTCCGTTCCGGTGACACGTATCTGCGAAGTGTCGCTCTAACGAAGGCGTTTGCCGGTTCGGATAATAACCTGCGAAGCGTTGCATTGGGCGAGGCCCTCCAGACATCGGCGTCATTGGTCGTTTCTATTGAAGGTCCACTTCCTAGTGCCGATCCAATTTCGCAGGCAATCAGTCGGAGCATCGAGATTACCATCCAGCAACCCCGGACTGCGTCTACGCGCTTTGAAGTCCTAAGCTCTATTTCGCGTCGTACCGGTTCTATTGCGGTCTCGGGGCAAACAGTGACATTCAATGTTCCGGCGGACAAGGTTCTCAATGCGGACGACTTTTGTAATGGCAACGAGACGTTGGTACCAGGTAGGTCCGTGCTGAAGGGAAGGATGCATTGTCAATACAATCACGGCCTGGTTGGAACGTTCACCGGAAATTATGATATTGTCACAGATCTGCTCTAAATGCCTGTCCGCAAAATTAAGGGGGCGTCTCCGAACTTCTTACACGCGGAAAACTAGAATAGCACGGCGAACTCGCACCCCCCAGAGGTTCCCTCCGTGCGCAAGTCCGCTACTCGGATGAACAGATCGTCCAGGTGACGTGTAGCCCTGAGTTATACCGCGGATAGGTGGAGAACTGGCGTGGTTTGCGGTCGCGCATGAACTCGTCGGTCCATTTGCGATAGCCACCTTGCGCGAAGCCGTACTTGCGTGCCGCTTTGGGCACCGAGATCTGGCCTTTGAGACCATGGATATCCGGCTGGGCTGGCCTCACCTACCATAGGCGCAGAGGTTAGCGGGCCGAGGTTCAGCGGTCTAAGCCGGGATCATGGTCCTGCCAGTCGTCCCCGTCCAGATTCACGGCGCAACCTGCGGTTGGACTTGCTCCGCTTTAGTGGACTGCGAGATATGCCCGGCGTAATGCTTGGGCTGGAGGAGTTCGATGGCCAAAGCGGAGCGGCGTGGGTTCAGCCGCGAGTTTAAAATCGAGGCGTACGGGCCGCCGACGCCGACGACAAGCCGATCACGCAGGTCGCGCGCGAGCTGGGCAGCCGCCCCGATCAGATCTACCGGTGGCGCCGGCAGCTTGAGGTGCGCTCGGGTGCGCCGCCGGCCGATGTGTTCCCCGGCAACGGTAAGCTGAGCTCCGAGGACGAGGAAGTCCGCCGTCTTCGGCGCCAGGTACCGCAGCTGCGCGAAGAGCGCGACATCCTAAAAAAGCGACGGCCTTCTTCGCCAAGGAATTCCGATGAGATACGTGTTCATCGATCGCCACCGCGTTGAGTTCGCGGTGACGACGATGTGTCGCGTACTCGAGGTGTCGAAGGCCGGTTTCTATGCGTGGCGGGGACGCGCACCGAGTGCACGAGCCTGTGACGATGCCGCTCTGCTGGTCCAGATCCAACGAATTCACAAGCGCAGCCGCGCGACGTACGGAAGCCCGCGGATTCACGCCGAGCTCAAAGCGAGCCGAGTCCGCTGCGGGCGGCGACGCGTGGCCCGCCTGATGCGAGCCAACGGCGTACGCGCAATTACCAAGCGGCGCTACCGCGTCACGACGAATTCGCGTCATGCCGAGCCGATTGCTCCAAACGTCTTGAACCGCCAGTTTGCGATCGACGCGGTCGCAACGCCCGATCGCGTGTGGGCGCGCGACATCACCTACATCGCCACGCTCGAAGGGTGGTTATACTTGGCCGTCGTGCTGGACCTATGGTCGCGTCGCGTGATCGGCTGGTCGATGCGCCACACGTTCGATCGCCGGTTGGCGACCGCGGCGCTGTCCATGGCGATCGTGGGCCGCCAGCCGCCGGCGGGGTTGCTGTATCACTCGGATCGCGGCGTGCAGTATGCGTGCGGGGACTTTCAAACGTTGCTCGCCGAGTTCTCGATGCAATTGGGCGGCAGCGCAGGCGTCCTTGGGAAGCAATCGCAAAAAGGCGGCCGCGGTATTCGTTTAGGACTCTTGGCGGCACGGGCTCGAGATTCAGCGATCTGCGCAGCGGCGCATTACGTCGCGGAGGCACATGCGGCTAGTTGGTACGCTCGCGGGCGAAGGGGGCGTGATCGCGCGCTCTACCGCGTTCCGCAGTGTCGCGCGCGTGATCGGGCCGCCGTTCACGACGTCGAAGATCGGGGCTTCCGGCGCAGGAGCCGGGTCCATGTCTTGCTCGCGGTAGGTCGCGTAGCCCTCAGTCGCGCTGACGAGGTTGCACG
>JAQBPK010000209.1 GCA_028287565.1 Vulcanimicrobiota bacterium
GAGCACCGCGACGACGATGCCGTCCAACGCGCTCGGCACGTACGCGGCGGTCGTGTTCGCGAACACCGTCGCGCCGTTGAGCGTGAAAGAGTGCAGCGTCGTGTTGAACGCCTTGCTCACGTTCCCGGCGGTTCCCGTCGCGCTGACGAGCAAGTTGTTCGGCTCGACGGTGACGTTGCTCAAGCCCTGGTTCTGTAAGTAGCTCGTCACCTGCGCCACTTCGGCAGCGGTCGGACCGTATGTCGCTTTGATTTGGCTCGGCGACAGCTTCGTGCGCGAGCGCACCGCCGCTTTGAGCTGATCGACGTTGTGCAGCTGCAAGCCGAGCCGCACGGTGAGCGTCTTCGCCGGATCGAGCGCGCCGAGATCCGTCGCGCTCTTGAACGAGAACGGCTGCGTCGCCGTGTTCGCCCAGCCGCTGGGCGCGGCGACGCTGGACGCCACCGCGCGCGTCGAGCGCGCACCCGACTTCGACGCGGGCATGTTGCCGCCGATCTGCACGCCGTTCGCGGGCAGCATCGAGCTGACGCTGCCGGCTCCCGAGCACGCTGCCGTCGCGACGCCCAGAGCGACCGCGATCGCTGCCAATCTCTTCATGTGGGTTCCATCCTCCTCACGCTCAGCGTACGAGCCGCGAGGGTGCCCCAACATACCGGAAACCGGGTAGGCAGCGCCGAGGCCGCCTACCCGCTGTCGGCGCTCAGAGTCCGGCTACGCCGTTCGGCGAGCCGAGGCCGGTCGTCAGGCTGTACGTGCCGGCGCGGGTCCCGATGGGATGGAACGCCGCCGCGCGGCGGTAGGAGTAGCCCGGGCCGTCGGGATGTCCCGACAGCGCATACGCCGCCGCGATGAGCGGCGCTCCGACGCTGGTTCCCCCGGCGACGACCCAGCCACCCGCGGCGGTCGAGAACGTCGACACGCCGGTCTGCGGGTCGGCGATGGCCGCGACGTCGACCGCGGAGCGCTTGGAGCACGACGAGACGTTCGCCTGGAACCACGGTTTGGCGGCGTACTTGCTGCAGCCGTGCCCGCTGTACGGCCAGGCGCTCTCGGTCCAGCCGCTTGAGCCGCGCTTTAGGGCCGTCCCGCTCACCGCGGTGACGTACGGCGACGAGGCCGGGTACGACGCGTACCCGCGGTCGCCCGAGCTCGCGGTGATCGCGACGCCGGAATGGCGGTAGTGCGCGTCCTCGGCGGACTGGCTCGACCATTCGATCGCGTAGTAGCTGTTGCTGATCGCCCGGGCGCCCAGCGCGGCGGCGGTGTCGACGGCGGCGCCGAGCTCGTCGAGCAGCGCCGAGTTCGCTTCGACCAGCACGATGCTGCACCGCGGGCAGGCGGCCGAGACCATCTCGAGGTCGAGCGCCGTCTCCTGGGCCCAGCCGGTGTTCACGGCCGGGAACCTGTCAGTGCCGCCGCTTTGGTTCACCTTGCGGAAGCAGCCGTTGGCGCTGGTGCACGCGGGCAGCCCGAAGGCGGCGCGGTAGACGGCGAGATCCTGCTCCGCGGTGGGCGCGTCGTAGGCATCGACGATCGCCACCACGCCGCCGGGACGGTCGGACGGCAGCGCGTACGCCGCCTGCAGGTCGGCCGGATGGAGCCCTGGGATCTGCGCCGCGGCCAGGTTCGTGCCGGGGTTCGGCGGGACGTTGAGGTTGATCGCGAGCGTGCACGCGGCCGTGCCCGTGGCGGGAAGCCCGGCGCACGGGAACGACGCACCCGGCAGCCCGGCCGACGATTCGCCCGGGAGCCCGGCGGATGATTCACCGGGAAGTCCGGCAGACGATTCGCCGGGCAGCCCTGCGGACGACTCGCCGGGGAGCCCGGCCGACGACTCGCCGGGAAGTCCGGCCGACGATTCGCCCGGGAGCCCCGCCGATGACTCACCGGGAAGCCCTGCAGACGACTCGCCCGGCACGGCCGCGGCGTCGCGCGTTGCGCGCGCGGATGATTGCGTCGCGGTGGGGCTCTGGTGCTGGCCGGGCATGATGCCGCCGCCCGAGCATCCGGCTAGGATGACCAGGGTGAGGACGGCTGCCGCGCGCTGCATGTCCGTTTGGGTTCCGGAAACGTGCATGGGTGGCAGGTTGCTCCTGTGCGGGGTACGACTGCTCGGCTCGGTATACCCAAGATATGGGGGATGCGGACCGCCGCACCGCCGAAAACCCGGTGATTCCCGTCACTCGTTTGCTGCGCGCCCGCGTCAACGACCGGCTCAATCGCGCGGCCCGCTTTCCCGTCACGCTGATCGTCGCGCCCGCGGGGTTCGGCAAGAGCGTCGCATTGCGCGACTTCGCCGAGACGGCCCGCCTCGACGCCGTGCGGTACGACGTCGCGCGCGAAGACCGCACGCTGATGGCGTTCGTGCACGGGCTCACCGCGGCGCTGGAACCGGTCGCACCGAGCGCGCTTGCGGCGTTTCCGGCGATGCAGCAGCGCATCATGGGCGCCGCCGACCCGCTGCGCGAGCTCGGGAACTGGTTCGCGGAGCACCTCAAGCGCACGGTGTGCACGATCGTGATCGACGACTTGCACTACGCGGCGTCCGATCCGGACACCGTCACGCTGCTGGTCGATTTGATCGAGCGCTGCGGCGAGCGCATTCGCTGGATCATCGCGACGCGCTGCGACGCGGGGCTGCCGATCGCGTCGTGGATGGGCTACGGGCGCATGGACTATCCGGTGGGCGAGGACGATCTGCGCTTCACCGTCGACGAAGCGCTCGCGACGGCGGACGAAGTGCAGACCAGCGTGGAGCCGGCGGAAGTGGAAGCGCTCCGCGAGCTCACCGGCGGGTGGCCGATCGCGCTGTCGATCGCACTGCGCACGCGCACGCACGCGTCCGACTTGCGCGCGGCCGCGAGCGGCACGCGCGAGATGGTGTACCGCTATCTCGCCGAGCAAGTGTTCGCGGGACTCAAACGCGGCCAGCAGCTCTTTCTGCTGCGCACGTGCGTGTTTCCGACGTTCGACGTCGGCATGGCGGAGCAGCTGGGCGCGACGCCGGAGTTTCTCGCCGAGCTGCGGCGCTCGGTGACGTTCCTGAGCACGTCGTCCGATGCGGAATACCGCTACCACGATCTGTTTCGCGAGTTCCTCGAGCACGAGCTGCGGCGCAGCGGCGCGAGCGAATGGTACGGCGCGCACGTCGAAGCCGGCGAGCTGCTCGAACGGCGTCACGGCGCGGAAGCCTCGGCGCTCGCGCTGTTCGCACGCGTCGGCGCCGTCGGCCACATCGTGCGCGTCGTGGAGTCGCACGGGATCGGGCTGCTCGAGCGCGGCGAGAGCGAGCTGCTCGCGACGGCGCTGGACGCC
>JAQBPK010000212.1 GCA_028287565.1 Vulcanimicrobiota bacterium
TCCGCCGCCCCGGCACCCGCGCCCAGCGCCACCGCGCCCGCGGCGTCCCCGAGCACCCGTCCGGCCGTGCCTAGCGCAGCGCAGTCCACGCAGCCGGGCGCAGCACAGTCCGCGCCGCCGAGCGCCGCACCGGCGCCATCGCCGGGTGCCGTCCGGTCGAACGCCCCTGCGCCCGCTGCGAGCGGTTTTCCGCGCTCGAAGCACAAGCCGGGCCGGAGCGCAGCGCCCGGTCCAAGCCCCGCGCCCGGCGCCGCTGCGAAGAGCTCGCTGGAGACGCCGTTCTACAAAGTCGAGACCGACGAGATCACCTACAAGGGCAACGGCGACTTCACGATGCCGCACAAGGTGACGTTCTCGCGGCCCGGCAGCGACGGCACGGCCGACCGCGCCGAAGGGAACGACAAGCGCGGTACGGTGTCGCTGTTCGGCAACGTGGTGCTGCACGACAACGGCAACGCGCCCGAAGCGAACTCGGACGACGAGTACGCAAAAGGCGGTCCGTCGACGCTCACGTGCGACCAGCTCGACGTCGACTCGAAAACGAAGATCTACACCGCGATCGGCCACGTGCACTTCGAGCAAGGCGCGCGCAAAGCGGACGCGGAGCGCGGCGTGCTCAACCGCAACACCGGCATGCTGCGCCTGGAAGGCAACGTGAAGACGGTGGACGGCGAGTCTTCGCTTGCAGCGCAAAACGTCGACTACAACCTGAACACGAAGCGAGTCGAAGCGAACGGAAAGCCGATCGTGATGAAGCAGCCGGTCCCGAGCCCGGAACCCGGCTCCGCAAGCCCGTCACCGAAACCAAAAAAACGCCGCATCCCGCTGCCGATTTGACGTGATGGATTCGCTTCGCGAACCCAGGCCGGTCCTCGCTCCGCTCCGGTCCTGAGAGAGGAAGTGTAACGTGATAGGCCTGTTCGACGACGGCGAGTCGGGTGGAAAGGGCGGGCGCGTGCGCGAGCCCTTGGCCGCGCGGATGCGGCCGCGGAGCCTCGACGAGTTCGTCGGACAGGAACAGATCGTCGGGCCGGGGCGTGCGCTGCGGCGTGCGATCGAGTCCGATCAGGCGCCGTCGATGATCCTGTGGGGTCCGCCCGGGACGGGGAAGACGACGCTCGCGCGCATCATCGCGCAGCAGACCGGCGCGCACTTCGCCGCGCTGTCCGCGGTGAGCGCCGGTGTTGCCGACTTGCGCCGCGTCGTCGCCGACGCGCAGAAGCTGCGCGCCGCGGGCCGCCGCACGGTGCTGTTCATCGACGAGATCCACCGCTTCAACAAGGCGCAGCAGGACGCGGTGCTGCCGTACGTCGAGGACGGCACCGTCACGCTGATCGGCGCAACGACCGAGAACCCGTCGTTCGAGGTGAACTCCGCGCTGCTGTCGCGCTCGCGCGTGTTCGTGCTGAAGGCGCTCGGCGACGACGACGTCCGCACGCTGGTCGAGCGCGCGCTGCACGATCCCGAGCGCGGCCTCGGCAATCATCACGTCGAGCTGGTTCCGGACGCGCTCGAAGCATTGGTGAACCTCGCCAACGGCGACGCGCGCTCGGCGCTGAGCACGCTGGAGTTCGCCGCGTCCGCCGCACCGGAGCGCGACGACGGCGCGCGCGTCATCGGCGTGCAGACGATCGCCGACGCGCTGCAGCGCCGGGCGACGGGCTACGACAAGTCGGGCGACTCGCACTACGACACGATCAGCGCGTTCATCAAGACCATCCGCGGCAGCGATCCCGACGCCGCGGTGTACTGGCTCGCGCGCATGATCGACGCGGGCGAGGACCCGCTGTTCATCGCGCGCCGCCTCGTGATCCTCGCGAGCGAGGACGTCGGCCTAGCCGACCGCCACGCGCTGCCGCTCGCGATGGCGGCGCAGCAGGCGGTGCACTTCGTCGGGATGCCGGAAGGCTTCTATCCGCTCGCGCACGCGGTGCTGTACCTCGCGACGGCGCCGAAGTCGAACACGGTCGGCCGCGCGTACTCCGCGGCGCTGGAAGACGTGCAGTCGACGCGCAACGATCCCATTCCACTGCACCTGCGCAACGCGCCCACCAAGCTGATGAAGAACCTCGGCTACGGCGAAGGCTACCGCTACGCGCACACCGACTACGCGGACATGGACGCGAGCGGCGATCTGCCGCCGGCCGTCGCGCTGCAGTCGAACCTCCCCGAACGCCTCGGCGACCGCGCGTACTTCGACCCGGCGAAACAAGGCGACGAAGCACGCCTGCGCGCGTGGATCGACGAACGCCGCCGCAGCGGGAGCACCGCGGAAAGCGATCTCTTCGGAGACGAGTAGCGCCGCATCCGCGCGCACTTGAGTATGGACTCCGCCGGCGCTCGGCGCTAGAATCGCGGGTATCTTTCCACGCGCCCTAGCGAGATACCGAAAGCGCGTGATGAGACGAGAGGAGGTGAATCATGACCGAACCCGAGAGCGCACGCGGCCGAGAACCGCTGCGATCCCCGTTACCCGACTGGCTATCGCGCAAGATCGAAGAGAAGATCGCGACCGGCGCCGGCCCGGACTACGAAGGCGCGCAGGAGGCTCTCAGACGCCTCGACGCCTCGATCGCGGAGCACGGACCGGTCGAACTCGAAGCAGACGTCGACGACATCATCGACGGGATGGGCCTGCGCAAGAACATCGTACGCGACTGGCCCGTCGTTCCGTGGACGTACTGGGAGGCGCGCGGTGCGGGTCCTTATCGACGCTAACGTGCTCGTGTCGGCGCTGTTGACGCGACGTGCGGACAAGACCAGCCTCGTCGAGTGGCTGGTCTTCGTCGCGCTGATCGGGCAGCGCCGGTTCGAGCTCATCACGTCCGACCCGCTCGTGTATGAAGTGCGCAAGGTGCTGCTTCGGCGAGACGTTATCGAAGCTGACGCGGACGAGTACATCGACTCGCTGACGAGGTACGCAACGTTCGTCAGAATCTACGGCGTGCCGATGGGCTGTCCCGATCCCGACGACGACATGGTGCTCGAAACCGCGCTGAACGCGAACGCCGACGTCATCGTCTCCCGCGACGGGGACCTGTTCCACCCGCGCTCGCGCCAAACGATCCGGAAGACCGGCATCGGGATCCGCGACCGTCCGATCCGCGTCATCAGCGTGCGCGAGTTCGTCGACGAGCTCACCGGCATACCGCGTTTCAGCCCGCTCGTCACCACCACGCTCGCCGCGTAGTCGCAACGGCGGGGACCCGAGGTGGGCTCATAGGGTGAGATGGCGCGCATCTACCTCGATCATGCGGCGACGACGCCGGTGGGGCCGGAGGTCGTCGACGCGATGGTCCCATTGCTCGGCGGCGGGTACAACCCGAGCTCGCTTCATACCGAGGGCCGCGCGGCACGGGCCGCGCTCGACTCGGCGCGCGAGGCGGTCGCCCGCGTCCTCGCCGCGGCGCCGCGCGAGGTGGTGTTCACCGGCAGCGGTTCGGAAGCCGACGTCCTCGCCGTCGTGGGTGCCGCGCGCGCTCGCGCGGCTCACGGGCGGCACGTCGTCACCGTAGCCACCGAGCACCACGCCGTTCTGCACGCGGTCGACGTCCTCGAGCGCGATGGGTGGCGCGTCACGCGCTTGACGGTCGGCCGCGACGGCCTGGTCGATCCGGCCGGCTTCGCTGCAGCGCTTACGACCGAGACCACCGTCGCCAGCGTGATGCTGGCGAACAATGAGATCGGCGTGATCCAGCCGGTCGCGCAGCTCGCCCGGCTCGCGCGCGAGCGCGGCGTCCTCTTCCACACCGATGCCGTGCAGGCCGCGGGATGGCTGCCGCTGGCGGTCGATGACCTGGGCGTAGACCTCTTGTCGCTGTCCGGCCACAAATTTCACGGCCCCAAGGGCGTCGGGGTCCTCTACGTGCGCCGCGGCACGCCGCTCGAGCCGCTGATCGTGGGCGGCGGCCAGGAGAACGGCCTGCGGGCCGGCACTGAAAACCTCGCCGGAATCGCCGGCTTCGCCGCCGCGCTGACCCTGGCCGAGGCCGAGCGGCCCGTGGTGGCCCCGCGCGTCGCCGCGCTGCGCGACCGCCTCGAGGCGGGGATCCTCGCCGCCATCCCGGACGTCGTCGTGAACGCTGCCGGTGCGCCGCGCCTGCCGGGGAACCTCTCCGTCGCGTTCGCCCGCGCGCCGTCCGACGCGCTTTTGATCCGCCTCGATCTCGACGGCATTGCGGCTTCGGCGGGCAGCGCGTGCGCCGCCGGGTCGCTCGAACCGAGCCACGTTTCGGCGGCGCTCGGCCTGTCCGAGGAGTACCGGCTCGGCGTCATTCGCTTCTCGCTGGGGCGCGGCACGACCGAGGCCGAAATCGACGAGGTTCTGCGGCGCTTGCCCGCCGTGATCGCGGACGCCCGCGCCCCGCTCGCGGTGTAGCAGTTCTCAATTGTGGGAAAGGGCCACCGTGGCTCTAGCGAGCACGCGGAGGATCGGTTTTGAGTTCGGGTATCGACGGAGCGTTGATTTTTGAGGTCCTGGCCGGCATCGGGATATTGCTGGTCGGGGCCGGCATCTTCGTCGCGTGCTCCGGCCTGGCGAGAACCTTCGCGCGGCTCAACACGACCCTCGATGAAGTAGACGCTCAGATCGCCGCGCTCTCGGGCCCGGTCGTCAAGACGCTCGACCACATCGACGGCATCGCGGGCACGGCCGACAGCACCGTCGCCCGGCTCGGGGTCATCGTCGGGACGCTCGAAGGCATCGCCGGCGGCGTCGGCAAGACCGCGAAGCTCGCCACGGACGCCGTCGAGCCGGCCGTCGTCAACGTCGGGGCCGCCCTCACGGGCGTCACCGCGGGACTTCGGCGCTTGCTGTCCGGTCGCCGCGGCGCAGCGCCGGCACCCGCGCCGTACGACGGAAGCGTGTCGTCCGGTGGCTGAAGAGAGATCGAGCGGCGGCGGCATCGCGGGCTTCGTGACGGGCTTCGCCGTCGGAACTCTGGCCGGTGTGATCCTCGCGATGATCCTCGCACCGCAGTCGGGCGAGGACACTCGCGACCTGCTCGTCGCCAAAGCGCGCGAAGCGGGCGAGCGCGCTCGCGATACCGCCGGCGACGCGAACGATCTTCTGGCCCGCGGTCGTCAAATCGTCGCGGATGCGAAAGCCCGGATCGACGGAGCGATCGCGGAAGGCAAGGACGCCGCGACGCGCCAGCGCAGCACCCTCGAGAACGAAAGCAACGAAAGCGAAAGCTAGGAGATCCTGTGGATATCAAAGTCAACGTCCGTGAATCCGAGGGCGACGCGTACGTCGTCGACCTTACCGGCGAGATCGACGTCTATACCTCGCCGAAAGTCAAGGACGCGATCACGGAGCTGATCGACCAAGAGCACTACAATTTGGTTATCAACCTCGAAAAGGTGCGCTACATCGACTCGACCGGCCTGGGCGTCCTCATCGGCGGCCTGAAGCGCGTGCGCGAGCACGGCGGTTCCGTCAACCTCGTCTGTACGAACCCGCAGATCAAGAAGATCTTCGACATCACCGGGCTGGTGAAGATCTTCGGCATCTTCGACGACGAGCAGAGCGCGATGAAGGCGCTGGTGTGAACCCCGCGCTGGCCGCGGTGTCGTCGCACGGTACGGTCGAGCTCAAGATCCCCGGCCGTGCCGAGTGGGTGGCGGTCGCGCGCCTGGCCGTCGCGGCCGTCGCAAGCCGCCTGCGCTTCTCGGTAGACGAGATCGAGGACATCAAGCTGGCGATCGCCGAGGCGTGCACCAACTCGATCCAGAGCGCCCGCGGCCAAGACCCGGGCCAGATCGAGATCGTCTGCGACGCGCTCGAGGACGAGCTCCGCGTCACCGTTCGCGACCACTCCTCAGGCCTCCACCTCGAGCCCATCAGCCCAGGCGGCATCGACGAAGGGCGCACCGAAGAGCTTGGTGTGTTCCTGATCCGAGCCCTCATGGACAAGGTCGACTACAAGAGCGATCCGCGCAACGGCACGGAACTCATCATGAC
>JAQBPK010000215.1 GCA_028287565.1 Vulcanimicrobiota bacterium
GATCTCCGTGCCGGCGAAGCGCACCGAGCCCGCGCGCGGCGCGACCAGGCCGGCGATCGTCTTGAGCGTCGTCGACTTCCCCGCGCCGTTGCGGCCGAGCAGCGCGACGACGCCGCCCGCCGGCACCGCGAGCGAGACTGCTTTGAGGATCCAGCTCGAACCGTAGTACGCGTCGACCGCGGTGAGCTGCAGCATCGCGTTCACGGTGATCGGCTCATCCTTCGACAAGCGCAGGATGACATTTTGCCACGCCGATCGCTCGAATCGCATTCGGATAGTAATTTGCCAGGCTCATCGCGTTCCTCGCGTTCCGAGATAGGCTGTGCGGACGGCGGGGTTCGCGCGGATTTCGTCCGGCGTGCCGTGTGCGAGAACCCGGCCGAAGTTCATCACCGTTATCTCGGTTGCGAGGCGCATCACCAGCGGCACGTTGTGCTCGATCAGCACGATGGTGTAGCGCTCCGCGAGCGTGCCGATGCGGTCGATCAGGCGGCGTGCGTCTTCGGGTGAGAGCCCTTGCGACGGTTCGTCAAGCAGCAGCAGCACGGGATCGGTCGCGAGCGTGATCGCGAGCTCGAGCAGCCGCTGGTCGCCGCCTGCGAGCTCGCTCGCGAGCTGGGACCGGTAGCCGAGCAGGCCGAACTCGTCGAGCACGCGTTCCGCGCGCGCGCTCACGTCGGCCAGCTCCGTTACGGAACGCCAGAGCGCGAAGCTCTCGCCCGTGCGCGTCTGCGCGGCGAGGCGCACGTTCTCGAACACCGTCAGCTTGGGGAACACGTTCGTGCGCTGGAACGAGCGGCCTATGCCGAGCTGCGAGCGGGTCGTCGCGTCGAAGCACGTCACGTCGCGGCCGGCGAACTCCACCGCCCCTTCGCTTGGACGCAGCTCGCCGCTGAGCAAGTTGAACAGCGTCGTCTTGCCTGCGCCGTTCGGGCCAATGATCGCGTGCAGCGTCCCGCGGCGTATCTCGACATTCACGCCATCGACCGCCGCGTGCGCGCCGAAGCGCTTGGTGAGCTCACGCGTGCGCAGCACGACGGCTCCGGCGCTTGGCGCGCTCACGCGTGCGCGGCACGGCGGCTCCAGCGTTCGGCGATGCTCCATAGCCCGCCGCGGAAGAACAGGACGACCGCGCAGAAGACGAGCCCGAAGATCAGCGGCCAGTGCGACCACACGTGGCTGAGCGAGTTCGAGAGCACGGTGAAGATCGCCGCGCCGAGCAGCGCGCCGTACGGCGAGCCCGTGCCGCCGAGCAGCGCGGCGATGACGATGTTGGTCGACGTGTCGAGGTCGATCGCCTGCAGCGGCACGAAACGATACAGCCCGGCGTACAATCCGCCGGCGAGTCCCGACAGCGCGCCCGAGATCGCGAACGCCGTCACCTTGAAGCGGCGCACGCGATAACCGATCGCTCGCGCGCGGTCTTCGTTCTCGCGAATCGCGCGCAGCACCGCGCCGAACGGCGAGCCGTTGACGCGCAGCACGGCCGCGAACGCCAGCAGCACCACGAGCGCGGTGAAGTAGTAGTAGTGCGTCGGGTCGGCGAGCGAGACGCCGAAGATGCCGGGGCGCGGCACGCCGCTCAGCCCGTTGTCGCCGCCGGTCACGTCGCGCCACTGGAACGCCGCGTAGTACGCCATCTCGTTGAACGCGAACGTGAGCATGACGCCGTACACGCCGCGCCCCGTGATGGCTAGCGCGCCGATCGCCGCGGCGGTGATGGCTCCGGCTATGACCCCGACGAGCAGGGCGAGCGGAAGCGCGGCGTGCGCGTCGATCAGCACGCGTGCGGCGGCGTACGCGCCGGCACCGTTGAACGTCGCCTGCCCAAACGACAGAAACCCCATCTCGCCGAGCAGCAGGTTGAAGGCGACCGCGAGCAGGCCAAAGGTGAGGATCTGCGTCTCCAGCTCGGGATAGCGCAGCACGAGCGGCGCGAGCGCCACGATCGCGACGAGCACCGCGAACCGGGTCATCGGTTGCCGAAGAGTCCTTGCGGCCGGATCAGGATGACGAGCGCCATCGCCGCGAAGATCGCGACTTCAGAAGCCGCAGGGTAGAGGATCGTCATCACGGCCTGCGTGAGCCCGACGAAGATGCCGCCGACCACAGCGCCGAGATAGCTGCCCAAACCGCCGATTACGACGACCGCGAAGCTCGTCGCCATCAGCTCGTTGCCCATCGACGGCTGCCCGCCGCGAATCGGCAGGATCAGCGCGCCCGCCAGCGCCGCAAGGCCGACGCCGATGCCGAACACGATCGTGAAGAGGCGCTGCACGTCGATGCCGATGCAGTCCACCATCTCGGGATCGTCGATCCCCGCGCGGATGATCGCGCCGTACTTCGTGCGCTCGAGCGCGATCCACACCACGCCGATCACCAGCGCAGCCGCGACGACGAGGAACAGCCGGTAGAACGGAAAGCTCACGGCGCCGAGCGGAACGCCGCCGCCGAGCGCGGCGGGAACGTTCACGCTGGTCGGGTTCGCGCCCCAGATCAGCACGATCGCCTCCTGCACGATCAGCACGAGACCCAGCGTGAACAGGATCTGGTAGACGTGGCCGGCGCGCGCGAGCCGCCGCATCGCCACCGCGTCCACCAGCAGGCCGAGCGCCGCGACGACGAGCGGCACCACCGCGATCGCGAGCCAGAAGTTCCCCGTCGACGAAACGACCGTGAACGCGACGTACGCGCCGAGCGCGTAGAACGCGCCGTGCGCGAAGTTCGGGATGTCGAGCATCCCGAAGATCAGTGTCAGACCCGCCGCGACGAGCGCGTAGATCATCCCTTGCACGATGCCGTTGAGAAGCTGGACCTCGACCAGGCCGGACATCAGCCCGGAAGGTCCAACACGTTCGCCCCGCCCGTGGCGTGCCACACGTTCGCCCCGCCCGCGGCGTCCCACACGTTCGCCCCACCCGCGGCGTCCCAGACGTTCGCGCCGCCCACGTATGTCGATCGCACGCCGATTCTTCCGAGCGTGGACGGGTCGGCGGTCAGCGGATCGTCGTCCAGCACTACGAAATCCGCCAGATAACCCGGCGCGAGCGTTCCCTTCACTTCGTGCTCGTCCGACGCGTAGGCGGCGCTGGTGGTGTAGAGCGCTAGCGCTTCGTGCGGCGTGATGCGCTGCGAAAGCCCGAGCGGCGTGCCGTCGTAGCCGGTGCGCGTGACGCACGACTGAAGCGCGAGCAGCGGCTGGAACGGGCCGCACGGATAATCGGATGAGCCCGCGACCGCGACGCCGTGGTCGAGGAACGAGCGGTGCGCGAACATGCGCTCGATGCGTTCCGGGCCGTACCACTCCAACAACTTGCCGCCGTGGTAGTGCACGTAGCTGCCGAACGGCGCCGCGATCGCG
>JAQBPK010000274.1 GCA_028287565.1 Vulcanimicrobiota bacterium
AACCGACCGCGGAGGACGCCGGGCCGTCGCGGCGCGCGAGCGCCGAGGAACGTCCGGGCTCCATCGGGCAGGGTGCAGGATAACGTCCTGTCGGGGCGACTCGAAGGAAAGTGCCACAGAAACATACCGCCGCCGCGGGCTTCGGCCTGTGAACGGTAAGGGTGAAATCGTGCGGTAAGAGCGCACGGCGTCCCGCGGAGACGCGGGCGCGGGTAAACCCCACCTGGAGCAAGACAGCTCGATACCTCCGTGAGGAGGCCGCCGGCCCGGCGGAACGAGCGAACGTCGCAACGAGGTCGTCCGTGAGGGCGGCCCCAGAGAGATGACGGCCACGGCTTCTTCGGAAGCTTTGACAGAATCCGGCGTACAGGCGTCCTCCGCGCCTTCGCGTCCCGCAACCGGCGGGGCGAGTTTCCGGTCTCGCAGAATGATGTCCAACGTGGCGCACTTTTCCAAAGACCTCACCGTCGAGCAAGCCTTCAAGACCCACGCCGGCGCGAAGCGCGTGTTCGCGCGCTTTCATCTCGGCGGCTGCTCGCACTGTTCGATCAGCGAGACCGAGACGATCGAGCAGGTCAGCGAAGGCTACGGCATCCCGCTGAACCTCTTGATGGCGGACCTCGAGAAGCTGTTCGAACAGCCCGCGCTCGACGTCGGCGACACGGTCCGCCTGCCCGACGAGATCCGCGCGAAGATTCCGCAGCTCGCGAACGTCCCCGAGTTCGGCAAGGTGACCGATCTGGCCGCCGGCGCCTACACGGTCGTCTTCGGCGAGGTGCGGCTCCAAGGGCTGGCCGAGGACTTCGTCAAGGTCGACCCCGCCGCCGTCCCGGCCTAGCCGACGCGCCCCCGGCAAGACTTCAAAGGCCGCCCGACGGGCGGCCTTTTCGCATTAGATCAGCTTACGGTCGACGAAGCTTTCGTCCGTGCCGTGCCAGTGGGTGAGCTCCACCTCTCCCGCCTTCCAGCAGAGATACACGGGCCGCCCGTCGCGCATCGACGGAAAGTCGAGCAGGCCGAGGTCGATGTCTTTCACGACGCAGCCGTGCGCCTCGATCCGGTTGATGAGGCGGACGATCTCGGCCTTGAGCTCGGTGAACGCGCGGGAGCGGCGCCGGTCGCGCGTGACGTCGGGGCGCCCGGCGCGGAGCGCGGGGTCGGTCTCGAGCAGCCGGATCGCGAGATCGCGACGCTTCCCCCAGAGTTCCTCGAGGAGGGGCTCCAGCACGGGGATGAGGGCGTTCGCTTTCTCGGCAGAAAAGAGCTTCATATATGCGCCGTGTCGTCATCGTAACGGGGCTGTCGGGCGCGGGCAAGAGCCAGGCGATGAAATCGCTCGAGGATTTCGGTTTCGCGTGTCTGGACAACGCCCCGCCCGTGCTCGCACAGCCCTTCGTCGCCCTCGCCGACGAGGCCGGCTATGCCAATGCCGCCCTCGCCCTGGACGTCCGCACTCTGGGCCCGTTCGGTGACGCCGTCGCGGCGATCGACGAGCTGGACTCGGCCGGCGTGCCGACCGAAGTGCTGTTCCTCGACGCCGAGGACGAGACGCTGATCCGCCGCTACAGCGAGACGCGCCGCCGCCATCCGTTCGGCGAGAACGGCGTCGGCCTGGCGGAAGCGATCGCCGCCGAGCGCGCGTCGCTAGCGGCGCTGCGCGACCGCGCGAACGCCGTCTGGGACACGACGCGCATGACGCTGGGCGAGCTCAAAGACCGCATCGGCACGACGCTGGCCGGCGCGGACGCGCGCCGGCTGCGGATCGGGATCGTCGCGTTCGGGTTCAAGTACGGCGTGCCGCTCGACGCCGATCTCGTGTTCGACGTGCGCTTTCTGCCCAACCCGAACTACGTCGAAGGCCTGCGCGAGCTGACCGGCGCCGACGCGCCCGTCGCCGCGTACCTCGAAGCCATCCCCGACACCGAGGCGTTTCTGGCGCGGCTGCTCCCGCTGATCGACTTCCTCGTGCCGCGCTACGAGCGCGAGGGCAAGTCGCAGGTGACGATCGCGATCGGGTGCACGGGTGGGCGGCACCGCAGCGTCTATCTCGGGCGCCGCCTGCAGCGGCATATCAGCGAGACGACGGGTGCGCTCGCGACGTTCGACGCACGGGACGTGAACCGATGAGCAAACGTTTCACCCGCTCGGTCGACCTCGCCCGCTGGCTGCAGCCGGGTTTAGGCGTGAAGCGCTGGCTGCTGCTCGCGGCCGTCGGCGCGACGCTGTTCGTCAACGGCGTGTCGCGCTATCTCACCGACGAAGGGCTCACGCTCAAGGTCAACGAGCTGGTCGACTCGATGGTCGCGGAGTTCTTCCCGCCCGGCTATCTGTCGTACGTCTTCATCGGCGCCGGCGCGCTGTTCGTCGCGCTCGGCATTTGGAAATGGCTGAACGCGATCGTCACCGCGGTCGCGCCGCACGGCACCAGCAAAGTGATCGACGCGATCCGCGTGCGGCGTCTCGAGCGCGGCTACCGCATCGTGGTCGTGGGCGGCGGCACGGGGCTTTCGACGATGCTGCGCGGCCTGAAAAAGATCACGACCAATCTGACGGCGGTCGTCACCGTGAGCGACGACGGCGGCTCGTCGGGACGTCTGCAAAAAGAGCTTGGCGTGCTGCCGCCGGGCGACATTCGCAACTGCCTCGTCGCGCTGGCGGATGACGAAGCGCTCGTCACGGAGCTGTTCCGCTACCGCTTCTCCGAAGGCGAAGGGCTCAAAGACCACTCGTTCGGGAACTTGTTCCTCGCCGCGATGACCGGCATCACCGGAAACTTCGACGAGGCGATCAAGGTGTCGAGCCGCGTGCTCAACGTGAAGGGCCGCGTGCTGCCGTCGACGCTCGCCGTTGCACGGCTCTGCGCGAAGCTGACCGACGGGCGGATCGTCGAGGGCGAGTCGAAGATTCCCGAAGCGCGTGGCGTCATCGAGGAGGTGTTCCTCGATCCGCCGTTCGCGCCGCCGCTCGACGAGGTGATCACCGCGCTGCGGGAAGCGGACGCGATCGTGCTCGGCCCGGGCTCGCTGTACACCTCGATCATGCCCAACCTGCTCGTCGACCGCGTCGGCCGCGAGATCGAAGCGTCGAACGCGGTGAAGATCTACGTCTGCAATGTGATGACGCAGCCTGGCGAGACCGACGGCTACACCGCGTCCCGGCACGTGCGCGCGCTGCTGGACGGCGCGCGCGCGCACGTCTGCGAGGTCGCGGTCGTGAATGACGAGCTGCCGCGCAAGCTGCGCGAAGAGTACGCCGAAGAGGGCCAGTTCCCGGTGCAAGTCGACGAGGACGACCTGCGAACGCTCGGCGTGCGCGTCGTGCGCGCGAACGTGATCAGCGAGACCGACACCGTGCGCCACGACAGCGACCGGCTCGCGACGGTCGTCACCGCGATCATCGACGAAGCGGTCGCGGAGCGCGCAAGCTACGTGCGCTTCCGCCCGAACACCGGGCCCAACACGGGAACTGCCCCCGCGTAAGATCGTCAGTCTATATGGCGGGTGACGCGCTCGGCGCGGGGCTCGGCACGAGCCGTGGGTCGGGCGATTCGGTTGAGAACCGGTACTCCGCGTAGTCGCCGTGGAACGCGTACTGCACGCGGAACAGCCCGATCGGGCGAAAGATCTTACCAACGTCGATCGAGCGCAGCATCCACTGGCCCTCGACGGTCGCATACCGCGCGTCGAGCGTGAAGTCGTCGTTTCCTTTCCAAAGCACGCGGCTCGCGATCATCGTCACCGGATCGTACCAGACGTCGTGCATCCAGTACGTGTGGTGCGGGTAGTACGCGGGGCGCGGCGTCAGGCGCAGGTGCTTCTCGGTCCCCGACTCGTCGTCCACCGCTTCAACCGTGTAGTCGCGCAGCGAGCGCACGACGACGTCCGCGTGCGCCGGCGAGTCGGTGCGGTACGTCAGCGGTTTGATGTTCACGACGCGCAGGTCGATGTCGCGTGTCATCGCCTGGCCGGGCTTCTTGTACGTCGCGCTCACGAAGCCGGCGAGCTTGAACTCGGACAGCGCGTCGAAGTTCGGCGGGGCCGGAAACGGCGGTTTGAGTTCCGTGCGGCCTTTTTCGTCGGAGATCACCGCGTCACCGTCGAGCGTGCGCACGACGACGCGCCGGTCGATCGCCGCGTCGCCTTTGAGGATGTGCAACGTGCCGCTCACGCGGTACGACACGTACGGCGGCGCCTTGCCCACCAGCGCCGCGGTCGCGTTGGCGACCGCCATGAACGTCTCGACCGGCGTCGCGGCGATGAAAAGCATAGCCGGTGAACGCTCCCTGCCGCAGGCTAGTTCCGCCCGCCGGGTCAGCCAATGGCGAGCGTCAGCGGATCGCGAGCGTCAGCGCGTACGGCACGTCCTCTTCGCTGTCGTTCTCGATGTGGAGACGGTACGTGTGCGATGCGGGCAGCATGAACGGCACGCCGGCGCGCACTTCCGCGAACTGCGAGTCCGCCGCGCCGAACAAGGTGAGCCGCAGCTTCGCGCGCGAGCGCACGCCGTTGATCAGGAGCTGTTGGCCTTTGCTCGCGGCGAACACGTAGGCGTCGTACCAGCCGAGCGAGACGCTGCCGCTAAGATTCGTGGACGATGCTCCCGGCGCGAAATGAACCGCGAGCGAATTCGGCTTGCGCGCGCGGTCGCTCGCGCGTACGCGGGTGCTGTCGATGAGCGCATACGTTCCGTTGCGGTACGCGTAGGTCGTCTCGTCGAGGACCATCGCGCTGTCGTGCGCGTCGGCGACGAGATCGGGCAGCGGCTTCGCGCGGCCCGTCGTGCGCACGCCGATCGCGTAGACGGTGAGCAGCTCGCGCGGTTTGCCGCGCGTGACGCGGATCGCGATCGACGGGCAGTTCTGCGCGCCGCAGATGCACGGGTGTTCGATCCCCGCGAGAACGACGTCGTCGCCATCCACGCGCCCGAGCTTTTTGATCGACGCGTTTGCGGCCATCTTCCGCAGCGCGGCAGGCTCGCACGACTCGGCATCGGGCGTGCTCGTCAGCACACCGAGCACCGCGGCATGCGCTGCGTCTAGCGGTGCGCGGCGTGACGCATCGAGCGGCGAGGCCGCGATCACCGCAGCGGCGATCAGGTGCAGCATGTCAGTCTCCGTGGCCGGTGCGCGGCGATCGCGTGCAGCATGTCAGCCTCTGTGTTCGGTGCGCCGCAATGTCAGCAGCGCCGCAATGCGGGCAGCGGACGCTCGCAGATTCGCCCCGGCGTCGCGCATCGCTTCGTCGAGCGCGATCGGGGCCGGCGCGATCGGGACGCAGTGCACGCTGCGCGCGCGCAGCTCGCGTTCCGCCCCGAGATCGACGCTGCCGCCGAACGCGATCACCGGCACGCCCGCGTCGCGCGCGAGCGCGGCCACGCCGTCCACCACCTTGCCGCGCAGCGTTTGGTCGTCGATGCGGCCCTCCCCGGTGAAGCACCAATCCGCGCCGCGCAGCGCGCCGGCGAGGCCGCGCACCTGCGCGACCAGCGCCACACCGCGCTCCAG
>JAQBPK010000294.1 GCA_028287565.1 Vulcanimicrobiota bacterium
GGCCGGCACGCCGGCCGATGCTGCCGGCACGGCAGGCTGCGGCCCGTACGCGATCGGCGCCGCGTGCACGGCCGGGTCGCGCCGCACGATCTCGATCTCGGTGTCGCCGGTCCGGACGCGGATCGCGTCCAGATCGAACTCTGCGGCGATCTCGCCGAGGGCGCGGACGCGCGCCGCTTCGTCCTGGTCCATCACCCCGTGGCTTCGACGAGGAGGCGCGCGACCTCCGCCGCGTCGGGCACCAGCGGCAACCGCCGGTCCGAGCGGGCGAGCAGATCCCGCAGGACGATCTCGTCTTTGGCCAACTCCTCGTCGCCCAGGATCAGCGCCCAGCGGGCGTTGTTCCGGTCGGCGGTCTTGAAATGCGCGGTGACCTTGCGCGCCTGCCAGTCGGCGAACGTGGGCTCGGCTGTTTTCTCGCGCAGCGCGCCCACGATCGCGATGAGCCGGTCGCGAGCCCGCTCGCCGAGTGCGATCGCCTGGATGCCGCGGCGCGGCGGGGCGTGGTCGCCGGCCAGCTTGTCGACCACCATGAGAAAGCGCTCGAGCCCAAGGCCGAACCCGACGCCGGGCGTCGGCGGCCCGCCGAGCTCCGCGACGAGACCGTCATACCGGCCGCCGCCGCAGACGGTGCTTTGCGCCCCGAGAACGGACGAGACGAACTCGAACACCGTGCGCGTGTAGTAGTCGAGCCCGCGCACGATGCGCGGGTTGACGACGTACGCGATGCCGAGCGCGTCGAGATACCGTTTGAGCGCCTCGAAGTGCGCGCGGCACTCGTCGCACAAATGGTCGATCATCTTGGGCGCGCTTTCGACGAACTGTGCGTCCTTGGAATCCTTCGAATCCAGAATGCGCAGCGGATTGCGCTCGAGCCGCCGCTGCGAGTCCGCGCTCAACTGCGCGGCGTGCGGGCGGAAGTGGTCGAGCAGCGCCTGCCGGTACACCGGCCGGCACACCGCGTCGCCGACGCTGTTGACGTTGAGCTCCGCGTCGCCGATGCCGTAGCGCCGGATCAGCATCGCGGCGATCTGGATCACTTCTGCATCGGCCTCCGCGCCCCCAACGCCGAAGCACTCGACGCCGAACTGGTGCGCTTGTCGATAGCGTCCGGCTTGCGGCCGCTCGTAGCGGAAGAACGGGCCGATGTAGTACAGCCGCTGCGGTCCGTGCGCGAGCAGCTTGTGCTCCAGCAGCGCGCGCACCGTCCCCGCTGTGAGCTCGGGGCGAAGCGTCATCCAGCGCTCGCCCTTGTCTTGGAACGTGTACATCTCTTTTTCGACGATGTCCGTCGTCTCGCCGACGCCGCGCGCGAACAGCTCGGTCGCCTCGAAGATCGGCGTGCGTATCTCGCCGTAGCCGAACCGGTGCGCGATGTCGCGGGCGTCCGCTTCGAGCCTGTTCCAATTCGCGGACTCGGGCGGAAAGATGTCGCGTGTGCCGCGAGGGGCGCTGATCGGGTTCACGGTCGACGCGCCGGGTTCGGGGCGGCGCCGCGCGCGCCCCCCAGCAGCCGCTAGGCGATCGGTCCCTCGCGCGGCTCCAGCAGCTCGACCGGGATGCCGTTGGGGTCTTCGACAAAAGCAATCGCGCGCGTCCCGCCGGGCGACTTCTTGGGCTCCTTGACGATCTTCACGCCCTGCGCGCGCAGCTTCTCGATCACGCCCGGGAGATCGCCGTCCACTTCCAGCGCAAGGTGCTCGTAGCGGTTACCGAGCTGAAACGGCGGATGCTCCTCGAGATCGTAGACGAGCTCGATGTACGCATCCCAGCTCGACCCGACGAACGCCATGTCGGCATTGCCGGGATAGTGGTGCGGCCCACCAAGCAGCTTGAGCCCGAGCTTGTTCGTGTAGAAGTCGATCGACTGAGCCATGTCATCGACGAAGATCGAAGTGTGCAGATAGCGCGGCATGAGAGACGCTACGCCGCGCGGCGGGCGGGTCCCGCCGTAAGCCAGGGAATCGGCACGAACGTCACCGCGAGCGCGCAGCACAGCACCAAGCCGCCGATGACGGTCAACACCGTCCACGATTCGTGCAGTGCCAGCGACATTGCTACGCCGACCGCGAGCGCTGTGTACTCTGCTCCGATCGTTGCGACGCTCACGCCGAGGCGGCGGACGGCTGCCGCGAACGTCGTTTGCGCGATCAGCGTCGAGCCCAGCAGCACCTCGCCGAAGAACCACCATGAGATCGCCGGAGCGTCGGCCGCGTGCGCGATCGCGCCGCCGTAGCCGAGCAGCGTTCCGGGAACCAGCAGCACTGCCATCGAGATCGTGCCGACCAGCGACATCGTCATGACGCCGTTCATCCGCGTTCCGACTATGCGCAGCAGGCAGGCATATGCGGCGAATGCGGCGAGCCACACCAGCATCAGCACGTCGCCCATGAACGCCGATTTGTCGCTGCTGTGCGTGAGCGCGAGCATGCCGACGCCGATGACGCCCAGCGTGAGCGCGGTCCATTGGCGCCGGTCGAGCGCGGTGCGGAACACGAGCGCCGCGATTGCGGTGTTCGTCACCGGCGAGAAGCCGACCAAGAACGAGATGTGCGCGACCGACGTGTACTGCGCGGCGATGGTGAACACGACGGAGACGACGAGGCCGAAGATCAGGCCGGCCGCGATGACGGCGGCCCAGCGCTTGGCGTCCAGGCGCGGCGGGCTGATGCGCCATGCCGCGGCGAGCGCGAACAAGAAGATCGGAAACGCCCACGCCGCGCGCGCGACCGACACCGTGATGCCGTTCCACACGCCGGCGTCCGTCGCGTACAGCACTTTGCTCGCGGGGCCGAGCAGACCCCAGCCCAGGCCGGTGAGGAGCACGAAAACGACGTTCTGGACGGAGCGGGGCACGTACGAGAGACCCAGACGCGAGCCGCGTGGATGCGTACGGGGCTCGTTCAGTCCTTCAGCGGTGCTGCGGAACCGCTTGGTTGCGGCCAGCATGGTCGGCTGCGTCGCGGTGATCTTCGCTGCCGCGCTGCGCGGTAGCCGATTGTCTTCCGGGGTGCCATCGGTGCATCGTTCCGGCGATCGTAATCATGGCGCCGCCGGTGACCACCGTATCTACCCGAGCCGCGGCCACGCTGCGATCGTGTACGACCCACCGGCTGGAATACGATGATCTGATTCGATCGTTATCGTTCCCGGCTCGGCACTTGGCGCGTCGCGACAACCGAGCACATCGAAGATCGCGCGCGATGGGTGCGCGAGATCGAGAAGCGTGGCTCGCGGCGCCTGGAGCGCCGGGCGTAGCGACGAGTCCCGGACCTCGCGGCTTGCCCTCACCCCGGGCGCGGGGCGATTCGCCGCGCGGAGTTGCAACTTCCGCTGCCGCACCGGGTAACAAGCGGCGTCAGGAAGGAGGGGTCAAATGTTGGCCCACATTTTGACAGAGCCCCTTGCAATTTGCGAATAGCCGGTCGCCGTCGCACATTTTTTGCTTTACCATTACCGCCGTGAACTTGACGCGTCTGCCGGTGCGTCCAGGCACACCAAGACGGTGGGCTAGGGAGGGGAGGCCGGCTCTAGCGGGCCGCGTCAAACGGCCAGCGATCGGGTTCTAGCAGCTCGCTACAGCCAAAGCAAAATTAAACGGCCGCCTCGTAAGGGGCGGCCGTTGTTTTATGTGCAGATCGCGCGTTTTGTGTTTCACGTTACGTCTTCGGCCGCTGCAGGAAAAAGTTAAGTGATATCGGCTAATTATGGTAAATGTGTGCCGCACGACTCAATATAGCGCTGTTTTATTCAGTCGCAATTGAATGCAACCGATCATTGAATTCAAGACGGCGACAAGATGTCTCCGTCGACTGTCTTCACCCACACGGAAGGCCAAACAGATGAGCGAGACAGTTACGTCTGCGACGGACCTAATGCGTTTAACCACAGCCATCGCGCAGGCGCAGACCTACCAGCGCAATAGCGACCCGGGAAAGTCGCGCGACGTGACACCGCCGCCGCTGGCACAGCCAAGCAAACCACAGCCGGAGCAGCCGATGAATCCTGGGACGATTCGATATTCGGCCGATTGCTGCTACAACATTGCGACAATTCGTCCGGAAGAACCCATTTACGGACAACACGACTACTTCTGTTAGCCATCGCGCTCAGCCGAGCCGCCTATTAAAGGTTAAAATGGGATCTGCGTACGGATCCCGCCAACGACGACACCCGAACCACGGTACACCGACTTGCGCCTTCGCGGCTAGCGCCGCCCGGAAACTCGCGTCCGCCACGACGGCGTAAAGCAGAAAATCGCGGCGTGGTACACTGAGCCTTCGGTGACTTTACGCCCAGGTTTCAGACTTTCTCTGCCTTTATAAGCCGGCGATGCGCGCGCAGACGAATGGCGCGGTGATCGCCGCGCCGGCCAGGAAGCAGCCGATGAACACCGCGAGCGGGCGCAGCGCGGGCACGGTGCCGATCAGCGCGAGCACGACCGGCGCGACGAGCAGCGCGGTGAGTTCTTTGTCGTGGAACGACGTCAGCGCGCCGACCGCATCGAGGCCGTCGTTCAACCACAGCGTTTGCGCGACGCGCGACGCGATGCCGAGCAGCAGCGCGTATCCGATCAAGCGGACGACGAAGCCGGTCATGTTCGTGCGTCAGTGCAGGAAGTAGCGGTAGGTCGAGAAGACGAGCGCGATGCCGCGTTCGTCGGCCGCGGCGATCACCTCGGCGTCGCGGATCGAGCCTTGCGGAGCGATCACCGCGGTGCAGCCCGCGTCGGCCGCCGCGATGAGCCCGTCCGCGAACGGGAAGAAGCCGTCGCTGGCCGCGGCCGCGCCGGCGGCGTACTCGTGCGCGCGGTGCGCCGCGATCTGCACCGCGCTCACGCGGTTCGTCTGGCCCGCGCAGATGCCGCGCGAGACGCCGTCGCGCGCGATCACGACGCCGTTGGACTTCACGTGCCGCACGGCGTCCCAGGCGAAGATCAGATCGCGCCATTCCGTCTCGCTCGGCTGCCGCTTCGACACGACGGTCCAGCGCTCGGGCGGCGCGTCGGGATCGTCGTCTTCCGCGAGCACGCCGCCCAGCGCGCTGCGCACGCGCAGCTCGCGCGCGATGCGCTCCGGCGTGCCGGGCTTGTAGCGCATGATGCGCAGGTTCTTCTTCTTGCGCAAGCGCGCGAGCGCGTCGTCCGTGAACGCGGGCGCGGCGACGATCTCCAAGAAGAATCCCGCGAGGTGCTCCGCGGCTGCCGCGTCGATCGTGCCGTCGGCCGCGATGATGCCGCCGTATGCGGACACGGGATCCGCGTCGAGCGCTTCGCGCACGGCTTCCGCCACCGTCGCGCGCTCGGCGATGCCGCACGGCACGGTGTGCTTGACGACAGCCGCGCGCCGGAACGCGTTCGCCGCGTAGGCCGGCGCGTCGGCGCCGTCATCACCGCTCTGCAGCGCGACGTTCGCGTGCACCAGCAGCCGCAGCGTCGCGTCGAGATCGAGCAGGTTGTTGTACGAAAGCGCTTTGCCGCCCAGCTGCTCGGGAAGCTGCGCCTCGCGCGCGAGGTAGAACGCGGCGCGGTCCTGCGGGTTCTCGCCGTAGCGCAGCGGCTGCTCGATCGGGATCGTGAGCGCCAGCGAGCCCGGCAGCTCGTGCGTCAGCATGCCCGATTCCAAGTACCGCGAGATCGCGCTGTCGTACTCGGCGGTGCGCTCGAACGCGCGCGTGGCGAAGCGGCGGCGCGTCGCCCGGTCGAGCCCGCCGTCGCGCAGCCCGACGATGAACGTGTCGTACTGCGAGGGATCGCTGAGCACCGTGACGTGCTCGAAGTTCTTCGCCGCGGCGCGCAGCAGCGACACGCCGCCGATGTCGATCTGCTCGACGGCCTCCTGCAGCGTCGCGGTCTCGTTCGCGACCGTGGCCTCGAACGGGTACAAGTTCGCGACGACCGTCGAGATCGTCGGAATGCGGTGCTCGTGCGCTTCCGCCCGGTGCGCGGCGCTGTCGCGGTCTTTGAGAATGCCCCCGAACACGTTGGGGTGCAGCGTCTTGACGCGGCCGTCGAACAACGACGGGTAG
>JAQBPK010000305.1 GCA_028287565.1 Vulcanimicrobiota bacterium
CACGGCCCGCACGACGAGTGCGTCCACAACGCGCCCGCGTCTTGGAAGATGTCGTGCAACCCCTCGCGCTCCGCTTGGCGGCGAACGGCTTGCGATCCGGGCGTGATGATGGTCGGCACGGTGACGCGCTGCCCGCGCAGCACCTCCGCGGCCGCGCGCAGATCGCTGATGCGCGCGTTGGTGCACGAGCCGATGAACGCCTGATCGACCGCGATGCTGCGCATCGCCTGACCCGGTCGCAGATCCATGTACGCCAGCGACTCGGCCGGCGCATCGGCCGGAACCGCGCCGCCGATCGGCGCGCACTCGCCGGGATTCGTGCCCCACGACACCATCGGCCCGACCGCGCTGCCGTCGATCGTCACCGTCGCCGCGTACTCCGCGTCCTCGTCCGCCGCGAGCGCCGTCCAGCCCGTCGGCGCACCCGGCGTCGCCGCGAGATACGCCTCGGTCGTTGCGTCGGATGCGATGAGTCCCGTTGTCGCGCCCGCTTCGATCGCCATGTTGCACAGCGTCATCCGCTGCTCCATCGTCAGCGCGCGAATCGCGGAGCCCGTGTACTCCAGCACGTAGCCCGTGCCGCCGCGGAAACCGATCGTCGCGATCACCGTGAGCGCAAGGTCCTTCGCGGTCGCATCGCCTTGCAATTGGCCGGTGACTTCCACCCGCATCACCTTCGGCCGCTGCAGGATCAAACAGCCGGCGAGCATCGCGCCCGCTTGCGCGGTCGTGCCGATGCCGAGCGCAAACGCGCCGAACGCGCCGAGCGTGCACGTGTGGCTGTCGCCGCAGCACACCGTCATCCCCGGCGTGACGTAGCCGCGCTCGGGCACGATCACGTGGCAGATGCCGTTGTCGCCGATGTCGTGGAAGCGTATCCCCTGCCGCTTTGCCCACGTGCGCACGGTGTGCCCTTGCAGCGCGGTCGCGGAGTCCTTCGCCGGCGCGACGTGGTCGATCATCGCCACGATGCGCCGCGCGTCGTACAGGCGGTCGGCGAACTCTTTCTCGATCGCGATCGCGCCCGGCGGCGTGGTGATCTCGTGCGCGACGACCAGGTCCATGAACACCAGCGCGTTGCCGCCCGGCAGCTCCTCGACGACGTGAGCGTCCCAGACTTTGTCAAACAGCGAGCGCGGCATGTGGGGTGTCCTTACGGGCGGGTTCCAGGGTAGTGACCGTGCGGCCCACCGCGCTCACGATCGCGGCGAGCGAGGAGGTGACGATGTTGGGATCGATTCCGACTCCCCAGCGGACGTCCCCGTCGACCGCTAGCTCGACGTATGCGACCGCCGAAGCGTCCTCGCCCGCGCGCAGCGCGTGCTCGTGGAAGTCGCGCACGTGCACGCCGATCCCGAACGCGCGCTGCAGGCCGTCCACGAACGCGTCGATGGGCCCGGTGCCGTCGCCGTAGACCGTGCGCGACATGACGCCGTCCGTTAGCACCGCGTCAATGGTGCACGGCGTTCCGGCGACGCCGTCGTTCGTGGTCTGGTACTCGGCGAGCCGCAGCCGGCCCGGCCGAACGTACGCGGTCTCGAACGCGTCGCGGATCTCGTCCGGCGAGATCTCACCGCCCGATGCCTCGGCGCGCGCCTGGATCACGCGGCTGAAATCGACTTGCAGGCCGCGCGGCAGATCGAGCCCGTGCTCGGCGCCCAGGATATACGCGACGCCGCCTTTGCCGGACTGGCTGTTCACGCGCACGACCGCGTCGTACGTGCGCCCGATGTCCTTCGGGTCGATCGCCAGATACGGCACCTCCCAGTGCGAGCCGTCGGTTTGCGCGAGCGCCGCGAAGCCTTTCTTGATCGCGTCCTGATGCGAGCCGGAGAACGCGGTGAACACCAGCTCGCCGCCGTACGGATGCCGCTGGTGCACCGGCAGGCGGTTGCACTCCTCGACGATGCGCACGATCTCGGGGATGTCCGAGAGGTCGAGCTTCGGGTCGACGCCTTGCGCGTAGAGGTTGAGCGCGAGCGTGACGAGGTCGACGTTGCCCGTGCGCTCGCCGTTGCCGAACAGCGTCCCCTCGACGCGGTCCGCACCCGCCATCACCGCGAGCTCCGCCGCCGCGACCGCGGTGCCGCGGTCGTTGTGCGGGTGCACGCTCAGCACGACCGACGCGCGGTCGCGCAGATTGCGGTCGATCCACTCGATCTGGTCGGCGTACACGTTCGGTGTCGACACTTCCACCGTGGCGGGCAGGTTGAGCACGATCGGATCGTCCGGGGTCGGCCCCCACGCGTCCATGACCGCCTCGCAGATCTCCTTGGTGAAGTCGAGCTCGGTCGCGGAGAACGTCTCGGGCGAATATTCCAGCCGGACGCGCGTGCGTTCCGCAATCTCGCGCGCCCGTGCCTGGATGTGCTTCACGGCGCTTACCGCGACGTCGATGACGCCGTCACGGTCGAGGCCGAACACGACGCGCCGGAACAGCGGCGACGTCGCGTTGTAGACGTGCACGATCGCGCACGGCGCGCCGTCGATCGCCTCGAACGTGCGGTCGATCAGATCTTCGCGCGCCTGCGTGAGCACCTGGATCGTGACGTCGCTCGGGATACGGCGCTGCTCGACGAGCTCGCGCACGAAGTCGAAGTCCGGCTGCGAGGCGGACGGGAAGCCGACCTCGATCTCCTTGAAGCCCAGCCGCACGAGCAGATCGAACATGCGGTGCTTGCGGTCGGGGCCCATCGGCTCGATCAGCGCCTGATTGCCGTCGCGCAGGTCGACGCTGCACCACAGCGGCGCGCGCTCGATGCGGCGGCTGGGCCAGCGCCGCGCCAGCAGCGGAACCTGCGGAAAGGGTCGGTAGCGGTCGGTGTTCATGCCACGCTTTCGTATGCGATGATGCGGTCGATCTGCGCGCGCAGGCGCGTCAGTGCGACCGGTGGTCCGTCGAACGCGAAGCGCGCGCTCGTCTCGAGCTCGCCGACCGCCGCTTGCACGTGCGTGATGCGGCAGTTGAAGCGGTGCGCGAGGTTCACGATGCGCGCCACGGAGCGCACGTCGCGCAGCGTCAGGTCGCAGGTCACGCCCGCGCCTCCATCAGATCGTCCACCGTCATGCCGGCGGGGATCATCGGCCACACGTTTTCGGTGGGATGGCACGCGCAGTGCAACAGCGCGGGCCCGCGCGAGTTGACGAAGCGCGCGATGACGTCGTCCGCGCCCGCCGGCGAGTCGAGCACGTACGCGTCGATCCCGTACGCGCGCGCGATCGCGGCGAAGTCGGGGTTGTCGGCGAGGTTCGTCGCGGAGTAGCGCTCGGAGAAGAAGAGCTCTTGCCACTGCCGCACCATGCCGAGGTTCTGGTTGTCGATCAGCACGATCTTGACGGGCACGTTGTAGCGCCGCAGCGTCGCGAGCTCCGGCAGGCACATCTGAAAGCCGCCGTCGCCGACGACCGCGAACACGGGTGTGGCCGGGTGCGCGAACTGCGCGCCGATCGCCGCCGGGAAGCCGAAGCCCATCGCGCCCAATCCCGCCGACGTCGCGTACTTGCGCGGATCGGCGGGCCGTGCGCGCTGCGCCGACCACATCTGGTGCTGGCCGACGTCGGTGGTGACGATCGCGTCGGGCGGCAGTGCCGCGAACACGCGGTCGAGCACGTCCGTCGCCGAGAGCACCTTGCCGTCGACGCGGTCGCTCGGCAGCGGACCGCCCAGCAGCCGCGCCTCGGCGGCCCAGTCGTCGAAGCGCGGGACGTGTCCTTGCGCGAGCTCGTCGATCAGCGCGCGCAGCGTGTCGCGCAGGTCGCCGTGGAGCGACACGTCCGCGCCGATGATCTTGTTGAACTCGGTCGCGTCGATGTCGGCGTGGATCACCGTCGCCTCGCGCGCGAAACGGTCCGGTTTGCCGGTGACGCGGTCGTCGAACCGCATCCCGAGCGCGACGATCAAGTCGGCGCGCTGGACCGCTTTGTTCGCGGCCTTGAGGCCGTGCATGCCGAGCATGCCGAGATAGCTGGGATCGCCGGGCGCCGCTGCGCCGAGCGCGTTGATCGTCGCGGCGTGCGGCAGCCCGAGCATCGCCGTGAACATGCGATAGAGGTCCACCGAGCCCGCGCGCACGCCGCCGCCGATGATCGCGACGGGCCGCCGCGCGGAACGAATCCGCGCGACGGCGTCGCTGACCGCGGCATCGGACGCCCGCGGCCCGGCACCTTCCCGCGCGAACGGCTTGACCGGCGGGTCGGTGACGTCTTTGACGGCTGCTTTGAGCACGTCGTTCGGGATGTCGATCAGCACCGGCCCGGGCCGTCCCCGCCGTGCGAGCGCGAACGCTTCGGCGATCGTTCGGGCGATGTCGTTCGCGTTCGCGACGATCATGTTGCGCTTGGTGATCGGTTGGGTGATCGCGCAGACGTCGGCTTCCTGGAAGCCGTCCGTGCCCATCAGCTCGCTGCGAACTTGGCCGGTGATCGCCACGACGGGCACGCTGTCCATCATCGCGTCGAGCAGGCCGGTGACCAGATTCGTCGCGCCGGGTCCCGACGTCGCGCAGCACACGCCGACGCGTCCGGACGTGCGCGCGTAGCCGCTCGCGGCGAACGCGGCCGCCGCCTCGTGGCGCACGAGAACGTGCCGCACCGGATGCTCGAAGAGAGCATCGTAGAGCGGCATGATCGCACCGCCGGGATAGCCGAAGATCGTCTCGACCCCCTCGCGGGCGAGCGCCGCGACGACGGCCTGCGCGCCGTTCACGGTACTACAGCACCCTGAAGCGGAGGCCGTCGTCCGCTTCGGCCGCCGTCTGCCCGCCGTTGAGCCACGGCATCAGCCCGCGCAGCTCCGTGCCGACGTGCTCGATCTCGTGGCCGGCGGCCTTCTCGCGAAAGGCGCGGAACGACGGCTTGCCCGAGGCGTGCTCGGCGACCCACTCCTGCGCGAACGCACCGCTCTGGATCTCGCCGAGGATCTTGCGCATCTCCGCGCGCGTCGACTCGTTGACGATCCGCTCGCCGCGCGTGTAGTCGCCGTACTTGGCGGTGTTGCTGATCGCGTTGCGCATGCCTTCGATGCCGCGCTCGTACATCAAGTCGACGATGAGCTTCATCTCGTGCAGGCACTCGAAGTACGCCATCTCCGGCGCGTAGCCGGC
>JAQBPK010000314.1 GCA_028287565.1 Vulcanimicrobiota bacterium
ACGCCGCATACCGATCGCGACATCGAGGCGATGCTGCGCGTCATCGGCGTCGATTCGCTGGACGATCTCGTCCGCGTCCCCGACGCCGTCGCGCTGCGCCACCCCGTCGAAGTCACGCCTCAGCTCAGCGAGATCGAGATCGCCGAACGCTTCGCGCGCCATGCTGCGCGCACGACCGCGGGCAGCTATACGTCGTTTCTGGGCGCGGGTGCGTACCGGCACTACATCCCGCCGGTCGTCGGCGCGATCGCGATGCGCGGTGAGTTCCTGACCTCGTACACGCCGTATCAAGCCGAGGTCTCGCAGGGGTACCTTCAGGCGATCTACGAGTGGCAAACGTACATCGCGCTGCTCACGGGGCTGGACGTCGCGAACGCGTCGGTGTACGACGGCGCCACTGCGCTCGCCGAAGCCGTCATCATGGCGGTCAACGCGACCGGCCGCAAAGGCGTGCTCGTGTCGAGCGCCGTGCACCCGAACTACCGCGCGGTGCTGCGCACGTACGCCGAAGGGCTGGAGCTCGACGTCCACGAGCTGCCGTACGGCGCCGACGGGCGCACCGATCTGTCGTCGCTCGACGCCGCGCTCGCCGATCAGCGCTACGCCGCGGTCGTCGTGCAGTCGCCGAATTTCTTCGGCGCCGTCGATGCGCTGCCCGCAGGTATCGCCGACGCGATCAAGGCGACGAAGACGGTCGTCATCGGCGTCGTCGCCGAGGCGATGTCGCTCGCCGCGCTGTCGGCGCCGGCGTCGTGGGGCGCCGAGATCTGCGCCGGCGAGGCGCAGTCGTTCGGGAACGCCGTCGCGTACGGCGGGCCGCACGTCGGCTTCATCGCCGCGACGACCGCGCACCTGCGCCGCATCCCGGGGCGCCTCGTCGGCAAGTCCATCGACAGTGCGGGCAAACCGGCGTACGTGCTGACGCTGCAGGCGCGCGAGCAGCACATCCGCCGCGAGAAAGCGACGTCGAACATCTGCACCAACCAGGCGCACTGCGCGTTGTGCGCGACGGTGTACCTCGCGGCGATGGGCAAGACCGGCCTGCGCGACTGCGCCGCGCTCAACGTCGCGCGCAGCAACGAGCTGCGCGACAAGGTCGCGGGGCTGCCCGGGGTCGCCGCGCGGTTCGCCGGCACGCCGACGTTCAACGAGGTCGTCATCCGCGTGCCGGGCCGCGCCGCGGCCGTGCTCGCGACGCTCGAAGAAAAACAGATCCTCGGCGGCGTCGACCTCGGCCGGTTCTATCCGGAGCTCGAGGACTGCATCCTCATGACGGCGACCGAGCTCACGTCGAGCGCCGACGTCGACCGCCTCGTCACCGCGCTCTCGGAGATCCCCGTTCGTGCCGCTGCAAGCGTTTGATACGCCGCTGATCTTTGAAACCGGCCAGGACGGGCGGGCGAACTGCTACCTGCCCGGCGGCGTCGCGCTCGACACGCTGCTGCCGAAGGACGTGCTGCGCGACGACCTGCCGCTGCCGGACAACAGCGAGCTCGACGTCGTGCGCCACTTCACGCGCCTGTCGCAGAAGACGTTCGGCATCGACACGGCGTTCTATCCGCTCGGATCGTGCACGATGAAGTACAACCCGCGCATCAACGACGCGATGGCGAACGTGCCCGCGCTGCGCGACCTGCACCCGTTCGCGCCCGACCACGCCTCACAAGGCGCGCTGGCGGTGATGTGGGAGCTCGAGCGCGCGCTCGCGTCGCTGTTCGGCATGGCGGCGTTCTCGCTCAACCCCGCCGCCGGCGCGCACGCCGAGCTCGCCGCGCTGCTCATCGCAAAAGCGTACTTCAAGAAAAAGGGCGAGCCGCAGCGCAACGTCGTGATCGTTCCGGACACCGCGCACGGCACGAACCCCGCGTCGGCCGCGATGGTCGGCTTCAAGGTGCTGTCGCTGAAATCGGACGCGCAGGGCCGCGTCGATCCCGACGAGATGCGCAAGGTCGTCGGGCCCGACACCGCGGTCTGCATGATGACCAACCCCAACACGCTCGGCCTGTTCGAGCCGCGCATCCACGACGTCGCCGACGTCGTGCACGAGGCGGGCGGCCTCATGTACTACGACGGCGCGAACGCGAACGCGCTCATGGGCAACACGCGCCCGGGCGACATGGGGTTCGACCTCATGCACCTCAACCTGCACAAGACGTTCACCATCCCGCACGGCGGCGGCGGTGCGGGCGCGGGCCCGGTCGGCGTCGCTCCGCACTTGGTGGAGTTCTTGCCGACGCCGGTCGTGCGCGCGTACGATGCGGACGGCAAAGACGTCGACGCGAGCGGCTGGCGCGAGAGCGCCGACCTCACGTTCGCGCTGGATTTCGAGCGGCCGGACTCCATCGGCCCGATGCGCTCGTTCTGGTCGAACTTCGCGCACATGATCCGCGCGCTAGCGTACACCTACGCCAACGGCGGCGAGGGGCTGACCACCGTCTCGAAGCTGGCGGTGCTCAACGCGAACTACATCCGCGCCTCGATCCGCGACGTGATCGACGTGCCGTACGACGAGATCAACCGCCACGAGTTCGTCGCGTCGGCGCAGTCGCTCAAGCGCGACACCGGCGTGCGCGCGCTCGACATCGCGAAGGCGCTGCTCGACCGCGGCTACCACGCGCCCACGGTGTACTTCCCGCTGATCGTGCCCGAGTGCATGATGATCGAGCCGACCGAGACTGAGTCGAAGGAGACGCTCGACCAGTTCATCGCGGACTTCCGCGACATCATCGCGACCGCAAAGTCAGACCCGGAAAAAGTCCTCGAAGCGCCGGTGAACACGGCGGTCGGGCGCATCGACGAGACGCGCGCGGCGCGCCAGCCCGACCTGCGGTGGCGCCCGGCGTAAGCCGCTCGGCTAGGAGCAGGCCTTCGCGATCCCCAGGAACGCTTTGGCGGCCTGGTTCTCGGACGCGCGAACGGCAAGTGCCGCGCGGTCGCCCCACTCGCCCAGCCGGCTGCGGTCGGCGACGTCGAAGCCGCTGAGCGCCGGCATTCCCGGCGCGGCGCTCGGCGGCGGCGGCGCGGACTGCGGCGTCGGGTCCGGATCCTTGGCGAACTTTCCGTCGCGCGACGCGATGCCGCGGTCGTTGCCCATGCCGACGAGGTTCTTGTTCGCCGACATGCTCTCGCGCTGCACGAACTCTGCGAGCAGCGCGGCGCGCCTCTGCTGCTGGTCGTAGACCTGCCCGAGCTGCGCGCGCTCCGCCTGGACGAGCGGGTCTTTCGAGTCCGGCGCGAGGCGCGGGTCCTCCATGAGCTTTCTGATCGTCTGCGCTTCCTGGAGCAGGCGCGAAGCGTCCGTGTCGAGCCGCGCGAGCTCGCCTTCGCGAAACACGGCGCCGTCGTCGACGTCCCGGCGGGCGCCGATGTGCGTGCCGTTGTCCGACGCGAACGTCGCGTAGCGCACGAGGCGTTTGCGCGTGTCTTCGAACCGCATATCGGCACGGCGCGCGGCCGCGAATGCCGGCACCACGATATCGCGCATCGCCGCGCAGGCCGGTGAGGTCGCGCGCGTGCGCCCGATCTCGGGCAGCGGGGCGCCCGGCGGCGCCGCGACCGCCGGCGGTTCAGCGCCGGCGGACGGCAACGGCGCCGGTGCGGGAGATGCCGCCAGCGCGAACAGAACCGCCATCGCCGCCGCCGCGCGCATCGTCAGCGGCAGCTCCGCGCGATCGGATAGAACGTCTTCGCGGCCTCGTTCTCGCTCTTGCGCACGTACACCGACAGCGAATTGCCCCAGTCGTCGAGCGAGTTGCGGTCGGCCATCGACATCCCCGAGCGCAGCGGCATGTACGGCGGCGCGGTGAGCGCAGGGACCGGCATGTCGGGGATCGGCGCCGTGCGCGAGTTCACCGATTGCCGCGAGGCGAATGCGCCGTTGTCCTCTAGACCGCGCCGCGATACCGCCATCTGCTCGCGCATCACGAACTCGTTGAGCAGGTTCGCCCGCGTCACCTGCGCCACGTACAGCTCTTGAAGCCCGCGGCGCTGAGCGACGACCTGCGGGTCCTTGTTGTCGGCGGAGATGCGCGGATCGCCGAGCGCGCGGTTCATCACGAGCGCCTCTTCCATCAGCGTCGACGCGTCGCGTCCGAGCTGGTGCAGGATCGATTCGCGAAACGCGTCGTCCTTGTGCAGCGGATCGGCGGATATCTCGCCGTAGTTCGGCAGCCGCTTGCGCGTCTCGGCGAACTTCTTGTCGGCGCGCAGCGCCGCGGCGAACGACGGAATCACCAGATCGCGCATCGCCGCGCAGCCCGCCGACACCGACCGCGTGCGCCCGATGTTGGGCAGCGGCACCGAACCGGCCGGCGGAACCGGCTGGAACGTGCCGAGCACGAACGGCGCCTCGGTCGGTTTGGGGGCCGGTGCGGCGATTGCGCCGGCCGCCACGGCGACGACGGCGGCGGCGACGAAAGAGGCGGCTACCTTGAGCATCCTTTGGATCATACACCCTGCCCGGGCGATGCGACCTGCCGTTGCAGGCAGCGGTTCGGTGCTCGGGAACACCGCCGCGGATGAACCGCGCCGACCTGCTCAAGAGCGCGTCGCTCGCATGCGGTGCGATCGTGCTGACCGAGGGAGCCGCCGCCACGCCGACCGACGCCGCCACCCCGAACGCCGTGCGCGCAGCCGCGGCGAATCCCACCGACGCGGCGCTCGACGCGCTGCTCGCCGCCGACTGGACCGACTTCCACCGCCGCCACCCGATCGCGGCATCGCTGGCCGGAGACCGGGCCGGCGACGACCGGTGGGACGACCAGTCGCAAGGGGCGCTGGCGGACGAGGCCGCGCACCAGCGCGACGTCCTCGCGCGCATGGAACGGATCGGCCGCGACCGTCTGAGCGAGCCGGCCCGGCTCAACTACGACCTCTACGCCGGACAATTGCGCGACGCGCTGCGCGGCGACGAGCTGAACACGCAGCTGTTCGCGATCGACCAGCGCAGCGGCGTGCAGACCTATGCGCAGTACGCCGACCAATTGCGCTTCGCCAACACCGGTGACTATGAGAACTGGCAGCGCCGGCTGGACGCGTACCCGCGCGCCGTCGCCGACACCATCGCGCTGCTGCGCGAAGCGGTCGCGCGGCACATGCTCTGGCCGCGCGTGTCGATGCAGCGCGTCCCGCCGCAGCTCGACCGGCTCGTCACCGATCCCGAGCGCTCGCCGTTCTACGAGCCGCTGACGCGCATCCCCGCAACGGTCCCCGCCGCGGACGCGGCGCGCTTGCGCGAGCGCGCGCGCGACGCGATCGCCAACCGCGTGAACCCCGCGCTGCGCGAGCTGCGCGCCTTCGTCGCGAATGTTTATCTGCCGGCCGCGCCGCAAGAGGTCGGGCTCGCGCACGTGCCGGGCGGCGACGCGCTGTACGCCTACTTCGCGCGCACCTTCACGACCACCGATATGACGCCGTCGGCCATTCACGAGCTGGGTTTGCGCGAGGTGGCGCGCGTGCGCACCGCGATGGAAAAGCTCGCGCCGCAAACGGGCTATCGCGGCTCGCTGACCGACGTGATCGCGCAGATGCGTGCCGATCCGGCGAACTACTACGCGAGCGCGCACGATCTTCTCAACGCATACCGCGCGATCGCCAAGCGCATCGATCCCGAGCTGGTCAAAGCGTTCAAAACGCTGCCGCGCCTGCCGTACGGCGTCGTGCCGATCCCCGGCGCGCTCGCCCCGGACACGACGACCGCATATTACTGGCCGGGCGCGCTCGACGGCTCGCGCGCGGGCTCGTATTACGTGAACCTCTACAAGCCCGAGCAGCGACCGGTGTACGAGATGATGGTGCTCTCGCTGCACGAGTCGGTGCCCGGCCACCACTTGCAGATCGCGCTCGCGCAAGAGTTGCACGGGCTGCCCGACTTCCGCCGCGCGACGCTCGCGTACACCGCGTTCGTCGAAGGTTGGGGCTTGTACGCCGAGTCGCTCGGCGACGACCTCGGGTTGTACGACGATCCGAAGTCGCGCTTCGGCGCGCTCACGTACGAGATGTGGCGCGCGGTGCGGCTCGTCGTCGACACCGGGATGCACGCACAGGGCTGGTCGCGGCAGCGCGCGATCGACTATTTCCTCGCGAACGCCGCGAAGACGCCGTTCGACGTCACGAACGAGGTCGACCGCTACATCACCAATCCCGGCCAGGCTTTAGCATACAAGATCGGCCAGCTGAAGATCCGGGAGCTGCGCGACCGCGCACAGGCGCGGCTGGGCGCCCGGTTCGACCTGCGCGACTTTCACGAGATCGTCCTGGAGCAGGGTGCGCTGCCGCTGGACGTGCTGGAGCGCCGGGTCGATGCGTGGCTTGCGCGATGAGGGCGCTTCAACGTGACGAAGGGACGGCTTGCGACGTCCCTTCTATCCGAGTCCTACTTTGAGCGGTCGGTACTCACCGGTGACTTCGTATTTCACCGGCGTTCCTTCAATTTGCTCCGGAAGCCCGATCTTCGCAGCTTCGTTCACGAGGTGAACCGATAGGTAATACCCCGCCTTCGGATCGCGTCCGACGCCGACACCGGCAACGCCAGGGTGCTTGCGAAGCTTCGGCCCGATCCGCTCGTTAAGCTCGTAAGCCTTGCTCTCACTCGTTGGACTCACCACGCTTTCTTCGTTTTCGGCCGTCACGCCACCCACTTGAGTCGCTCGTACCCGGTCTTCCGATATTATATCGGGATTCGCCTGTCATGCAAAGTCTAGCTCGCCGAGTTCGTAAAGCACGCGGCGAATCGGATTTGCCATGGTGTAGGTGCCGGTGCCGGCCGTAACGAGAGCGACGGCCGTCCCTGTTCCGCGCTGGAGGACAACCGAGCCTGAGTCTCCGGGGCTGCTGAACGGCGAGCCGTCGGAAGTCGTGATTGTGACTTGCTCCGCGAAATTGACTTCTATCGTCTGCCCCGCCGGGTCTTCGTATGGCACACCGACGCCGAAGGCGACGCTTGTGATTGTGCCGACGGTGTGCCCCGTCGTCCTTCCGAACTTCTCGACTTCCATCTCGAGCGCAGGCTCGCCGGCATCGCTGATCCGTTGCCCACCGTCGGCGGAGTTCGACCACTGAGTGTCCACGTCGATCTCCGCGACGGCGCAGTCCACCAACATGTCGGGTCCAGGCGTCAACGGAACGAACCTTGCGAGCTTTGCAATCGCATCCCGCGACGTTCCTCCGTCATAGAGACCAGGCTGAAGAATCGGCGTACCGACAGCCACAGAGTTCACGCCTGCAAGAACATGATTGTTGCTGAGTACGTAAAAATGTTCTCCGTCCGTGACGATGGCGCCCAACGTTCCCGCAGTTCTTACCGAAAGCGGCCCGATGCTGATGCCGGGCATAACCGGGCGCAGAACCGCACTTGGAGGGAATCCCGCTGTCGCGCTGAGCGGTCGGAAGAAGTCTGACTGGCGAACTCGCGTGCGATGATTTTCGATCTCGGTCGGCAGCCGCTCGCCTTCGGAAATCTGCTCTTGCGGAAATTTCCGGACAACGTAGATGTCGAGCACGAGTTCACCGCCGTCGACGCCGACGCCGACGCCGACCACGTTGCGCGATGGTGCCGGAGAGAACGGTGCAGTCAGCATCGAGAACGGACGGACGCGTTCTCTACGGCCGAGAAGCTCGTTTGCTAGGGTATTTCGCGCAAGCCGTACGCTCATGTAGTTGATCAACCGCGTATGAAGTGCGCCTTGCCGGCGTGGCGTATGACATGGATACTGTGCTCCCGCGCTTTGTTTCGCAACGTTCGCGAGAGCGCGTGCTTGCTCCCTTCGCCCAGCAAAGATTCGCTAAGGAAGCAGGCTTTTTCCGCCTGTTCGCCTGGCGGGAACTTTTGCAAAAACCTCGCGGAGAATCCGTAGTCGGCGTCGTAGAGGGGGGCATGGCCAGGCGCCCTACGCCGACCCTTACCGAGGCGGAGTACCGCCTCATGAACATCCTCTGGGACCTCGGCAGTGCTACCGTGGCCGACGTTCACGCGCGCCTCGAAGACCGCCCGATCGCGTACACGACCGTGCTCTCGACGCTCACGATCCTCGAGCGCAAGGGCTACGTGCGGCACACGGTCCGCGGCAAGGCGAACGTCTACAAGCCGCGCGTCGAGCGCGACGCCGCCCGGCGAAGCGTGGTCGAGAACGTCCTGGCGACGTTCTTCGACGGCTCGCCGCGCGCGCTGATGCTCAACCTGCTCGACTCCGAGCGGCTCAATGCCGAGGAGGAGCGCCGCCTGCGCACGCTCCTTGAGGACCGGGGCTGAGCGCCTCGGCCGCCGTCGTCGCGGCGCTCGCCGCGATTCTCGCCAGCCTCCCGCTCGCCGCGGGCGCGCTCATCGCGGCGCGCCCGTTCCCCCGCGCCGCCGTCCGGTACCGCATCGTCGCGGCCGCCTTCGTCCTGGCCGCCGTGGTCGGGCCGCTCGCGCTGGCCGCCGCCTCGCTGCGCACCGCGCCCTCCGGCCTCGCCGCCTCCGCGCCCGCCGTCGCGAGCCTCTTCGCGCCGTTCGCCGGCCCGGTGCTTGCCGTCGCCGCGGCGATCGGCGGCGCGCTGCTGTTCGAGCTGGTCTTCGACGTCGTGAAGCTGCGCCGAGTGAAGCGTCGCGCCGCCCCGCTCGGGCGTGTTCCGGTTCGCGGCGCGCTGATCGGCACGTCGCGGACCGTCTCGACGCCCACCGCCATCGGCTACTTGCACCCGGCCGTCGTGCTGCCCGAAGGTTTCCGCGCGCGGGTGGACGACGGCGAGTACGACGCCGTCGTCGCGCACGAGTGCGCGCACCTCGCGCGCGGCGACGACTGGGCCAAGGCGATCCAGAGCGCCGTCACGCGCGCCTGCTGGTGGCTGCCGGGCCTGTGGGTCCTCGGCCGCGCCCTCGACCTCGAGCGCGAGCTCGCCAGCGACGAGCGCGCCGCCGCCGAGACGGGGCCTCGCCGCTACGCCGCCTGCTTGCTGCGGCTC
>JAQBPK010000330.1 GCA_028287565.1 Vulcanimicrobiota bacterium
CACGGCCAGGTGCTCGACGTCGGCGTCTCGATCGGGCTCGCCCCGATCGAAGCGGACACGACGGGCGGGCCGCAGGCGCTCGCTGAGGCCGACGCAGCTTGCTACCAGGCCAAGGCCGCGGGGCGCAACGCAATCGCGGGCTGATCCGGGTAGGATAGCGTCCATGGGACGCTCTCGCCGAATCGCATCGTTCGCCCTGGGCGCGGCCGCCGTCGCGGCAGCAGCCGCGCTGGCATCGCGGCGCGCGCACGTGTCCGATCGCGAACGTTTGCGCGACCGCGTCGTGCTCATCACCGGCGGCTCGCGCGGTTTGGGCTTCGCGCTCGCGGAGGATCTCGCGCGCGGCGGCGCCCGTGTGTGGATCGCCGGCCGTGACGCGGAGACGGTGGAGCGCGCGCGCCAGCGCCTCGCGGAGGGCGGCCTCGCCGTCGACGGCGTGCGCTGCGACGTGCGCAGCCGTGAGGACGTCGAAGCGATGATCGCGCACGTCGAGGCGCACAGCGGTCCGGTCGACGTGCTCGTCAACGATGCCGGCGTGATCGAGGTCGGCTCGGTGTGGGATCAGTCGCTCGACGATTTTCGCGAGTCGGTGGAGACGCACGTGTTCGGTCCGCTGCACACGATGCGCGCGGTTCTGCCGTCGATGCGCGCGCGCCGAGACGGGCGCATCGTGAACGTCTCGTCGATCGGCGGGCTCATCGGCACGCCGCACCTCGCGCCGTACTCGGCCGGCAAGTTCGGGCTCGTGGGGCTTTCGCAGGCGTACGCGGCCGAAGTGGCACACGACGGGATCACCGTGACGCTCGTGTGCCCCGGCCTGATGCGCACCGGTTCGCCCGACCACGCGATGTTCAAAGGACGCACGCGCGCGGAGTACGCCTGGTTCGCGATCTCCGACAGCAACCCGCTGATATCGAGCTCGACGCGCCACGCGGTGGTGCGAATCGTGCGTGCGATCGCGCACCGCGAGAGCTTCGTGACCATCACGCCGCTCGCGCGGATCGCGCCGATCGTGAACGCGCTCATGCCGAAGACGACGAACCGCATCTTGGCGCTCGTTGCGCGCATGCTCCCGCCGCCGGCCGAAGACCAGCGGACGCGCCGCGAAGGCGAAGACAGCCACTCGCCGCTCGCGCCGAGCATCCTGACCGTGCTCGACCGCATGGCGAAGCGGCGCAACAACGAAGCATGACCGACGCGGACGCGCTGCGCGAGCACCTTGCCGTTGCGGAGGACGAGCGCGGCGCGAAGTGGCGCCACCGCTTCTACGACCTTGTCGAGACGGCGCGCCTGCGGCAGCGTGAGCCGCACGTGTTCCTCGGACCCGACGGGTTTCCGTACTACGCGCTGGACCTGCCCGACGAAGGCGAGGACGGCGACATAGCGGTGTCGGACCTCGTCGATCTCGCGACGGATCGCGGTTTCGGCATCGCGATCGAGCCGCTGGAAGAAGTGGCGGCGTGGGTGTTCACGTGCGGCGATCTCGTCACGCGGCGCGCGTTCGGCGGGTACGAGTTTCCGCGCATCGGCGTCGTCCCGACCGAGACGCCGACGTTCCGCGCGGTGCTCAAGGAGACGCAGCGCATGGAGATCCTCGCGCCCGACGAGATGATGCTGCCGCCGTACGTGCGCCCGCTGCTGCACGAGTACTTCACGCGCACGCTCGGCATCGCGCAGCCCGGCGTGCTCGCGCTCGTGTCGCCCGATCAAGAGCCGCGCGAGCAGCTCGTGTTCCGCATCGCGCGCGACGACTTCGAGAACGAAGAAGAGTTCGAAGCAGCGATCGCGGGACTGACGTGGTTCTTGCCGCGTCATCTCGTCGTTTCGATACTGCCGACCGACGTGGTGGACGCGCTGGACGAAGCGTTCATTCCGCTCGCGGCATGAGAACAATCGCCAAGCGCAAGTCAAAAACTCATACCGAACGCGTAAACTCGCCCCCGATCGTCAGACGCTCAGGTAGCGGTCGTGCAGCCCTGTATCGGCGGCAAGAACCGCCGGTGCGCCGGTCCACACGGTGCGTCCTTTCTCCAGCACGATCGCGCGGTCGCAGAGCTTCGCGAGCGCGGGCAGGTGCTTGTCGACGACCAGCACGGATTGCCCGCGTTCGCGTAAGCGGCGCAGCACTGACCAGATCTCGTCGCGCACGATCGGAGCGAGGCCTTCAGTCGCTTCGTCGAGGATCATGAGGCGCGGGTTGAGCATCAGCGCGCGGCCGATCGCGAGCATCTGTTGCTCGCCGCCGGAGAGCTGGATGCCGAGCGCGGCCGCGCGTTCGGCCAGGCGCGGAAACAGATCGAACACGTCGCGCACCGTCCATGGTGATGCGGCACCGCCGTAGTTCGCGGCGGTCGCAATCAGATTTTCGCGCACGGTGAGCGCCGGAAAGACTTGGCGGCCTTCGGGCACGATGCCGATGCCGTGTCGCGCAATGCGGTACGGCGCGCGGTGCGTCACGTCGTCGCCGGCGAACGTGACGCGTCCGGCGGTCGCGCGGCACAGGCCCAGGATGGTGCGGATCGTCGTGGTCTTTCCCATGCCGTTGCGGCCCACGAGCGCGACGCTCTCGCCGTCATCCACGTGCAGAGTAACGCCGAAGAGAACGCGGCTGCGCCCGTACCCGGACTCGATCGCGTTGACATCGAGCAACCGGCTCATCGGATGCCTCGCGCCACGGTCATGCGCTGTCGCCCAGGTAGGCGTCGCGAACGAAGGCGTCGTCGCGGATTGTCGCATATGCACCCGTTGCAATGACGCGGCCGGACAGGAGTACGGTGACGCGGTCCGCAAGCTGCGCGACCGCGTTCATGTCGTGCTCGATCAGCAGCATCGCCACCGTGCCTTTGATGCCGCGCAACAGCTCGATCATCGCGCGGCTCTCGTCATGGCCGAGGCCCGCCATAGGCTCGTCGAGCAGCAGCACGGCCGGCTCTTGCGCGAGCGCGATCGCAAGCTCGAGCAGCCGCTGCTCGCCGTGCGCGAGATCGCTCGCGCGCATGCCGGCACGCGTGGACAGGCCGACGCGCGCGAGCGCCGCGCGCGCCGGCTCGCGCAGCGACGTATCGCGAAACGCGGATTTCCAGAATCGCATCGCCGTCGCATCACGCGCCTGCACCGCCAGCGCTACGTTGTCCTCGGCCGTGAAATCGTCCACGATCGTCGTGATCTGAAACGACCGCGCGATACCGAGACGCGCCCGCGCGTCCGGACTCAGGTGCGTGACATCGCGGTCGCCGAACGCGATCGCGCCATGGTCCGGCGCGAGCTCGCCCGCTAGCTGCGCGAGCAGCGTCGTCTTGCCGGCGCCGTTGGGCCCGATGACCGCGTGGCATTCTCCGAAACGGACATCGAGATTCAGATCGTCGCTGACGACCAGCGCCCCGAACGCTTTGCGCAGCCCGCGCACGGCGAGCACCGCGTCAGCCATCGTTCGAGCCTGCGAGCCAGCCGTACAGCCCGTGTTTCGCGAACAGCACGATCACGAGCAAGATCGCGCCGAGCAGCAGCATCCAGTGCTCCGTGAATCCGGACAATAGCGATTCCAGGCCGACAAGGACCGCCGTACCGTACAGCGCGCCGGCCAGCGTGCCGATGCCGCCGAGGATCACCATCACGAGGAACTCGCCCGAGCGCGACCACGACGCCATGTCGGGGCTGACGAAGCGCGCGTACTCCGCCCACAGCGCGCCCGCGAGGCTCGCGCCCGCGCCCGCGATGACGAACGCGACGAGCTTGTAGCGAAACGTCGGGAACCCGAGTGCCAGCAGGCGCCGCTCGCTGCGCCGCGCGCCGCGCAGCACGATGCCGAAGCGCGACTCGACGAGCTGCGCCGCGAACGCCGTGAATGCGACCAACAGTGCCAGGCAAACGTAGTAGAGCACGTTCGCGTCGTGCAGGTCGATCCCGGGAAGCACGCTGCGCGCGCCGAGCGGAAGACCGTCGTTGCCGCCCCACGCCTTCACCGCAATGAGCGTGAAGAAGACCATCTGCGCGAACGCGAGCGTGATCATGATGAAGAAGATGCCTGATGTGCGGAGCGACAGCGCGCCGACCACCGCGGCGAGCGCCGCCGACACCGCGACCGCGATCGGCCACGCAATCAGCGCTGAGTCCACGCCGTGCTGCGCGAGGACCGCGACGGTGTAGCCGCCGACGGCGAAGTACGCGGCGTGGCCGAAGCTCACCATCCCGCCGTAGCCCACGATGAGGTCGAGGCTCACCGCGGCGAGGGCGAGGATGACGATGCGCGTGACGGAGCTGATCCAGAACGGCTGGTGCAGCAGCGCGGCGAGCGCCGGCAGCGCGAGGAGAACAGCTAGCGTTGCGAGCAGGATCGCCGCGCGGCGGCGCGTCCTAACGAGAGCCGGCAGGGAACAGTCCTCGCGGCTTCCAGATCAGTACCACCGCCATCAGCACGTAGATCGCGACCGCGGAAAGCCCGCCGCCGAGCGAGTCCGCGATCTCCGGCCGCGCGACCGGCTTGAGCAGCACCGGGATGTACGCGCGGCCGAGCGTGTCGACGAGTCCCACGAGCAGCGCGCCGACGAACGCGCCGCGGATCGAGCCGAGCCCGCCCACCACGATGGCGACGAACGTGAGGATGAGAATTTGCTCGCCCATGCCGACCTGCACGGCGAGGATCGGCGCCAGCAGCGCGCCCGCAATGCCCGCCAGCAGCGCGCCCAGTCCGAACACGACCGTGTTGAGCTGCGCGATGTCGACGCCGAGCGCGGCAACGGTCTCGCGGTGCGTCGCGCCGGCGCGAATCAGCATCCCGAGGCGCGTGCGCGCGATGAACAGATACAGGCCGAGCGCGGCGAGTAGCCCTGCGGCGATCAGAACCAGGCGGTACGCCGGATAGATGAACCCGCCCAGCGAAACGGTCCCCGCAAGCGCGCTCGGCACGTCGACCGGCAGCGGCACCTTGCCCCACACGACCGACACGCCGTCGTTCGCGATCAGGATCAGCGCGAACGTTGCGAGGACTTGGTCGAGATGGTCGCGCCCGTAGAGCCGGCGGATCACCACCAGCTCCATCACGATACCGGCAAGTCCCGCGGCGGCCGCACCGGCGAGGACGGCGACGGCGAACGGCGCGCCGTGCACCGCCGCCGAGGCCGAGACGAACGCGCCGAGCATGTACAGCGATCCGTGCGCGAGGTTGATGACGCCCATGATCCCGAACACGAGCGTGAGCCCGGCGGCGATCAGAAAGATCATCGCGCCGAACTGCAAGCCGTTGAGAACCTGCTCGAGCGCGAGCGACACGGTCAGGTCAGCTTACACTGGCCCGAATAGACGTCGCCGGTGTCGCGCATGATCTTGCCGACGCCGCGGATGCCTAGTTTCTTGGTCTTAGGGTCGCGCACCACTTTCATGCTGTACCAGTCTTGCACCGGGTACTGGTTGGGCCCGAACTTGAACGCGCCGCGCGTCGACTTGAAGTCGGCTTTGCGCAATGCCGCGCGGAACGCGTCCGCTTTGGAGATGTCGCCGTTCACCGCGCGCAGCGCGCTGGCGATCAGCTTCGCCGTGTCGTAGCCCTGGCTTGCATACGGCGTGGGCTCGCGGTGGTACTTGGCACGGTAGTCCGTGACGAACTTCTTGTTGGCCGCGTACGGCAGGTCTTCGAGCCAGTGCGCCGTGCCGTACAGCTCCTCGGCGTCGTTGCCGACCGCGCCGATCACGTGGTTCTCGAGCGAGAACTCCGGCAGCACGACTTTCATGTTCTTCTTGAGCCCGGCTTGCGTGAACTGCTTGAGAAAGTTGATCCCCAAACCGCCGGGCAGGAAGTAGTAGATGCCGTCGGCGTTCGCGGCGCGGATGCGCGCGAGCTCCGCGGAATAGTCGGTCTGGTCGAGCGCGGTGTAGATCTCTTCGGCGATTTGGCCGTGATACGTGCGCTTGAAGCCCGCGATCGCATCCTTTCCGGTGGTGTAGTTCGGCGCGACCACCACCATCTTCTTGATGCCCAGGTACTGCGCGTACTGTCCCGTCGCTTCGTGCGGCGTGTCGTTCTGCCACGACACGACGAAGAAGTTCTTGTTGCAGCCCCTGCCGGCGAGCTGCGAGGGCCCGGAGTTGGGGCTTACGTAGAACGCGCCGGCTTCAACGACGCTCGGGACGACGGCCAGCGCGACGTTCGAGTAGATGATGCCGGTGAAGAGCTGGATCTTGTCCTGCAGCAGAAACTTGTCGGCGATCTGCTTGCCGTTTGCGGGCTTGAGGCCGTCGTCCTCGACGATCACCTGCACTGGAACGCCGCCCAGCTTGCCGTGTTCCTCGTCGATCGCGAGCTGGAACCCATCGCGCATGTCCTCGCCCAGATAGCCGCCCGCGGTGGAGAGCGTCGTGATCATCCCGATCTTCAGCGGCGCGGGATCGGCGGCGAACGCGCTCGACCCCGCCACGGACACCATCAACAGCGCGGCGAGTGACGCGCGGGCAAACGTGAGCATCGGAGCCCCTTTCGTAGACGGAAGCACGACCGAGTACGACCTGCTTCACCGCAACCGGGTGCGGCCCTGGCGCCGCGGAAGCGCCCGGCTTGACGGTCCGGTTAGTTTAGACGTAAACTATCGAAACATCAAGTTCTCGACCCAGAGGCATCCGTGCGAATCGTCTGCATCGGCGGCGGACCGGCAGGTCTGTTCTTCTCGATCCTCATGAAGGCCGCGCGGCCCGACGCGGAGATCGTGGTCGTCGAGCGCAACCGGGCCGAGGACACGTTCGGCTGGGGCGTCGTCTTCTCGGACCAGACGCTGGGGAACATCGCCGCCGCCGATCCCGCCACGTACGAGCGGATCGTCGAGAGCTTCGTGCATTGGGACGACATCGACGTCCACTATCGCGGGCGTACCATGCGCGCCGGCGGTCAGGGCTTTGCCGGGATCGCGCGCAAGAAGCTGCTCCGCATCCTGCAGGAACGCGCCGCGTCGCTGGGCGTCGACTTGCGCTTCGAGACCGAGGCGAACGACGAGGAGTTCGCCGGCGCCGACGTGCTCGTCATCGCGGACGGCGCGAACAGCGCGACGCGGCGCAAGCACGCCGAGCGGTTCGGGACGACGCTCGAAACGCGGCGCAACCGCTACATCTGGCTCGGCACGCACCAGCG
>JAQBPK010000331.1 GCA_028287565.1 Vulcanimicrobiota bacterium
AGCACGCCGCTGTTCTTGCAGCCGGAAGGCACCAAGCCGTCGAACGTGGAGCTGGCGGTCGAAGCCGCGAAGCGCGATCCGCGGCGCCTGCGGCTCTCGCTCCAGACGCACAAGTTCATCGGCGTGAGGTGATCGCATGACAAACCCGGGCACGTTGCTCGCCGACTACGGCGCGTACCACCGCGACTGGCGCAATCTGATCTGTCACGAGATCGGCATCCCGCTCATCGTGCTCGGGGTCATCGCGCTGCTGCGGCTCGTCACGCTGACGGGGTCGGCGTTCAGCCTGGCCAGTCTGGTGGTGGTCGTCGTCATGGTCTACTACGCCGCCGCGTTCGGGCGCGAGGCGCGTGCCGCGACGTACATCGCGATCGTGGGCTTGGCGGTGCTGTACGTCATCGCGGTGTTCGTCACGTGGCCGTTCGCGATCGCCGCATTTGTCGTCGGGTGGGTCTTCCAGTTCGTCGGGCACGCGTACGAAGGCAAGTCGCCGGCGTTTCTTACCAACCTCTTGCACCTGCTCGTCGGCCCGCTGTGGGTCGCCAGCCACCTGGTTCCAAAATCGGCATCCTCGTCGTCTGCGCCGTAGCGCAGGAGCTCGCGGCACTGCCCGCGCGTGACGGCGTCGACGTCGTCGCGGTCGGCGTCGGCCCGGTCGAAGCGGCCGTCGGCACCGCGCGCGCGCTCGCTTCGCGGCAGTACGACGCTGTCGTGAACGCGGGAATCGCGGGCGGTTTTCGCGACCGCTGCACCGTCGGCGACGTCGTCGTCTGCTCACGCGACGACTATGCGGAGCTCGGCCTCGAGGACGGGACGGCGTTTCCGCTCCCGGGCGGCTTGCAGCTCGTGCGCTCCGTCGAAGCGGACGAGACCTTGCTGCGGCCGTTCATCAACGGGCTCATCCCGGTGATCGTGGGCCGCGGCGTGACGTCGGCGATCGTTACCAGCACCACGGCGCGCGCGCTCGTGCTCGCGCACCGGTTTCGCGCCGACGTCGAGTCGATGGAAGGCTTCTCGGTGCTGCGGGCGGCGCAGCTGGCGGGCGTTCCGGCGATCGAGATTCGCGGCGTGTCCAACCTCGTCGGCGAGCGCGAGTCGAACGGCTGGGATTTCCGGGCCGGCGCGGCTGCCGCGGTTGCGACGGCCGACGCCCTTTTGGACGTTCTTCTTTCGGTATGACGGCTCAGAACATTCAACCGAAGCGGTATTCGCTCGCGTACTCGCCCTGCCCGAACGACACGTACATCTTCGCGGCGCTCGCCAACGGCTTGCTCGACGGCGCGCCGCAGGTGGACGTGGTGCTCGACGACGTCGAGGCGCTCAACCGCGCCGCACGCGCGGGGCGGTTCGAGCTCACGAAAGTCAGTTACGGCGCGATCCCGCCGGTGCTCGACAAGTACCGCATCTTGCGCGCGGGCGGTGCGCTCGGGCGCGGGTGCGGTCCGCTCGTCGTTGCGCGGCCGGGCGTCGACACGCGCGCGCCGCTGCTGACGGATTTCGCCGAGGACGCGACGTTCGCGATCCCGGGGCGGTCCACCACGGCGTACGCGCTGCTGCGCCTCGCGCTCGGGCGCGAGCCGAAGACGGTCGAGATGCGGTTCGACGAAATCGTCGATGCGGTCGCCAACGAACAGGTCGCCGCGGGGCTGATCATCCACGAGTCGCGCTTCACGTACCAAAAGGCGGGCCTGGAGGAAGTGATCGATCTGGGCGACTGGTGGGAGCACGAAACCGGCAACCCGATTCCGCTCGGCGCCATCCTCGTGCGGCGCGACGTGTCGGACGCCGACGCGCGCGCGATCGGTGAAGCGATCCGGCGCAGCCTGCGCTTTGCGCGCGAGCGCGAGAGCGAGATCATCGGCTACGTGCGCGAGCACGCGTTCGAGATGGACGACGACGTGATGCGCAAGCACATCGGCCTGTACGTGAACGAGTACAGCGAGGACGTGGGCAAGGAAGGGGTGGCCGCAGTGGAAGACCTCTTCTCCCGCGCGGCCGCCGCGAACCTGATCCCCGCCGGCGCGCACCCGGAGTTCGTCTAACCGTGGACCGGGCTGAATTTCTCGCCGGCAGCGCAGCCGTGCTCGCGTCTGCGGCAGCGGCGCTCGCGGCTCCGGCCGCCGGGCTCGCCGCTCCAGCCGCCGGGCTCGCCGCTCCGGCGGCGGTGCGCGCTGCACGCAAGAGCCGCGTCGTGCTCGGTGACGACGTGTTCGTGCGCAGCTCGTGGCAGACGCTGCGCGGCCGCACCATCGGGATCGTGACCAACCAGAGCGGCGTGCTGTCGACGGGCGAACCGCTGATCGATGCGGTGCACCGCAACGGGCAGATCAACGTGAAGGCGCTGTTCGGGCCGGAACACGGGATTCGCGGCGTCGTGGAAGCGGGCGCGACGGTCGGCTCATCGATGGACGAGAAGACCGGCCTGCCGGTGCACAGCCTGTACGGCTCGACGCGCCACCCGACCGCGCAGATGCTCGACGGCATCGACGTGCTCGTATTCGACATCCAGGACGTCGGCGCGCGCCCGTACACGTACGTCTCCACGATGGCGTACGTGATGGAAGCCGCGGCGCAATACGGCAAGGAAGTGTGGATCCTCGACCGGCCGAATCCGGTCGGCGGAATCGCGCTCGACGGCCCCGTCCTCGACCCGAAGTTCAAGTCGTTCATCGGCCTGTACCCGATCCCCGAACGGCACGGCATGACGGTCGGGGAGCTGGCGGAGCTCTTCAACGACCACTTCAAGATCGGCTGCGAGCTCAAGGTCGTGATGATGGAGGGCTGGTCGCGCGACATGCTGTGGGCCGACACCGGGCTGACGTGGGTCCCGACGTCGCCGAACATGCCCTACGCGCGCACGACGTTGGTCTACCTCGCAACCGGCCTCGTAGACGAAGGCGGCGTGAACAACGGCATCGGCACGACGCGCCCGTTCGAGTACGCCGGCGGCTACGGCTACGACCCGGCGGCATTCCGTGACGCGCTCGCGACGCGCAAGATCCCGGGCGTGGAGTTCGAGCCGGTCGACTGGGTTCCGGCGAAAGGATTCTGGGCGGGCAAAACGCTGCGCGGCGTGACGATAAACGTGACGGACCCGCACACGTTCCCAAGCGTGCGCACCGCAATCGAGTTCCTCGCCGCAGCCCGCGCCCAAGGCAAGTACCACGTCGCACCGGGCCACGAAAAGATCATCGACCGCGACTGGGGCACCGACAAAGTGCGCGTAGCCCTGGACGACGGCATATCCCCGGACGCAATCATCACATCCTGGCAACCGGGCCTGCGCGCATTCAGGACGCTCCGGACGAAGTATCTGCTGTATTGATATGCGGAACTCGGCGTGAGATTGATCCTGTTCGTTGGTGCAGGGGTGTCCAAGCCTTCAGGATTACCGCTCGCGGCGGAGCTCACAAAAAGGATCTTGGAGCCTTCTCATGCAGACGATGAAGCCCGAGAGCGAGAGCGCAACCTATTAAACGTCATCTACGAATATGACACCCACGACATCAAGCGCGTCGGCATCTATCCCGATGCCGACGGATTCAAAGCGTCCGGTTCCATTTACCGGGCTGGTGGCTCTACATATGAAGACCTCTTTTTTCTCTGCCAGCAGATCAGCCTCTGGAACATCGGGCTATCAGACAATTCGCTGACGACGCCGTTTATGGAGTGTATCGAACGAAAGGCCGGCTCGCTCTTGCGCGGTCCCACCGTTGATGCCCGGCTGTGCGACCTCGCGTCGCTGGGAAGAAAGGCATGTTCATTCATCGAGTCAGTTGTTGCTGAAGAGCTCGACCGCGCGTATTCGCGAGGTTTCGATCTGCTATTCGAATTGGCGACTGCTCCCGAAATGGAGCAGCTGAATATCGTCACGCTGAACCACGACACGCTCGTCGAGCAGTTCCTTTCGTCGAATGACGTTTCGTTCATCGACGGGTTCGGAGAGCGCGATGGCGATGTGCGCTGGCACGACGACAGCGTATACGAAACCGCGCATTCGCGCGTACGACTGTTCAAACTCCACGGCTCAGTCGATTGGTATTCGTTTCAGTACGCTGGGAGGGCGCGGACTGCGACTTTGCTCGGGCGCGATCCGGCGACGGCACAGGATCGGGCGGGTAAACGGCTCACTGCCGGACCGTTAACGCCCTCATTTTTATCAGGCATCAACAAGGCCCTAGCCTATCAGCGAGGCATATTCGCGGACATCCATTTTCGTTTCGGCGAACTTCTTCGCCAATGCGATAGAATTGTGATGTCCGGATATGGATGGGGGGACACAGTCATCAATTTTCAGTTGGACACATGGCTCGATCGCTCACGGCGCAACACGATCGTCCTTCTCCACCAGGGCTCGCAACAGCTGCGTGACGCTTCTCTGATCATGGCGAGCGGCTACGATGCTTGGGTGAGAGCCGGCCAGTTGATTCCCATTGAGCATTGGCTTTCTGATCTGTCGCTGACCGATGTGCGTGACCATGTGTATGCCTCCCCGGATTTGCGTTACGCTAGGAACCCGCTCCGTTGAATACGTCGAGCCCGAAGGGAGCCCGCGGGGCGAGCTACTCCCCGCGCAGGAGTGCTCGTTCGCGGATTAGGCGGATTTGCCAGACGTGGATGAAGCGCTGGATCTCTTCTTGCGTTCGCTCGTCGATGTCCACGAATTGCACGCCGTGTGCGAACTTGTGGCGGCGGACGTTCAGGAACGCGATCACGACTTTCGCGCGGACCAGCATCTCGTGGAACGGCTCTGGCGGCACCATGACCTTCTTTTTCGTCTTGCCGCGCGCGGTCGTCTCGATGATCTCTTTCTCGACGTGGACGCTCTGGATCATCTCGTTGGGCAGCGTGAAGCGCAGCTCGACCATCGTGTCTTGCGGGAAGTCCTCGTCGCCGATCAGGCGCAGGCCGCCGGCGGACAGGTCGTTGGCGACCGCGGTGCGGCTTCCATCGCGGTCCTCGACCGTGTAGACGACCGGGAACTCGACGGCGGCGCGATAGCTCTGCCGTTGCTGTTCCGTGATCGCCGCCCGTACCACGGGCCGCGGGGACGGCTTGCGCTTCGTCCACTTCTTCCAGAAGAACACCGAGCAGGCGGATTCCAGGAACTGTCCCGCCGCCCTCCGTACGGCTGACCACCTATGGCCGCTACTGCCTTCGCGTCGCGCCTCCGGGACGCGCTCGGCCCCGA
>JAQBPK010000372.1 GCA_028287565.1 Vulcanimicrobiota bacterium
GATGCGAACGGCTTCGGCGACGTTTACGGCGCCGCTCGCGTCGTACGGCGTGATCGTCGCGGTGAGGATGCGGCCCAGGTTCTTCAACGTGCGACGGCTCCGCGGCCGAGACGGAACGCGTCGTGCAGCGCCTGTTCGGCCGTCTGCGCCTGATCCGTCAGGACGAGAATCGAGATCGTGATGTTGGAGTCGGTGGAGTGGATGATCTCCACGCCCGCGTCGGTGATGGCCTTCACGACCCGGAAGATCACGCCGGACGTGCCCCGCATCCCTGCGCCGACCACCGAGATCTTCGCGCAGTGCGGACGCATGCGCAGCGCAATGTTCAAGTCGGCCAGCGCGGGCCGAATCGCGTCGGCGTGCTCATCGTCGACGATGAAGAACACGCCCGACTCGTTGACGTTGACCATGTCGATCGAGATGCCGCGCTCGGCGACGCGCGCGAGGACGTCGCGGTCGATCTCGGAGCGGTCGGCGTCCTCGGTGAGCCCTTGAATGATGCGGCAGAACGTCACGTCGCGCAGGACGGTGAGCCCGGTGACCGGGCGCTCCGCGTCGCGCGGCGCATCGTCGTCGATCGTCGTGCCGACGCCGCTCCGCAAACCCTTCACCACGTACGGCGTGCGCGTCGCGTGCGCGAGCTCCGCGGCCTTGTGGTGCATCACCTTCGCGCCGTTTCCGGCGAGCTCCACCATCTCGGCCTGCGTCACGCGGCCGAGCGGGTGCGCGCCCGCGACGCGGCGCGGGTCGGCGGTCATCACGCCGGAAACGTCGGTATAGATCTCCACCGTTTCGGCGCCGAGCGCGTCGCCGAGCGCGACCGCGGTGAGATCGCTGCCGCCGCGCCCGAGCGTCGTGGTCGCGCGCTCGCGCGTCGCGCCTTGAAAGCCGGTGATGACGGGAATGACGCCGCGCGAGAGTATGGCGCGCACGGGCTCGGGATCGACGTCGACGATCTCGGCCTCACCGTGCTCGTCATCGGTCGTGATCCCGGCCTGGAATCCGGTCATGGCCTGAGCGGGCGCACCGAGCGACGTGAGGAGCTCGGCGAATACGGCGCACGAAATGGCTTCGCCGCACGCAAGGAGCAGATCGCGATTCGGTCCGGTGCGCACGGGCCCGAGCAACGCGGCGAGCGAGTCGGTAGCATAGGGATCGGGCGCGCGCCCGATCGCGGAACACACGACGACCGGCGAATCCCCGCGCCGCACGACATCGACGACCCGTGACGCCGCGATCTCGCGCAGCTCATCCGTCGCCAGCGAAGACCCGCCGAACTTGAGCACGACGACGTTCACGGCGCGTGCGCCTCCGCGTGCGCGAAGCAGCCTTGCGCGATCAACAGCTCCAGAATCTGTACGCCGTTCGTGGCGGCGCCTTTGCGCAGTTGGTCGCCCACGATCCACATTTGAAAGCGCGTGCCCGACGTATCGTCGGATTCCGGGCGGACGCGTGCGACGTGCACGAGATCGGTGTCCTCCACGTCGCGCGGCGTGACGATGCCGTGCTCGTGCAGCACCACGCCGGGCGCTTTACGCAGCGCGTCGTGCAGCTCGTCCACGCTCGTCGCGCGTGAGGTTTCGAAGAACACCGCTTCGCTGTGCGCGCGCATCACCGGGACGCGCACAGTCGTTGCCGCGATGTGGAGATCGCTGCGGCCGAGCATCTTGCGCGTCTCGGCGGCGACCTTCTTCTCCTCGCCGGTGTCCCCGTCGCCGTCGTAGCTTCCGACCTGCGGGACGACGTTGCGGAAGATCGGCGCCGCGAACGTCCCGTCGGGCGATTCGCCGCGTTCCTCGCCAGCGAGCGCGTCGAGTCCGGCGCGGCCGGCACCGCTCACGGCCTGGTACGTCGCGACGCGCACGCTGCGCAAGCCGACGGCGCGCTCGATCGGCGCCAGCGCCACGGTAAGCACGATCGCCGTGCAGTTCGCGACCGGGAAGATGCGGTCGGACGCGCGCACCGCGTGCGGGTTCACCTCCGGGATGACGAGCGGCACGTTCTCCGCCAACCGGAACGTCGCGGAGTTGTCGATCACGATCGCGCCCGCGTCCGCGAGCGCGCCGGCAAGCTCCGCACTCGCATCGTCGCTAGAAGCAAAGAACGCGACGTCGGGCCGGTCCGCGGCAAGCCGCTCGCGTGTCGCCGCGGCGACCGGCACGTTCGCACCGCGAAAGCGCACGCCGTCGGCGCGGTCACGCGACGCATAAGCCAGGAGCACGTCGACCGGCACGTTACGCTCCTCCAGCACGCGAAGGATCATTCCGCCCACGACGCCTGTCGCGCCGATGACCGCTACTTTCATTTCTACCGGCTCGAACCCGCAGATGTTCGGCCCGGCTGCACGCCACGGGTCATGATGCCAGCATTTTTTCGACGATCGCGTCCAGCCCGACGACCAACCCCCGCTGGGAGCGCACCGCGCGAATCGCCGCGACGATGCCTGGGCCGAACGACTCGCGCGAGAGCGAGTCGTGGCGCAGCGTCAGCGTCTCGCCCGTGCCGCCGAAGATCGTCTCTTGGTGCGCGACCAGGCCCGGCAGCCGCACG
>JAQBPK010000010.1 GCA_028287565.1 Vulcanimicrobiota bacterium
CGCCGGCCGCGACGACGACCCCGGTCCCGCCCGTGCCCACGGCGACCCCGGTTCCGGCCACCCCGGCGCCCCAAGGGAGCGCGTCGCCGAACCCATTCGGCTACGTCACCGCGCCGGCGCCCGGCCCGTCCGGCGCGCCGCGGATCCTCGAGATCGCCATGAACGACCGGGTGCTGCACAAGGGCGGAATGCTGCTCGTGCGTGTCACGACGAGTCCCGACGTCACCGCCGTCGTCGCTCGAACGATGGGCCACGAGATCACGATCCCGCAAGGCGCGCCGGGGTACTTCGCCGGCCAGGAGCAGCTCCCGAGCGGCATCCCGTTCTTCTTGCTCAACCGCAGCTACCAGATCGAGTTCGTGGCGACGACGGCCGACGGCCGCAGCACGACCTACACCCTGCCGGTCCGCCTCGAGCGATAAGCGGAAGCCGAAGGCAAACGAAAACCCCGCGCAGGTCGATCTAGCGCGGGGCTTCCGTCAATTACGCGGCAGCCTGAGCCGCTCGAGCGCTAGTTGACGACTTTGACCTCGATCTTGCGGGGCTGGGCCTTCGGGTGCAGGTGCAGGCCGAGCGTCAGCATGCCGTGCTCGACCTTGGCGTCGATCGTCTCGGCGTCGACGTCCTCGGGGAGCATGATCGAGCGCTGGAACGAGCGCCGCTCGGTCTTGCCCGTGACCGTGAGCACGCGGTCCTCGACGGTCACGTCGATCTGGTCGGGCTTGAAGCCCGGGACCGGGATCTCGACGACCCAGCCGTCTTCCGTCTTTTGCACGTCGCCCGTGAACCCGCCGCCGTACTGCGGCGCGTTGCCGAACACCGCGCGCAGCGGGTCGAACCCGAAGAGATCGCTTACCAGCCCGCGGTTGGCACCGTTCGGGCGAACCATCAGATCAGCCATGACTCCTTGAAACCCTCCGAAGATCGCCGCCCGCCCATGCCGGAGGCGGCCATAATTCTGACACCTGAATTTTATCGTCGGTTAGCACTCTTGTCAATACTCTGCCAGCTTCGCCAAGAAGCGAGCGGCGCGCGGCGAGTCGCAGCTCTATGCGGGCCGTGATAGACTAGGTGGCCGTGCCCCAAGCCGCCCTCGCGCCGAGCCTCGTTCGTGCCCTCCCCGCTTCGTCTCGTCCGCTCGCCGAGCTGATCGAGCGGCTGCGCACGCCCCTCTCCGGCCGAGGCCTCGCCTTCGCGCTGCACGAGACGACGAGCGCCGCACGGCCCTACCTGCTCGCTGCACTGCACAAGGTGCTCGGCGGGCAGATTTTCGTCGTCGTCCCGACCACCGATGTCGCCGAGCGCACCTTCACCGACCTGACGTACTACCTGGGCGAGAACGAGCCGCAGACCGTTGCCCTGCTCCGCGCCCGCGACGAGACGCTCGGCGCGATCGAGTCGCCGTCGGAGCGCAGCGCGCGCATGACGCTGCTGGCCGACATGTGCGCGCGCAAGCCGCAGGTGATCGTGGCGCCGGTCGCCGCGCTGCGCCAGTTCGTCATCCCGCGCGGGGTGTTCGAGGACGCATCGCTGCAGCTGCGCATCGGTGAGAGCGCGGGCTGGGACGCGACGCTGCGGCGCCTGTACCGGCTGGGCTACGCGCGCGTCGACGTAGTGAGCGCGGCAGGCGAGTACGCCGTGCGCGGCGGGATCCTCGACGTCTTTCCCGCGACGGCCGACCAGCCGGTGCGCGTCGAGTTCTTCGGCGACGACGTCGACTCGATCCGGCCGTTCGAGCTGCAGTCGCAGCGCTCGGCGGGCACGCTGGACGCGGTCGCGATCACGCCGTGGCTGGAGATCTTGCGCGATGAAGCGCTGCGCGAGAACGTCCTCGCGCGCGCGCACGGCGAGCCGAACGTCATCTCGGCGCTGCGCTCGTACCTCGCCGCCGGCAACGACGTCCCCGAGCCGTGGCTGAGCCTCGCGTACGACGAGCATTCGACGATCCTCGACTACTTGCACGACGAGTCGCTGGTCGTGCTCGAGGAGCCGGGGATGCTCGAGACGGTCGAGCACGGTCTGGACGAAGAGCGCGCGCGCGGCGCCGAGGCGCTGATGGCGGGCGTCGACTCGGGCGAGCTCGACGTCCGCGACGACGAGGTCGGCGAAGCCCTTCTCGCCGACGTCGTCGCGCCGTACCCGCGGCTGGCGGATCATCGCGAGCGGCTCGCCGCGCGGCGCGTGCTGACGATCACCGGCGGCATCGAAGGCGGCGACCAGCGCTGGCTGCCGCGCGCGCTCGACGCGTTCGTGCTCGAGACGCGCCCGGCGGAGCACTTCAACCGCCGCATCGAGATGTTCACGCAGCAGGTTCGCGAGTGGGTCGCGGCCGGCGACACGCTGTGGCTGGTCGCGACGGGCGCGTCGCGTCTCGCGGAGATTCTGCGCGCGGCGAACGTAAGCGTCGAGCGCAGCGCACCCTTCGTCCATCTGCGCGCCGCGGGCACCGACGGCGTCGCGCTGATGCGCAAGACCGGCACGGTGTACGTCGATCAGGGCTCGATCGAGAGCGGGTTCTCGATTCCCGCGCTGCACCTGCACGTGCTGGGCGACCGCGAGATCTTCGGCCAGCCCGCCAAGCGCGTCAAGCTGCGCGCGATCAAGGAAGGCGTCCCCGTCACGCTGGCCGACCTCAAGGTCGGCGACTACGTCGTGCACGCGGTGCACGGCATCGGGCAGTATCTCGGCTTGCGCACGGAGACGATCCTCGGCGCGACGAGCGACTATCTCGACCTCAAGTACGCCGGGACGGACCGCATGCTGGTGCCGGTGCACCAGATGCACCAGGTCACCAAGTACAACGCGAGCGAAGGCGCCGCGCCGCGGCTTTCCAAGATGGGCGGCGCCGACTGGGCGCGCACGAAGACGCGCGTGTCCGAGAAGCTCGCCGCGATCGCCGACGGCCTCGTGGAGCTGTACGCGGAGCGCGAGGTCGCGCGCGGCCACGCGTTCGCGCCGGACACGCCGTGGCAAGCCGAGCTCGAGGAGTCGTTCCCGTACGAGCCGACGCCCGATCAGGCCAAAGCGATCGACGACACGAAGCGCGACATGGAGTCACCGCGGCCGATGGACCGTTTGGTGTGCGGCGACGTCGGCTACGGCAAGACCGAGGTCGCGGTGCGCGCGATCTTCAAAGCAATCGCCGACAAAAAGCAAGTCGCGGTGCTGTGTCCCACCACGCTGCTCGCGTCGCAGCACCACCGCACGTTCTCCGCGCGCTTCGCGCCGTTCCCGTTGCGCATCGAAGAGCTCTCGCGCTTCAAGACGAAAAAAGAAGCGCAGGCGATCCTCAACGACCTCGCGACGGGCAAGGTGGACGTCGTCGTCGGCACGCACCGCATCTTGCAGAAAGACGTCGTCTTCCGGGATCTCGGGGTGATCGTGGTGGACGAAGAGCAGCGGTTCGGCGTGATGCACAAAGAGCGCCTGAAGCAGCTCAAGGCGACGGTGGACGTGCTGACGCTGTCCGCGACGCCGATCCCGCGCACGCTGCAGATGTCGCTGATGGGCGTGCGCGATCTCTCGCTGATCCAGACGGCACCGAAGAACCGCATGTCGATCAAGACCGTCGTCGTCCCTGCCTCCGACGCCGTCGTGCAGCGCGCGATCGCGAACGAGCTCGACCGCGGCGGCCAAGTGTACTACGTGCACAACCGCATCGAGTCGATCTACGGCGTCGCGCGCGCGCTCCAGCAGCTCGTGCCCAAGGCGCGCATCGCCGTCGGCCACGGGCAGATGCGCGAGCACGAGCTCGAGCCCGTGATGAGCAGCTTCATCGACGGCGAGATCGACGTGTTCGTGTCGACCACGATCATCGAGAACGGGATCGACATCCCCAACGTCAACACGATCGTGGTGAACGACGCCGACAAGTTCGGCCTCGCGCAGCTCTATCAATTGCGCGGGCGGGTCGGCCGCTCGAACCACCAGGCGTATGCGTTCCTGCTGTACCAGGCGCACAAAGCGCTGACCGAGGAAGCGAAGGCGCGGCTCGAAGCGATCCGCGAATTCACGCACCTGGGCAGCGGCCTGCAGATCGCGATGCGCGATCTCGAGATTCGCGGCGCGGGTAATCTGCTCGGCGCGGCGCAATCGGGTTTCATCGGCGCGGTCGGCTTCGAGACGTACGCGGCGCTTCTGGCCGACGCGATCGCCGACCGCAAGGGCGTGGCCCACGCGCGTGAGGACGCCCGCGAGGCCGTCATCGACGTCAAGCTCGACGCATACGTCCCCGACGACTACATCCCGCAGCTCTCGCAGAAGATCGCGGTGTACCAGCAGCTCGCGGCGGCCCGCACCGTCGCGCAGGTCGAGGAAACTATGGCCTCGGTGCGCGACCGCTTCGGCCCGCCGCCGCCCCAGTTCGACGCGCTGGTGGAGATCACGCGCCTGCGCGTGCTGGCGCTGCGGGTGGGCGTGACGCGCGTCGTCATCAACGAGCAGCGGCTCACGCTGGGGGTCGGCAGCGGCTTCCAGCTCGACCCCGCCTCGATCCCGCGGCTCCAGTCGCTCACCAAGAACAAGTTCCGCTTCGGCGAGGGCAAGATCACGATCGACCTGCCGGCGCGGTCCGCGGCGGAGCAGCTCCCGACGCTCCACGCCCTGCTCGAAGCCCTGTAGTACCTTAGCGTCCTTGACGTGGCGGTACGGCATGGCCTAGCTTAGGCGGCATGGGTGAGGGACGGCCGGTGCTACCAGCCGACGAATATTTGCCGTGCTGCGGTCACACGCGGCGCCTACACGCACCGGCGTGCCAGTACTGGGTTCCGGGGACGCGGCTCGAACCGCCGCGGATGTGCGGGTGCGACGGGAGCCGTGCCCGCGACGAGCCGCTAGATCGCCCGGATGTCTCTCGATAGCGTCGCGCTGAAGAACGGCGTGGCGAGCGCGGTGAGGTTCGCATCGGCCGAGCTGTTGCGGTCCTCGGCGGCCAGCGCGATCATGACGTCCGCGACGGCTTTGTCCCATTGGCGCCCGCGGCCGTCCGCCAGCGCTGCGATCGCCTCCCCGTAGGTGAGCGCGCGCCGGTACGGACGGTCGCTGGTCATCGCGTGGAAGGAGTCGGCGACACTGACCACCCGCGACTCCAATGAAATCTCGTCTCCGCGCAAGCCGTACGGATAGCCGCGCCCGTCGAACCATTCGTGATGCGTCCCGACGATCGGCGCATACTGCGCGAGCGCGGGGATCTGCGAAAGGATGTCGGCGCCGGCCTCGGCGTGGCGCTTCATGATCTCCCACTCGTGCGCCTCGAGCGCGGTGGGCTTGAGCAGGATCGCGTCGGGGACGCGAATCTTGCCGATGTCGTGGAGGATGCCCGCCCGCACGATGCGCTCGGTGGTGTCGCGATTCAGCCCCATGCGCGTCGCAATGCGCCGGCCCCATTCGCCGGTGGCGCGGGAATGGTTGCACGTCGCGTCGTCGCGGGCGCGCAGCATCGCGAGCAGGCTTTCGATCGCAGCGTGCGATGCCGCGTCGGCATCGGTGCGCGGCGCGGGAACCTCGTCAAGCATCTGCGCGGAGGCGCGGGCTTTCACGATCTCCAGAAAGACGACGATCGTCGCGAGATCGCCGTGCTCGTCGTGCGCGAGCTCCTCGACCGCTTCGCACGCGGTGTCGACCATTGCGACGACCAGCGTGGCGGGATGAGCGTGGCGCACCATGCGCGACCAGTGCACGACGATGTCGGGCGCGCTGTCCGCGATGGACTTGGCGAGCGCGTGGACCAGCGTCCGCACGATCAGCGGCGAGACGGTGACGCCCTCGCGGCGGCGCATGCGCGTGACGATACCGTTCGACAGCTCGACGCGTCGTTCGTCGAGGAGGTCGGCGATGTGCGCGCGGCTCGAATGCGGCGCGTCGTACTGGATGTCGTCGTCACGCATGATGGCGGATACTAGCCGGCGTACACGGTGCGCAAGTTCGCACGCATGTCGGAGCGAACGCAGAACACGTCGCGCTCGATCTGTGCAACGCGGCGCACGACGTCGTGCAAGCTCACGCGCGAAAGATCGGTCATCTCGTCGATCACGGTCTGTCCGGCGGCGGCGAGAACGTCGTCCACGTCGGCGCACCATTCTTCGGCGCGGGCCAGGAGATCGCGGAGCGGCTTGATGTCGGCGCCGTCGAGCACGTTGCGCACGAGCGAGGTCGCGGAGCGAACGAGGTTCATGTTGTCGGCGGTCGGTGCCATCGAGGTGCACGACTGGATGAAGAGCTGCGTGCGGTCGAGGGGCAGAGAATCACTCGCTAGCTGATACATATGCTAGCCGTTCATCGGTGGCAACGCGGGAAGGTTGTGAACGAGGGTCGTCAACACGTTGACTAACGACGTGAAAAAGTGCACCGTGGCCATTGAGTTTTGCTCTCCTGCGATAAATCGCGGGGGACGGGAGGATGCCGCCAGCATATGCTGCCCGTTGAGTGCGGCGCATGGGGCAAATGCCCCATTCCCGCCGAAAACCCGCGCCGTTACGCGGTTTCCGGGTTGTGAAGACTCTTATGCGTGGATTCCGAGATCCCGGGCCCGCTGGATGGCCTGCGCCCGGTTGGCGACGTGAAGCTTCGCATAGATATTTCCGACCTGCCGCTCTACGGTTTTCCTAGACTTACCAAGCGATGATGCGATGGTGGCCAACGTCATTCCGGCCGGCAATGCCTGGAGTATCTCAAGCTCCGCCTCGGTGAGCCCGTGGCTTGGCCGGAGCATGTTGGCGGTCCGACATGCTTCGTTCAGAAACCGCGCGTAGCCGCGCATCAAGGGTGGCGCGCCCTGCTCGTCCATCCCGTTCGCGCCGATGATCGCGGCGAAGCGCTGTTCGGGATCGACGGACCGGGAGAGCGCACGCCGGCCCCGGACGACGTCCCCGAGGGCGATACAAACCGCCGCAGCGAGCACCCGCGCGAAGCGTCGCCGGCGCGCGTCGAACAGCGGTTCCTTTTGAGACGGCTCCGTCGTTTGGCTGAGCACCCGGCGCGCCAGGCGTTTCGCTAATTCCGTGTGCCAGGTTGACAGTGCGGTGATCGCGAGGAGTGCGTCGCAAAGCGAACGCTCCGGGAGCGAGAGTGTGTCGAGTTGCCGCAGTGAGGTCAGCGCTACGCGCGCGGCATCGAAGCGCCCGGACCATCCGTTGGCGAGCACTTCCGAGATCGTATAGATGAACCGCTCGCGGATGAATTGCTCGTTGAGCGGGCTCGCGAGTAACCGCCCGCGCAGGGACGTCAGCCGCCGCGCATCGCCCGATTCGGCGGCGATGTCGAGTTGCGCGATGACGCCGTAGTTCTCCATCGCGACGTCTTCCGCAAGATGCGCGCTCATCGTCAGGCGGCGCGCATAGAACCGCGCGAGGTCGGGGTCGCCGACCCAGTCGTTGGCGATGACGTAAAGGATCGAGTATGCCAGTGTCGCGTTCCGATGCGACTCCAGGCGTTCGTACCAGCGTGCCGCCTCGAGAGCACGGTCTTGCGCCTCGTCGAAATCTTCGCGGTAAAAGGCGGCGAGCGCGGTGCGATGCAGCACGCGCCCGACGATGAGTGGGTTGTCGACGCCGCGGCCCGTCTCCAGCGCTTGACGCGCATACCAAGCACTTGCCGTATCGTCACCCTGCCCCGCAGCGACCTGTGCCCGCAGCGCCGTGAACGCGGGGACGAGCTCTGGAACCGAATCATCGGTCGCGGCGAGCGCTTCGCCGGCCTCTTCCATGCCGCGCGAGTTCATCATGTTCGGGATCAGCAGGTCGAGGAGATACTGGCGAGCACGACCGTCGCAGTGCGCGACGGCGCGCTTAAAAAGCGCCACGCCGCCTGGGAGATCTCCGCCCGTGATGGCCTTCATCGCTCGCAAGCCGATCGCGATCGGATCGCGAATGCGCGCCGACGCCGGGAACCGGGCAAGTGCCGCATCGATCTCTGCGCGGCGTCCACCCGCCGCGATATCATAGAACCGCTCCAGCGTGACGGAGTGCTCTTTCAGCACTGCTCGATCTCGTCGTGGAAACCGTGCTCGCTCGACGCCTTCGTCATCGGCAGGACCCCGATGAGCACGGCAAGCCGCGGGGAGCCGAAACGCGGCCCATCACGCCTCGAAACTTCGCCAGCCGTGCTGGACTCCTTCTTAGGCCGACGCCATCGGGTGCTCGTTGCAAGTTTCGCAAGAGATGGTCAGTCAGCGATGACCGCCGTCTCGACCGCGGTGCCCGGGCGGAAAATGCATGCGCCTGCCGCCTTGGGCAAGGCGATCCGGATCGGGACGCGCTGGGTGACCTTCACGAAGTTCGTGGGCGCGGAGAGCTGCGGCATGGTGGAAAGCGCGTTTTGCGCGACCGGCGCGAAGCCCGTGACGGTGCCGCGAACCTTCGCGCCGCCGCAGGCGTCGACCGAGATCTCGACCGGCATTCCCGGGCGGATGCGGTTGATCTGCGTCTCCTTGTAGTTCGCCGTCACGTAGATGCGGTTCGCGGGCGAGATCGTCACGACGGCTTGACCCGGTGCGAGCGTCTGCCCTTCCTCGGCGTTTCGTGCGGAGACCCAGCCGTCGACGGGCGCGACGATCCGCGTGTCACGCAGCGCGAGCTGTGCGATGCGCACCTGCGCGGCCATCGCGTCCGCCTGCGAGCCCGCCGCGACTGCTGCGTTCCGTTTCGTCGCGACCCGTGACGGCGCCGCGGCCGCATCGGTCTTGGCGCGTGCGATCGGGATCTGCGCGGCGGATGCGGACGTTCCGCCGGTCGCCGCGGTCGCGTTCGCGCGCTGCTGTTCCAGCGCCGCCTGCGCCATGCGAACGGACGCGCGCGCCGACTCGGTCTGCGCGACCGCCGCGCCGAGCGTCGCTCGTGCCTGCGCGACGGCGGCGACGGCGGCTTCCTGCGCCGCGGGCGCGACATAGCCCTCACGCGCCAGCGCATCGAAGCGCTCGCGGTCTGCTTGCGCCTTGCTCAGCGCCTGCTTCGCGGCGGGCACCGCGGCGAGCGCCGACGACAGCTGCGAACGAGCGGACGCGACTTGCGCCTGCGCCACCGCGACCGCGCGCATCGCGGCTGTGGCTTGCATTTGCGAGAATGCCGCCGACTTACGGGCCGCGTCGACGCCGCCGGCTTGTTCTTGAACCTGGGCGGACTGCATCTCGCGCTCGAGCGAGGCGGCATCGCCGGCGGCATTCGCGGAAGCGCGGAGCGAGCGCAGGTTCTGCTGCGCCAGATCGAGCGCCGCGCGTTCGTTCGCATCGTCCAGGACCACGAGCGTCTGCCCGCGCCGAACGAACTGGTTTTCCTCGACCACGACGCGCGCGACCCGCTCCGCGACCTTGCTCGTGACGAACACCTGGTTGGTGTCGATCATGGCGTCGTCGGTGTACACCCGGTGGCGGTCGTAGAAGAACCAATGGCTCGCGAAGTACAGCGCCACCGCGGCGACGGCCGCGGCCCCCGCGATGCGCATCCACGGCCACCGCCGCGCCGGAACCTTCACGGTCGACGTCATCGGCGGCAGGGTTCGGTCGAGCGCGCTCGTGTCCCTGACGTCGCGTTCGGCCGTCTCGTCGGCAACGGTCCTCATACGGGGTCGGCTTCCTTTCGCGGAACGATCCGGAACAGCAGCAGAAACGGGATCGATACGACGAACAGGATCGCGACCATCACGAACGTCTCGGAATACGCGGCGGAAGTCGCGGCGCGCGCGACCATCTCTTGCAGCGTGGAAAGCGCGAGCGTCGTCGCGTCGCCTTTCGCGTAGCCGTGCGCGGAGAACCAGCGCTGCATCGCCGCGAAGCCGGGATCGCTGAACAGCGCCGTGTGGCGGAAGCGGCTCGCCGTCAACGACGTCGCGGCGATACGGTTCTGAACGACCAAGGTGCTCATGATCGCAAAGCCCAGGCCCGCGCTGACCTGGCGCGTCAGTGAACCAAGCCCCGAAGCCGCATCAACGAGCCGTTTGGGCACGTGCGACATCATCAAGACGTTCAGCGGAACGTAGAGCAGCCCGACGCCGAAGCCCTGGATGAAGCGCGGCAGCACGGCGTGATCGAAGCCCGGGCGGTCGCCGAGGTATGCGAACCAGAACGTCCCGGCCGCGCACAGCGCGAGGCTCAATGCGGACATCCAGCCCGCCGGGAACCATTTGCTGAGCCGGCCGGAGATCTCCGTTCCGATGATTGTGCCGACCGCGCTCGGAACCATGACGAGTCCCGCCATGTCGGGCCCATACTTCAAGACGTCCTGCATGTACAGCGGAACGATCAGCGCCGTGCCCGTGAAGGCGACGCCCGTGACGAGCGCAAGGATCATCGCGACGGCGTACGACGGGATCGCGACCGGCCGGAAATCGACGAACGGCACGGCGGCGCGCAGCTGCATGCGCACGAAGACGAACAGCGCCGTGCACGCGACCGCGCACGCGAGCGTGATGTCGAACGACGCGAACCACTGGTGCCGCGGGCCTTCTTGAACGACGTATTGCAGCGCCGCGAAGCCTAAAATCATGATCGCGAGCGCGGTCCAGTCGAACGCGCTGCGCTCCCCGCGCTCGCTCTGGTCGCGCACGACCGCGCCGATGAGGAACAGCGAGGCGATGCCGAGCGGCACGTTGATCAGGAATATCCAAGGCCAGCTCGCGTTCGAGAGGATCCAGCCGCCGAGCGCCGGCCCGAGCGCCGGCCCCGCCATGATCGAAGCGCCGTAGACCTTGAACGCCGACGCAAGGTCTTCGGGCGGATACGCATCCACGAGCGCAGCCATCGCGAGCGGCAGCAGCAGACCGCCGCCGACCCCTTGCACGAATCGCATAGCAACGAGCTCGGCGAGCGTCCCCGACACCGCGCACAGCAGCGACCCCGCGGTGAAGCAGATGACCGCGTAGAGAAACGCCTTCTTGCGGCCGAGGTTCGTCGCGAGCCAGCCGGTGAGCGGCATGACGAAGATGCCGGCCAGCACGTAGATCGACGAGATCCAGGACGCCTCGTCGATCGATGCGCCGAGATTGCCGGCGATTGTGTTCAGCCCAACGTTAACTACCGTCCCGTCTATGAGCGCCATCCAGCTGGGGACGAGCACGGCAAAAGTGACGAGACGCAAATAGGACTTCGACGCCCGCGCCGCCCCATTGGTCACCGCGGCATTCTAACCTATCCGAGCGTTGAGCGGAAGAGGGCGCAGGCGTACTACTGCGCTTGCAAGCGAGCGCAGTAACGCGTTGCGACACCGTCAGAACAAGCGCGTGTCCGCAAGGTCCAAGTCGTACTGCACCCTGCGGAAGATGTCGTCGGGAATCTCGCCACGGTCGCGGCGGTCCATGATCGCGCGGCGCTCGGCTTGGAGTGCCGCGGCCTGCGCCTCGTGGTCGAAGCGGCTCGCCGCCGACTCCTCGCCGGTTCTTCCCGCGGCGTGCGATCGCAAGTGCTCGATACGGTGCACGTACTCGTCGCGCAGCCGTTCGAGCACCTCGCGCTCCTCGGGCGAATGCGCTTTCGCGCCGAGCTCGCCGATCTCGCGCAGCCCCGCTTCGAGCGCCGCGACGCGCACCTCGATCTCGCGCTCCTCGCCGTCGCCGTCGCGGCCGATGCGCAGCCAGCGAATGAGCGGGATCAGTGATAGACCCTGGCCGACGAGCGTCACGAAGATCACGACGAACGTGATGAAGACGATCGCATCGCGGCCCGGAAACGGCGCGTTCATCGCGGTCAGCGGCAGCGCGAGCGCGGCGGCGAGCGAGACGATTCCGCGCATCCCCGACCACGCCACCAGCAGCACGCCCTGCCACGGCGGGAACGGATCGCGCTCGCGCAGGCGCGGGAACAGCGCGCGCGGCAGCCAGTTGGCGAAATACACCCACGCGATGCGCACGACGATCAGCAGCGCGCTGATCGCGAGCGCGACGGGCAGCAACGCGCGCGCGTCGGCGCTCTGCACGAACGTACGCAGCTGCAATCCGATCGCGAGAAAGACGAACGCGTTGATCACGTAGATCCACAGCGCCCACACGTTCTCCCCGACGAGCCGCGTTTCGGGCGAGTACACTACCGGCGAGCGGCGCCCCAGGCGAATGCCGGCGACGACCGTCGCGAGCACGCCGGACACGTGCAGCGCCTCGCCGCCGAGGTACGCCGCGTACGGCGTGCCGATGATGATCAGGTTGTCGATGAGCGAGTCGCTCAGCTCCCAGCGGTCGAGCGCGAGCGCGAGCCGCTCGACGCACCATTCCACCACGAGGCCGACCGCGATTCCGCCGAGCGCGACGAGGACGAACGAGCCGGCCGCGTTCGCGAGCGAGAACCCGCCCGCGATGTCGGCGACGACCGCGAAACGGTAGATCACCAGCGCGGTCGCGTCGTTGACGAGGCCCTCGCCTTCGAGCACCGCGACGATTCGGCGCGGCACGGCG
>JAQBPK010000373.1 GCA_028287565.1 Vulcanimicrobiota bacterium
GCAGCGGCGCCAGCGGACCGTCCGCACCGAACACGACCGCGTTCTCGAGCGTGCCGCCCTGCGCGAGGCCGCGCTTGACCAGCGCCTCCACCTCGTGCAGGAAGCCGAACGTGCGGTTCGGCGCGACCTCGCGGCGATAGGTTTCCGGCGCGATCTCCGCCTCGACGTACTGGGCCCCGATCGGTGCGGGATAGTCGATCGTCATCCGCACGCGGAACGACGAGGCCGGCGCCACGACGAGCAGCTTCTCGCCGTCGTGGAACACGCGCGGCTCGGCCGGGATCCAGCGGATGCGCGCCTCGTGCAGCGTCGCCAGCCCGACGGCGTCGATCGCGTCGGCGAACACTTTCGAGCTGCCGTCCTCCACCGGGATCTCCGGGCCGTCGACCGCGATCAGCGCGTTGTCGACCCCGCACCCCAGCAGCGCGGACAGCAGGTGCTCGACGGTGGAAACGCGGTGCCCGCCGGCGCCGAGCACGGTGGCGCGGACCGTCTCGACCACGAAGTCGGCGCGCGCGGGGAACTCGACCGCGTCGTTGAGCCGGAAGCGGAGGCCGTGGCCGGCGGGGGCGGGGAGGACGCGGACGCGCGCGGGCGCGCCGGTGTGGAGTCCGGCGCCCTCGAACGCGATCGCATCGCGCAACGTCGTCTGGTACTGCACTAGCTCTCGGTGGGTGTGCCCTTTTCCAGGGCATCGACCCGAGCGTACAGTTTCGGCAGCCGCCGGATGTACGCCTGGAGCCGCACGTGGTCGCGGTGGTTCTGGGCGGGCTGGCCGGTCACGAACGCGCCGTCCGGGACGTTGCCCCACACGTGGGAGCCGCCGCCGATGGTGACGCGGTCGCCGATGGTCGTGTGGCCGGGGAACGACGACGAGCCGCCGACGCGGACGTAGTCGCCGATGGTCGTCGTCCCGGCGAGGCCGGCGAACGCCGCGAGCGCGGTGTGCCTGCCGATCCGCGCGTTGTGCCCGATCTGGCACAGGTTGTCGATCTTGGTCCCTTCGCCGATGGAGGTGACCCCGGTCTGGGCGCGGTCGACGCACGTGTTGGCGCCGATCTCGACGTCGTCGCCGAGCATCACGTTCCCCACCTGGGGAATCTTCACGAGCCGGCCGTCGAGGAACGCCCAGCCGAAGCCGTCGCTGCCGATCACCGCGCCCGCCTGCAGCACGACGCGGTCGCCCGCGACGCAGCGGTCCGCGACGTACGCGCGCGGGTGAAACAGACAGTCCGCGCCCACCGCGCCGTCCGCGCCGATTACGACGCCCGCGTGCAGCACCGTGCGGTCGCCGACGCGCGAGCGCGCCCCGACGCTGACGTGCGGCCCGATCCAGACATCGGCACCCACCTGCGCGCTCGGATCGACCGCGGCGGTGGGATGGACGAAGGGTCCCTGCGGCCGCGGCGGCTCGAGCGCGGCAAGCAGCGCCGCGAGCGCCACCCGCGCCGACGGCACGGCGAGAATAGGTTTGGGATACGTCTCGCCGTCCGCCACGAGCGCTTCATCAGCGAGAACGGCTGCAGCTTTGGACTCCAGCGCGGACCGGAGATAACGCTCGTCGACGGCAAACGTCAGCGATTTTGAATCCGCATCATCGACCGCAGAGATGCGCTCGACGACCACATCGCTATCCCCAATGACCCTCCCGCCGACACGCTCGGAAATGCGGGACAACGGCCCCAGTGGATTCGGCAAAGCCGAATCCATCATGGCGAGGGGCTCGGCTTCTCCTCGATCTTGAGGATCTTCTCGACGTCCGGGGTGATGTCGACGCCGCCGTAGCCGACGTACTGGCGCGTGAAGACGTACGTGAGGTGCTTCTCCCCCGCGACCTTGTTGGCGGCATCGCTGACGTCGTGGCTGAGCTCGGTCTGCGCCTGCGCGAACTTCGCTTGCAGCTGCGCGCGCGCGTTCGCCTTGTCGCGCACGGAGCGGTTCGATTTCTCGATCGTCTGCGCGTCGTTGGCGAGCTGGTTCTGGTAGTTCTGGAACTTGGGCCAGTTCTGCGAGATGCGCTGGACGTCGACCAGCCCGATGTTGCTTTCCGAGCCCTTGTTGGTGCAGGCGCACAGCGACGCGAGCAGCGTGATTGCGAGAAGGGCGCGCGTGCCATGATTGATGGTCATTCGTGCAGGCTTTCGATGTCCTTGAGAGCGTCCGGCGTAAGGTCGACTCCGCCGGCGGGTGCGACGACGTTGGTGAGGACGACGGAGATACCGCGCTGCTGCGCGATGAGCCGCACCTCGCGGTCGATCTGCGCGACCATCTGGTCGTACAGGTCGCCGCGCTTCTTGCGCAGCGACTCGATCTGGGTCTGCGCGCTGCGCTGCGAGCCGGCGTCGATGCCGTGCAGCAGCGCGTAGCGGCGCGAGAGATCCTGGCGCGTCTTCTCGAAGTCCGCGATCGTCGTCTTCGCGTCGTCCTGGAAGCGCTTCTGGTAGTCGTTGTGGAGCTGCTCGATGCGCGAGCGCAGCGCGGGCGGCAGGTTTGGGTTGATCTGCTGCTGGGCGCGCCCGTTGACGACGTTCGTGCGCACGACCGGACCGCTCATCGTCGTCACCTGCTTCACGAGCGACGCCTGGCGCTGCGAGAGCGAGCCCATCGAACGCTTCTGGATCGTGGCGGCCTGCGCGCTCAGATCGGTTTGGACTTGGTCGTGGAGCTCCGCGTTGAGCGCCGCGAGCGCCTGCTGATCGCGGTTGCGCAGCGCGGCGAGCGCGTCGGCTTCCTTGCGGTCGAGCGCGTTGAGCTGCTTTTGCGCGTCCTCGCGCGCCGCGTCGTCGAGCGCGAGCGACGACAGCTTCGTGCGCAGCGCGAGCCGCTGCGCCGCGTCGTCGCTGGCGAGCTTGAGCGAGAGCGCCGACTCTTTGGACTGCAGCTCTTCGACCTTCGCGCGGTACGTGCGGTCGGCGCGGTCGGCCAGCGCCTTTTGCGCCGCGGCGATCTGCGCCTGGTCCTGCTTCTGCAGCGTCTTGCGGTACGAGTCCAGGTCACGGCGCGCTTGCGACGCCACGCCGCTCTGCTGCTGCTGCGCGGTTGCGTTGACGGTGCCGGCGATCTGCGCCGCGCTAGGACCGGTCTGGCCCGCGCCGCGCATCGCGGCGGCGATGGCCGCGGACTCCTGCTGCTGGTACTGCTGCTGCTTTTCGCCCAGCAATTTCTGCGTGCGGTCCGCCGCGTCGTGCAGCTCTTTTTGGAGCTGGCGCTCGCGCTCGGCGAGGTGCGGATCGGTCTTGGCGACCTGCGGCGCGATCGCCGTCAAGTTGAACGCGTCGATGCTGCGGTCGTAGCGCGCGAGCTGGTCGTACAGCGGGTGCTTCTGCACCAGCTCCTCCATGCGCACGTACCCGACCGCGCCCGATCCGGACGCCGCCGGGCCCGGTTTGGTCGAAGCGTTGTTGCACGCCGCGAGCACCGCAACGGCGAGCGTCGCGGCGATGCGTCCCGCTCGCCGCAGCGAAGCACGCATGACTACTTCAGCTTTTCGGTGACGTCTTTGGTGATGTCGGTGCCGCCGAAGACGATGTTGCCCTTGTCGATGACGAGGATCAGGCCTTTCGCCTTGGCGACGTCGGAGATCGCGGCGCGCGTCGTCTCGACCATGGGCTTGAGCGTCTGGCTCTGCTTGTCGTCGAGCGTCTTGCGGTAGTCCTTGAGGATCGTCTCGCGATCGGCCTCGGTCTTCGCCCCTTTGAGCTTGTCGGCCGCGGCCTTGTCCTGGTCCGCCTTGAACTTCACGAACTGGTCGGTCACCGTCTTGACCTTGGGCGTCTGGTCGATCGCCGACTGGTCGACGTAGCCAACCTTGGACGGCGGCGGCGTCGACACCGGTGGCACCGGATCGCCTACGCTGGTCAGCAGATCTTTGACGTTGCTCGTGATGTCTTGCCCGCCGACGACGACGATGCGCTTGTCGACCACGACCGACAGGTTCTTCGACGAGGCGACCGATGCGATCGCGACTTGCGCCTTCTGGAAGAGCGGCCCGAACAGCTGGCGCTGCTTCTCGGCCATCTTGCCCTGAAACTCGTTGCCGAGCTTCTGCTGGTCGGACTGCGACGCTTTGCGCGCGCGACCGATGTACTGCTTCTGCAGGTTGGCGCCGTAGTCGTTGAGCTGCTTGTTGGCGGCTTGGAACGCCGGCAGCGCCGCGAGCGCCGCCTGGTCGAGGGCTCCGATGTCGGTGACGTCCGTTGCGCCGGTCGCCGGCGTCGCGAGAACCGCGGCGCCGAGCGCGAACGCGAGCGCGGCGGCGCGGCCGCGCGTGAAGGGATTGTTCATTCCTAGAAGCTCTGTCCGATTCCGAACGAGGTGTGCGTACCCTGGCTGCCCTTCGCGAAATCGAG
>JAQBPK010000029.1 GCA_028287565.1 Vulcanimicrobiota bacterium
CGCGAGAAGATCGTCTCGGTGTTCGCGACGACGGCGAGTCCGGAAACCGCGCCCAGGAGAAATCCGTTGCGTTTCATGTTCTGTCTCGAATCAGGCTAGCTGGTAGGCGGGCATCGCCATGGTGAGGTAGGCGGCGTTGCGGAAGCGTTCGTCGACGTTCTCGCCCGAAAGCTCCGACAGCGCGGACTGTCCGCTGCCGCCCAGGTACGCAACGAGCTGCGCCACCGAGGCTTTGGACACGTCGCCTTGCAGCATCGTGTCGGTAAGAGTTTGCGCTACGCTGCGCGGGTCCATCGAGCGCATCGCCGGCGCAATCCAGCTCGCGCCTTGCATCATCTTCGGGTTCTGGGCCACGGCGTTGGCGAAATTCTCGCGCGTGAGGATCGTCGCGCTGTTGATCCACGCCTTGCCGCCGTCCCAGCCCTTGACGTTGGGCGGGTAGAACAGCACCTGGCCCATCGCGCGCAGCGTCGCGAGCTCCACCGGCGCGACCTCCGGGATGCCGAACAGCTGGTGCGTGCCGACCACGAACTCCACCGGGCTCTTCACGAGCGCGCGGTACGCGCGGTCGCTGAAGAACACGTTGCTGCGCAAAAGCGCCGACATCACCGGCTGCATCTCGAAGTCGTTCTTGCGGATGAGCGCGGCGACCTGATCGATCAGCTGCGGCTCGGGATCCATGTAGACGAAGAATGCGAGCAGCTTCTTCGCGAACCAGCGCGGCGCGGCCGGCTGGCGGAAGATGATGTTCACGATGTCCGCGCCGTTGAAGTTGCCGCTCTCGCCCAGGAACGTCTTGGTGCCGTCATCGTGCTGGCGGCGGTTGTCGAAGAACGTGCCCGTGCCGTCCGGGTTGCGGCGGAACGTCCAGCCCGTGAACGCGCGCGCCGACTCGCGAATGTCCTGCTCGGTGTAGTTGCCGATGCCGAGCGTGAACAGCTCCATCAGCTCGCGCGCGAAGTTCTCGTTCGGATGCGCTTGGACGTTAACGTTGTTGTCGAGGTACCGCAGCATCGCGGGGTCTTGCGCGACGTGCAGCGTCAGGTCGCGGACGTTGCCGAGCGCGTACTGGCGGAAAAGCTGGTTCTGCATCAGCAGCTCTTGCGCGGCGGTGCCCTTTTCCGGCGAGCTCGTGAAGTGCCCGTGCCAGAACAGCGTCATCTTCTCTTGCAGCGGCGCGGGCGATGCGATCATGCGGCCGAGCCACCACTGCTGCATCGCGATCAGGTTCTGGCGGCGGTTGCGGTTGCGCGCCATCTGGAACGCCTTGCGCGCGTCGACCGTCGCGTTGTCGGGCGCCATGCCCGGCGGCATGACGGGCGCCGCACCTTGCGCGTTGCCTGGCATTAAGCCACGGTAAAGTCCGCGCGGGGGAACCGGCGGTTCTTCCAGCGGCGGGTGCGCCGGAAGCGACGCGGTGTCGGGGAAGCGGATCAGCGCGTCGACCGCGCCCGACGGGGACATCGACGCAAAGCGGTCGACGTCGGACGGCGAGCCGCCGAACCCCGCGCGCCGCAGGAGGTGTGCGGCGAGCCGGCGGTTCCACGGCCCGGCGTAGGGCTGGAGCGCGCTCGACGCATCGAGCGCCCCGGCAGGACGGTATGAGATGGGGGCGGTCGTCTGAGCAGCCACGATGGCATCATAACGCGAACGCCTGCCAGGCCGCTCCAAGAAATGAATATTCTCACACGGGCTTAAATCGTGCGCTCGTGAGCCTCCTCGCGACCCGCATCGACCGCCGCTCCGCCGATTTCGAGCGCAACGCCGCGGCGATGGCCGCGCTGGTCGACGAGCTGCGCGCTCAGCTCGCGCGCGTTCGCGGCGGCGGCGGCCACGTGGCCGTCGAGCGCCACCGCAAGCGCGGCAAGCTCACCGCGCGCGACCGCATCGACCGGCTCGTCGATCCCGGCACGCCGTTCCTCGAGCTCTCCGCGCTCGCCGCGCACGGGATGTATCACGACGACGCGCCCGCCGCCGGCATGATCAGCGGCATCGGCACGATCGACGGCACCGACTGCATGATCGTCGCGAATGACGCGACGGTCAAAGGCGGCACGTACTACCCGGTCACGGTGAAGAAGCATCTGCGCGCGCAGGAGATCGCCGAGCAGAACGGTCTCGCGTGCATCTATCTCGTCGATTCCGGCGGCGCGTTCTTGCCATTGCAGGCCGACGTCTTCCCGGATCGCGACCACTTCGGGCGGATTTTTTACAACCAGGCGCGGATGAGCGCGCAGGGCATCCCGCAGATCGCCGCGGTGATGGGTTCGTGCACTGCAGGCGGCGCATATGTCCCCGCGATGGCGGACGAGTCCATCATCGTCAAGGATCAGGGCACGATCTTTTTGGGGGGACCGCCGCTCGTGCAAGCGGCAACCGGCGAGATCGTCACTGCCGAAGAGCTCGGCGGCGCGGACGTGCACACGCGTATCAGCGGCGTCGCCGACCACTACGCCGTGGACGACGAGCACGCGCTAGGCATCGTGCGCCAAGTCGTCGACCACCTCGACCGCCGGCCGTACGACGCGTGGCCGATGCGCGAGCCGCGCCCGCCGGCGCGCGACCCGCACGAGATGTACGGAATCATTCCATCGGACGCGCGCCAGTCGTACGACGTGCACGAGATCATCGCGCGCATCGTCGACGGCTCGGACTTCGCGGAGTTCAAGGCGCGCTACGGCACGACGCTCGTGTGCGGGTTCGCGCACATCGAGGGCCATCCGGTCGGCATTCTCGCGAACAACGGCATCCTGTTCAGCGAGTCGGCGCTGAAAGGCGCGCACTTCATCGAGCTGTGCTGCCAGCGCGGCATCCCCCTGGTGTTCCTGCAGAACATCACCGGCTTCATGATCGGCAAGGAGTACGAGAACCGCGGTATCGCCAAGGACGGCGCGAAGCTCGTAACGGCAGTTGCATGCGCGGAGGTGCCGAAGTTCACCGTCGTGATCGGTGGGAGCTTCGGGGCGGGCAACTACGGGATGAGCGGGCGCGCGTACTCGCCGCGCATGCTGTGGATGTGGCCGAACGCGCGCATCAGCGTGATGGGCGGCGTGCAGGCGGCCTCGACGCTGCTGACCGTGCGGATGAACGCCGATGCGGAGAAGCACAAGCCCGCGCTCTCGGACGACGAGCAGGCGGCCTTCAAAAAGCCGATCCTCGACAAGTACGAGACCGAAGGCAGCCCGTACTATTCGACCGCGCGCATCTGGGACGACGGCATCATCGACCCGCTCGACACGCGCCAAGTGCTCGCGATCGGGCTGCGCGCGGCACGGTACAAAGAGCCGAAGCCGACGAAGTTCGGCGTGTTCCGGATGTGAGCTCCGAGAGCAAGACCGGTCCGGCGGGCGCGACCGAGCCCGCGGTGGCGGACGAACGGAATCCGCAATCGATAGCGACGCGCGCCGTCCGCGCGGCATCGTCGCTTCACGGCGACGAACGGTCGATCGCGCCGCCGATCTATCTGTCGACCACGTTCGAGCGTGACGCCGAAGGCGAGTACTCGGGCGGGTTCAACTACGCGCGCGACGACAACCCGAACCGGCAGATGCTCGAGCGCGCGCTCGCCGATCTCGAAGGGGGCGCTGAGGCAGCCGCGTTCGCGAGCGGGCTCGCCGCGACGATGACGGTGTTCCAGGCGCTGCGTCCCGGCGATCACGCCGTCGTCGCACAGGACTCGTATTACGGCGTGCGGGCGATGCTCGACGAGGTGTTCGTGCCGTGGGGCCTTGCGATAACGTACGCCGACTGCTCGGACCTGCGAGCGATCGAGGCGGCGATGTGTCCGGCGACGCAGCTCGTCTTCATCGAGACGCCGTCCAACCCGATGATGCGCGTGACCGATATCGCCGGCGCGGCCACGATCGCGCACGCGGCCGGCGCCGTGCTCGTGTGCGACAACACGCTGCCGACGCCGGTGCTGCAGCAGCCGCTCGCACTAGGCGCGGACCTGGTCGTGCACGCCACGACCAAAGCGCTGTCGGGAAACCACGATGCGATGGGCGGCGCGATCGTCACGGCGCGCACGGGTGAGCTCTGGCAGCGCATCCGCACGCAGCAGAAAGTCTGCGGCGCTATCCCGTCGCCGTTCGCTTCGTGGCTGACGCTGCGCGGCTTCAGCTCGCTCGTGCAGCGCGTGCGCTGGCAGAACGAAAGCGCGCTCGCGATCGCACGTTTCCTCGCCAGCCACCCGGCGGTTCGCGAAGTGCTCCATCCCGGACTTCCGACGCACTCGGCGCACGCCGTTGCAGCGAGACAGACATTCGGCACGGGCGGCCTGTTCTCGTTCCGCGTGAACGGCAACGCTGAGGACGCGCTGCGCGTCGCCGCGCACCTGCGGCTCTTTCGCCGCGCGACGAGCTTCGGCGGCCCGGACAGCCTCGTCGAGCACCGCGCATCCGTGGAAGGTCCGAACACGAAGACGCCGGACGACCTGCTGCGTCTCGCGATCGGCCTCGAAGAAACGGTGGATCTAATAGCCGATCTGGACCACGCGCTCGCGTGAGGCCGAAGTAACCAAAACGGCCAAATTGCGGCAATCCGGAGGAAACGCGCCTTGCCGCATGCTGCGCACGTGTATACTGGAGAAGAGGATGGACGAGAAAAAGCCGGATCCGAAAGTTCCCGCGCCGCCGGCTCCGCCGCCGAAGGAGGCACGGCCAATTCCGCCGCCGCCGCGGTGGCAGGACATGATCGAGCCGGAGCGGCGCCGCGACCCGCTTCGCTGGTTGCGCCACTAGACCCGAAATTCTATACGGTCGCGGACGAACCGTTGGCCGAAGGTCTCCCGGTCGATTACCGCTATCTGTACGAGTTGATCCACGATCGATTCGTCCGAGGCGAAGAACGCGGAAAGAGTGTCGACGCGAAGCTCGCTGCTCTTCTCACCGGAGTGGTAGCGGCGATCGGCTTTTCATTCCGCATCAACCTGAGCGTGATAAGCGCCGCGATCACCCTTTTTTACTTCGTACCGCTCGCATTGATCGCGCTTGCGTATACAACGAAACTTCGAGAAGTCGCACCTACGGTGAACTCGATCGATCGGTCGTTCCCCGTTTATCCCGTGTCCACAGTCATCGAAGCCATCGCGGCGATGCGGGCAGCAATTGCGGTCAACGCGGCGAAGTACGAACAGAAGTCCGTGTACCTCGACTATGCTGTGATCGCGACACTAGCCGTCACCCTTGTCGCCCTCCTGGCTCAGCTACTCATCGCCCTGAAATTCGTCCCGCTCGCCCCATAGCGCACTTCTTCGGCGGAATTCTTTGCATCGATCCCGCTTCGGCGTGGTTCTCGGGCATTGTGGAGCTGCGGACCGTTGTCGCCTATGCGGGTATGTGCGCGATCTGGGGGACGACGTGGCTCGCCATCAAGATCGGGCTCGAAAGCTTGCCGCCGATCACCGGCGCCGGCGTGCGCTTCGTGCTCGCCGCCGTGTTCCTGTTCGCGATTGGGCAGGTGCTGCCCGGACCGCGCGGTGCCGCACCGCCGTGGCGCACGATCGTCGTTCTTGCGGCAACGCTGTTCGGCGGCAACTACGCGCTGACCTACTTCGCCGAGACCGGGCTCGCGTCGGGGCTCGTCGCCGTGCTGTTCGGGACGCTGCCGTTTTTCGTGTTCGGGTTCGGCGCGCTGCTGCTCGGTGAACGGGTCGGCGTCATGGCCGTTGCAGGCGCGGCCATCGCGCTCGCGGGCGTCGCGGCGATTTCGATCGGTTCCGACACGCACGGCTCGTTGGTCTACGTCCTCGCGACGCTCGGTGCGGCCGCGATTTCCGCGTTCGCGAACGTTGAGCTCAAGAAGTTCGCAGCCACCGACCCGTTCCGCACGCTGCCGCCAGCAATGCTGCTGGCCGGCGCGACGATGACGATCGCCGGCACGGCGTTCGAGCACCCGAATTGGGCGCGCGGCACCTCGCCGTCGTCGATCGGAGCAGTGCTCTACCTCGCGGTGTTCGGCAGCGGCGTCGCGTTCTATCTCAACCACTGGCTGCTGCAGCGCATGGAAACCTGGGTGGTCGGGCTGTCGGCGCTCATCGTCCCCGTCCTCGCTGTAACGGTAGGCGCGTTTCTCGGACACGAAGCGTTCGGTGCGAAAGAGCTCGGCGGCGCGGCGATCGTGATCGCCGGCGTGTGGCTCGCGCTGCGCTCGCCGCGCACGGTCGTGCAACCGCAGCCGTAATCAGCGTGCGCGGAATAGGATTCGCGGCCGTCAGATACCCGCGTACCATTCGTAGCCCTGGTCTTCCCAGTAGCCGCCCGTTCCGCCGTCGATCGCTTTGAAGTCAGCGACGAGCTCGATGCGGCTCACCCACTTCGCGCTCTTGTAGCCGAGCTGCGTCGGGATCTTCAGGCGGACGGGTGCGCCGTGGTCGTTGTCGAGCGGCTTGTCGTTGAGGTCGAGGGCGAGGATCGTCTGCGGGTGCGCGGCTTGGTGCAGGTCGAGCGACTCGTAGTAGTGCTGGCCGCTTTGATCCACGTCGAAGCAGCGGAACACCACGTAGCGCGCGTTCGGTTTCGGCTGCGCCATCGCGACGACCGTGGCGAGGGGTACGCCGCGCCACTTGCCGATGGCGCTCCAGCCTTCCACGCAGTCGTGGCGCGTGATCTGCGTCTTTTCTCCTGCCGCGCGCAGTTCCGCCAGCGATAGTTTCTGCGGGTGTTCGACCAGGCCGTCGACCACCAGGCGATAGTCGCGGAACCCGCCGCCCGCCAGCGACGTGTACGTCGCATCGCTCGGCGTGTCTAGGCCGTTCACGCGGAAATTGCGGTCGACGTCCGAGTCTTTGTACTCGCGCGCCAGGCCGTGCGTGCCGATCACCGCGTTGTTCAAATGCTCGGTCGACAGCAGCACGTTGCGGAACGGGCCGTTCGTCAGCGACTCCTTCACCGGGCCGCAGCCCACGAGCCCGAGCGACGCGAGCGACGAGGCGATGAACAGGCGGCGCTTCACGGCCCCACCCCGTCATGCTCGCCCAGCGTGAACCAGCCGGTGATCATCGAGCGCATGTTGTTCCAGAACCCGGTCGTCAGCACGAGGATGAGGTGCGTCCCGAAGTAGCCGATCGTCAGCACCATCAGCGTAAAGTGCCACGTGCGCGCGAACTGCCGCCCGCCGAAAAGCGCGGTCAGCCACGGCAGTGCCGCGTCGACGGCCGGCGAGAGCGTCAGCCCCGTAAGAATGAGCAGCGGAAAGAAGACGAAGATCACGACGTTGTACGTGAGCTTTTGCAGCGGGTTGTACGTTCCGTGCGGCGGCGGCTCTTTGCGCAGCCGCAGGTAGTAGAGCTGCATCGGCCACAGCTTGCGGAAATCTTCGGGCCGCATCACCAGCTCACGCAGCGTGCCGCGCACTGCGGCCGAGACGAGATAGGCGAACCAGCTGATGAACAGCGCCCACGCGAAGAAAAGGTGCCAGCGGCGCCCGTCGGCGAGGCTTTGCGGACCGGGCAGCGTCAGCCAAGCGGGAAACGCGCGCGGGCTCTCGCCGCCCATGCCGTCGTCGGTGTAACCGAACAGGTGCGTGGTCTGAATCGTGTGCCCGAAGACGGACGTCGTTCCGACCGGCTGCCCGTTCGGCGCGCGCACCGCGTCGAACGCGAGCACGCGCCGCGCCGGATTGCTCTTGTCCGACGCGTCCAGATACGGCGCCGCGTTGAAGATCTGCAAACCGCTCATCACGAGCACCAGCATCGCGAGCGTCCACACCCAATGGGCCGTGCGCGCCGCGATCCCATGCCGGTAGACCCGCTCGCCGCTCACCTTCGTCATCCCACCAGAGAACGCACCGGCGTGCGCTTCGGACGTCACGGTCGCTCGGCGACCAGCGAGCGGACGGTCCGCTCGAGCTGCGCGTCATACCCTTCGCCGACATACGTCGCACGCAGCTTGCCGTGCCGGTCGAACACGAGCTGCGTCGGCCACGCCTCGACGCCGTACGCCTTCCAGACCTTGAAGTCGTCGTCGTACACGACCGGCCACGTGATGTCCTGATCGCGCAGCGCGCGCACGACGTTGGCGTGCACGTGCTCCTGCGGCAGTTCGGGCGCGTGCACGCCGACGATCGCGAGGTCGCCCGCATTGTACTGCGCGCGCAGCTTGCGCAGCTCGGGCGTGACGTGCTTGCAGTTGATGCAGTCGAACGTGAACACGTCGACGACCGTCACGCGCCCTGAAGTTGGCGGCGGGCCGCTCGCGTTCGCCCACGGCATCGCACCGAGCACGGGCGCGAGCGTCGTCGCGGCGGCGAGCAGGATCGCAGCGATCACGAGACTTCCTCCGGAAGAACGACCATGGAACGCCCGTCGTGGCGCAGGCGGCCGGCTTCGACGAGCTTGGCGATCTCGACGCTAACCGTTTCGCGCGTGCTGCCCACCAGCGATGCGACGTCGGCGTGCGTGAGGCGCAGATCGACGCGCGTTCCGCCCGCGACCGGCACGCCGTGCTCGGCGGCGAGCTTGCGATAGAGGTGGACGATGCGGTCGCCGACGCGCGCGTACGCGAGATCTTCCATCGTCGCGCGCGCATCGTCGAGACGCCCGCTGAGCAGCTTGGCGACGTTGAGCGCGAGCGCCGGATCGGCGGCGAGCAGCCCGAACAGATCGTCCGCGCGCACGGTGCACAGCAGCGCGTCTTCCACAACGACCGCGACCGTCGTGCGCGGCCGGTCGTCGAACAGCGTCTCCTCGCCGAAGAAATCACCGGCGCCGAGCAGCGCGACGGTCACGTCCTTGCCGTCGGGCGTCTCGCGCGCGATGCGCACCGCGCCGCGCTTCACGACGTAGACGATCCGCGTGGTGTCGCCCTGATCGAACACGCGCGTCCCGCGCTCCATCTCGCACATCGTGAAGAGGTGCTCGCTCGACACGACGCCGGCTTCCGTGGCTTCGCCGAAAAGGCGGTTCTGGCGCAGGTACCAGACCTTGTTCGCATCGTCCCCGCCGCTCGGCGGAACCTCCGGAGGCCGCATCGCGGCAAACTGCTCCAGGGCGGTCCCCAGTCCATCCATGCCGCGATGCTACCACGGCCGCCGCCGCCCCGGCGTAAGCGCCCTTACCTCCCGTGCGGCGCCGCGCCCGAGACGGGCCGGGAAGAGCGCCTCGGCGAACGAGCCAGGCCGTGCCCGACCCCGTCCTTCGAGTCGAACGCGAGGGAGCGCGCGCCCGCGTCGTGCTGGCCCGTCCCGGCGTTCGCAATGCCTTCAACGCCGAGCTGATCGCGCGGCTTCGCGACACGTTCCTGGCGCTCGGGGAGGAGCCGTCGGTCCGGGTCATCGTCCTCGCCGGTGAGGGCAAGACGTTCTGCGGCGGCGCCGACGTGAACTGGATGCGCGGCTCGCTCGATCTCGGCGAGGACGAGAACGTGCGCGACGCCGAGGCGATGTCCGACATGTTCCGCGCGATCGACCGCTGTCCCAAGCCCGTGATCGCGCGCGTCCACGGCGCCGCGCTCGGCGGCGGCGCGGGGCTGTGCGCGGTCGCCGACGCGGTGGTCGCGCAGGACGACACCATCTTCGGGTTCACCGAGACCAAGCTCGGGATCATCCCCGCGGTGATCTCGCCGTTCGTGCTGGCGAAGATCGGCGTCTCGCACGCGCGGCGGCTGTTTCTCACGGGCGAGCGCTTTGACGCGCTGCGCGCGCAGGCGATCGGCCTGGTGCACGAGGTCGTAGGTGAAGACGCGCTCGACGGCACGGTCGACGCGATCGCAAGCGAGCTCGACAGCGCCGGACCGTCCGCCATCGCCGCCGCGAAGGCGCTGATCACGGCGGTACGCGCGGCGTCGTACGACGAGTCGCGCGGTATCACCGCGCGCGCGATCGCCAAGCAGCGCACGAGCGACGAAGGTCAGGAAGGTCTGCGCGCATTTCTGGAGCGGCGCGCAGCGGTGTGGATCGTGCGATGATCGGGCGGCTTTTGATCGCGAACCGCGGCGAGATCGCGATCCGCATCGCGCGCGGCGCGCGCGAGATGGGAATCTCGCCGGTGGGCGTCTATTCCGACGCGGACGAGCACGCGCTGTTTCGCGAGGTGATGGACGCGTCGATTCGAATCGGCCCCGGGCCGGCGAGCGAGTCGTATCTCGACGGCGAGAAGATCGTGGCCGCGGCGAAGACGCTCGGTGCCGACGCGATCCATCCGGGCTACGGGTTCTTGAGCGAGCGCGCGTCGTTCGCGCAGCTCGCCGTCGATAGTGGATTGGTGTTCGTCGGGCCGACGCCGGACGCCATCGCCGCGATGGGATCGAAAATCGAGGCCAAGCGGCGCGTGCGCGAGTTCGGCGTGCCCGTGGTACCGGGCTACGAAGGCGACGACCAGAGCGCCGAACGCCTGCGCGCCGAGGCGAAGCGGATCGGCACGCCGCTTTTGATCAAAGCCAGCGCCGGCGGCGGCGGGCGCGGCATGCGCGTCGTCGACGATCTCGCGCGGTTCGATGAAGCGCTCGCGAGCGCGCGGCGCGAGGCCAAGGCCGCGTTCGGCGACGACGCGGTGCTGCTCGAACGCTATCTGCGCCGCCCGCGCCACGTCGAGTTCCAGATACTCGCCGACGCGCACGGGACGACCGTGCACCTGGGCGAGCGCGAGTGCTCGATCCAGCGCCGCCATCAGAAAGTGATCGAGGAAGCGCCTAGCGTCGCACTCGATCCCGAATTGCGCGCGCGCATGGGCGAGGCCGCCGTGAACGCGGCGCGCAGCGTCGGCTACACGAACGCCGGCACGGCGGAGTTCATGCTCGACGAGGACGGCGCGTTCTATTTTCTCGAGATGAACGCGCGGCTGCAGGTGGAGCACCCCGTCACCGAGCTCGTGTACGGCGTCGATCTCGTGCACGAGCAATTGCGCGTCGCGAACGGCGAGCGTTTGCAGTTCACGCAGGAGAGTCTCGTGCCGCGCGGCTGGTCGGTCGAAGCGCGCCTGAACGCCGAGGATCCCGCGCACGATTTTCTGCCGCAGTCGGGCACGATCACCGCGTTCGACGTGCCGCGCGCACCCGGCGTGCGGCTCGACACCGGCTTTCGCGCGGGCAGCGAGGTGCCCGTCTACTACGACTCGATGCTCGCGAAGATCATCGTGTGGGGCACGGACCGCGCCGCCGCGATCGCGCGCATGGACGCGACGCTGCGCGAGACGACGGTCGCCGGCGTCGCGACAAACCTGCCGCTGCTGCGCGCGATCGTCGCCGATGACGCGTATCGCGCGGGCGACACGACGACGCGTTTCCTCGACGAGCGCATGCCCCTGTTCCGGCTCGGCGAATCGCACGCCGACGACGCGGCGAAGCGCCGCATCGCCGCGGCCATCCTGGCGCGCGGCGACGCGTGGCGGCTCGGCGGCGTCGGCGTCCCGGTCGCGTTCGCCGTCGACGGCACGACCGTGCGAGCGCACGCGGCATACGACGGAACGCGGTGGAACCTCGCGGGCGACGTGACGGGCGCGGTCGAGCCCGACGCGCGCGACGCGTCGTACGAGGCGCGCGGCGGCACCGTGGCAATCGACGGGCGGCCGGTGCGCTGGACGCTGCCGCAGCCGCCCAGCGCGGATGCCGAGCACGCGCACGCCGCCGGCTCGGGCGATGTCACGGCGCCGATGCCGGGCAAGATCATCAGCGTGAACGTCGAGCCCGGCGCGGCGGTCGAGGAGCGCGCCCTCCTGGTCGTCCTCGAAGCGATGAAGATGGAGCACCGCATCGAAGCGCCGGTCGCCGGAACGGTGCAGGACGTGCGCGTGAAAACGGGCCAGCTCGTCACCAGCGGCGCGACGCTCGTGACGATCGGCGCCGCATGAGAATCCGCCCGTGCGCGTGATCCTGATCGCGGGCTGGAACGAGCAGGCGAAGCTCATGCGCACGTTCATCGACGGCCGCAACGGCAAGGACGGGCTCGCCGCGTTCGGCTTCGACTGCACGATCTTTCCCGACGGCAACCAGACGCTGCGCGAGCGCATCGACCGCTTCGACATGTTCCTCGACCGGCTGCACGCGCGGGAACCCGACGCCTTTCCGGTGGCGACCATCGGTTACAGCGCGGGCGGACTGATCAATCGCGGTTTCCTCAAAGCGTACCCGCAGCGCGCGAACGAGATCGCCGCGAGCGTTCAGATCGCGGCGCCGAACGCCGGCCTGATCACCAACTACGCGATCGGAACGCTGCGCCTCGCGCGCATGCCGACGCACATCCTCGCCGACATGGATGTGAGCGCGCCGTTCATGACGTGGCTCAACGGCGTCACCGGCGAGTGGGTTCCCGACCCCGACAATCCCAAGAAGAAGCGTTGGCGGCTGATCGGGACGCCCTGGGTGATGCCCGACGGCCATCCGTTCCTGCATGTCGTCGGACGGATGCCGAAGTATGGCCTGCAAAGCGACGGCGTGGTGATGATCGAGTCGGCGACGCTCGGCGGAGCGATGCCGATCGTGAGCATCGACGCGGACGAGGCGAACCACCTCAACCTGGGCGCCGCGTCGAACATCTTTGCGACGATCTTCCGCCGCTTCGCGCACGATGACGAGGTTTGGCCGAGCGTGGTCGAGCTGATCGCACGCTTCCTGCGAAAGGAACCCTTGTGATGTACCACCCCACGATGCCCAAGCGCGTGACGATCTGCGAGGTGGGTCCGCGCGACGGCTTGCAGAACGAGGCGACGCCGATCTCGACCGAGGACAAGATCCGCTTCTGCGATTTGCTCTCGGACGCCGGCGTTCCGATCCTCGAAGCGACCTCGTTCGTCAGCCCGAAAGCCGTACCGCAGATGGCGGACGCCGGCGAGGTGTTCGCCCGCATCCGCAAGGACGATGGCCGGACGTACCTCGTGCTCGTCCCCAACGAGCGCGGTCTCGACCGCGCGATCGACGCGGGCGTGCGCGCGATCGCGGTCTTCACGGCGGCATCCGAAGCGTTCGCGCAGGCGAACATTCGCATGACGATCGACGCGTCGGTCTCGACGTTCGCGGGCGTCGTGAAGCGCGCGAAGGCGGACGGGATGTGGGTGCGCGCCGCAGTGTCGACGGCGTTCGGATGCCCGTTCCAAGGCGACGTCCCGGTCGCGGACGTGAAGCGCGTCTGCGAACGGCTGCTCGAGCTCGGCGTCGACGAGCTCAGCGTCGCGGACACGATCGGCGTGGGAACGCCCAACCAAGTCTTCGACGTCGTCGGCGCGCTGCGCGACGTCGTCCCGCTCGACAAGCTGGGCCTGCACTTCCACGACACGCGCGGCACGGCGCTCGCCAACACGCTGGCCGCGCTGGAATGCGGCGTGCACATCTACGACACGTCGGCCGGCGGCCTGGGCGGCTGCCCGTTCGCCCCCGGCGCGACGGGCAACTGCGCGACGGAAGACCTCCTCTACCTGCTGCACGGCATGGGCATCGAGACGGGCATCGACCTCGCAAAGCTCCGCACGGCATCGCGCTTCATCGCCGGAAGACTGGGCCGCCCGCTCGCGTCCCGCGCCTACACGGCGCTGGAAGCCGCCGACGCCCGCGACGCCCGTCTCGCCGCCGCAACGGCGTAACTTCTTCGTAAAACCTCTCTCGGCACGCCTGACGCGCTTGCGGCAGTAAGCCGCAAGTAAGCTCGCTGGTGTTTCATCGAGGCCGCGGCGGCTTGCTGCCGCACGCGAGAGAGGTTTTCACCATGAACCAAGACGACGATGTAACGCGAGACGAGGACTTCCAAGAAGTTCTCAAAGCGCTGCTGTCCGGTTACCAACCCTTCCTCGAGCACGAGCTCGAGCTCGCGCGGTCGACCGATGCCCTCGCCAAGGAAGAAGCGGCCAATCCGCCCAGCTGCGAGGACGAGATCACGCTCGCAAACCGGCTCTTCGCATCGCTCGCGAACGAAGACGTCGCGATTCGCATCCTTCCGAAAGACCTGCGCGACAGGTTCGGTCCGGCCGACCAGTGGCGCTGGTGTCTGCTGCACATTCGGTGCTGTCTGCTCTTCGGTTGGCTCGTCTGCCGCACGTGCAGCTTCCGCGCCCGCGCGTATTATATCGAGCGGTACTGGAGGTGCGTGCGCGAGATCATCGGCACGCCGGTTCAGGCGCAGCCGACCGCCGAGGAGCGGCGCGATCTCCAGATCCTGGTCGACGCGCTTGCGAACGCGTACAAGCCGTATCTGCAGAGCGAGCTCGCGAGCCTGGATGCACGCGGCGTGTCCGACGAGATCATCGCCGGCACGGTCGACTGCGACGAAGGCGCGCAGGAGGCGAGCCAGGTCTTCGAGCGGCTGCTGACGCCCGAGTTCTCGCGCGCGCTGCTCGGCAGCGCTGCGATCGAGAAGCACCGCGCAGACCCGTTCTTCAACTTCTGCCGCTGCTGGTGCCTGTGCGCGATCCGCTTTGGATGCTGCCTGGCGCGCGCGCGCACGCTCGTCGACGTGTACCGCTGCCTGGCCTGGTACCGCCGCTGCCTGCGCGACTGCTTCCGCCCGCTCTACTGCGAGCTCGACAAGCCGTTCGACTGCGTCCCCGACGAACCGAACCTCGACCTCAAAGCGATGGTCGTTCCGATCATCGGCTCCGCGGGCGGCCTCGGCTTCACCCACTACACGCTCGAGTGGTCGACGAACAACGTCAACTTCCACCCGACGCATTTCATCTATCCGCCGCTGCCGGGAAATTCCACGCAAGGCAACTCGCCGGTGAACAACGGCCTGCTGGCGTGGCTCGACACGACGACGCTCAATGCCGGAACGTACTTCCTGCGGCTGACCGTGTTCGGCGTCAATGCGACGCACGTGTGCAACGGCAGCTTCTCGCTGTTTAAGAAAGACGTCGCGATCCGCGGCGTCGACAACGTGTTCTCGCTCGACACCGGCTGGCCCGATCCCGCGGCGATGTTCGTCGAGACCGTGCCTGCGCTGTGCAGCCGGCCCGCCGGGCAGTTCGAGATGTCGTTCCGCAACTGTCTGTCGATCGAAGGCGGCGCGTACGTCGGCGGCTGCGACGGCCGGCGCGTCAAACGCTATTCGCTGGAATACAAGCTCGGCTTCGAGACCAACCCGCTCTCGGGCGGCTGGATCGCGCTGCCGGCACCGTACAACGACATCGAGTACACGACCGCGGCCCAGCAGCGCGCGGTCAACGACCGCATGGGAACGTCGGTGCTCACGAGCTACTGGGGACCCGACTGCCTCGTTCCGATCGCCTTCCCGCCGTGGTGCCTGCTGAACGATTCGGCCGCGCTGCTCTACCCGAACTCGTGGTACACGCACCAGCCCGGCACGTGCGACCTCAGCGGTCTCATCACGATCCGGCTGACCGTCGAGGACACGCTGGGCGGCCTCTACTACGACACGCAGCGCGTGTGGATCGACAACAAGCCGCTCACCGCGTACATCACGATCGACTCCGTTCCCAAGTGCGCGGACCTGTTCGTCAGCAACTTCGCCAAGCCGCCGGACTGCGGCGTGCCGTGGAACGTCCCGCTGCGCGGGATCGCGTTCGACGAGCTCATCGACGAGACGCTGCCGCCGACGCGGCCGAACCTCAACTTCGACTACTACACGCTCAGCATCGAGAAGCAGGGCGGTCCGACGCTTTCGATTCCGATCGATCCGAAGGACTGCTGCTACTTCGGTACCTCGCGCGTAGGCGATCCGGGGACGCGCTGCGGCGTCGTCATCGGCCCGCAAACGCTCGGCACGCTGGCACAGTTCGACCTGCGCAGCGTCGATCTGAAGTGCAAGTCGCAAGTTCCCTGCATGCAGCCGATACCCGACTCGTTCGCCCTCGAGCGCGGCACCTGCTGCGTGTACATCTTCCGCCTGTACGTTCACGACCGTTCGGTATCGCCGTGCGAGTCGAGCACGGCGTACGCGGACTGGCCGGTCAAGATCTGCAACGACCTGCAATGAGCGAGCAGCGTTCGCGCGACCTCGACTGGTCGCGGTTCGCGCTCGTCGCCCTCGCGAGCTGGCGGGTGACCCACCTGCTGGCTCGCGAGGACGGTCCCGCGGACATCGTCTACCGCCTGCGCGCGCGCCTCGGTGCGAGCGCGTTGGGCGGGCTCATGGACTGCTTCGCCTGCCTGAGCGTCTGGGTGTGCGCGCCCGCGAGCATGCTCATCACGCGCCGGCCCGCCGATGCGGTCCTCACCTGGCTTGCACTTTCCGGAGCGATCTGTCTCCTTGAGACAGCGCTCGAACGACCACGAGGAGAAGAACACCATCATGGCATGCTGTGGACAGAAGCGGGACTCGCTGCGAGCGCAGCCGGCGACGCAACTCTACCAGACGAATCATCAGGTTCCGCGGGCGCCGGCGCGAGTTGAGGCGCCGTACCGTCCGGCCGGGCAGTCGAACTCGGCCTGGCAGCTGCTGCGCTACCTCGGACGCTCGACCGCGACCGTGCGCGGCGCGGTGAGCGGGCGCATGTACCCGTTCGGGCCCAGCACGCCGGTACAACCGGTCGACGAGCGCGACGTAGCCGGATTGCTCGCGACCGGCGCGTTCGCGGCGGTCGCCGGATAGCACGCAAGCGCACGCCGGCAGAATGCAGGCAGTACGTTCGTCGTGAACGCTACTGCCTGAAATGGCGACGCGCCGGCTCGACGAGGCCCTCACGGCTTGGCTCGCGGGAGATGCCGAGCGGACTCTGGCATTGTGCGGTGCGCTCGACCGCGCTGAGGCCGATTCGCCTCCTGCGATTCTGCTTCGTGCGCGCGCGCTGCTGCGGCTGCGCCGCACGCGGGACGCGATCGCCGCGCTCGAATCGCCGTCGCTCGCAAACGCGGGCGCCGGTGACGCGGCCACCGCCGCGATGCTGCTCGGCACCGCATACGCGCGCAGCGGCGACGTCCAGCGCGGGTTGGCGATGCTGCGGGACGCTGCGAACCTGCCGGGCGCGGCCGGCATCGCGATTCGCTCGGAGATCGCGCTCGGCATCGCACTCGCCCATTATCAGCGGCACGATCTCGACGCGTCCGCCGCGGCGCTCGACGGGGTCGACCCGGCGAGCGACATCATCTACGCGCGCGCGCTCGAATGCCGCGGCTGGATCGCGAAGTGCCGCAACGACTTCGGCGCCGCCGTCGCCGCGTTCGAGGCGTCGCTCGCGCAGCTCGACCGCTGCCGCCAGTTCGACCGTTTTCTGGAAGCGAACCTCGTCGCGACGCTGAGCTACATCGCGGTGGAGCTGCTCGATTTCGCGCGCTGGAACGCGCTGCTCGAGCGCTCGCGGCGCGTGCGGTGGGACGCGAGCGGCCTGGAGTACAACCGCTTCTGGCTCGACATGAACCGCTCGATGGCCGACGAGATCGCCGGCCGGCCGCGCGAAGCGCTGCACGCGGCGCGCAACGCGGCGGTGAACGCGCCGTCGGCCGCGTTCGCGCTGTTCGCGCAGTGCCGCCGCGCCGCGGTGCTCTTCTCCTACGGCGAGCTGCTGGGCTTCGAGGACCTCGCGGCGGCGATCCGGGCCGAGTTCGAGCCGATCGATCTGCGCGTGCTGCACGCGTTCGAAGAGGTGAACCTCCCGGTCGTCGTCGCCGAGACGCTCGCGCTCATCGGCGACGGCCCGGGCGCCGCGGCCGCGCTGCACCGCATCGACACGATGTCGCCGGCGCAGCTCGCGCTGCTGCACGACGAGCCGATGAAGCGTGCGTACTTCGCGTTCGTCGAGGGCCTCGTCTCCGATGCGAACAACGACGCGCTGCGCGCGCAGCACCGTTATCGCGACGCGCTGCGCATCTTCACCGAGATCGGCATGACGCGGCGCGCGCTGCATGCGGCGCTACGCCTGGGCCAGCTCAACAACGACCCGGCGCTGCACGCGTTCGTCGAGGAGCACGCGCGAGCGCTTCCGGCGAGCTCGTGGATTCGCACGCAGTCGGCGCGCTCCGCGGCCTGGCGCGACGACCTGCTGCTCGCCGAGCTCACGCGAGCGGAGCGCGAAGTTCTCGAGCTGCTCTACGAGGGGAAGTCGACTGCCGAGATCGCCGCGGTGCGCGACCGCTCGCCGCAGACCATCAGGAACACGATCTCCAAGCTGTTCCGGACGTTCGCCGTCGACAACCGCCAGGCGCTGCTCAACGAGTGCGCGCGGCGCGGAGCCTTCCCGCAGGCGCCACGGTAGGCGAGGGAGAGGGGGATGGAGACGGGCTCGGCGCGACGACCGGGCCGCCGGGAGGCGGCGTGGGGGCCGCGCTCGGGCCGCCGCCCATCACCGAACAGCCGCCGAGCAGCAACGCGGCGGCGAGGATCGACCCGAGGACGAGGCGCGAATCTCGCATCTGCGCCGAATCGATTCGCGCGGAAGGCGAGGCCTACCCCCGCTGCGTAGGACGAGCGATGCGCATCGCGATTCGGACCGGCACGCTCTATGACGGCACCGACGCCGCGCCGCGCACGAACGTCACCCTCGTGGTCGAGGACGGGCGCATCGCGCGCATCGCCGGGAGCGACGAGCCCACCGACGCCGCGCGCACGTACGAAGCGGCATCGGTCATCCCCGGCTTGATCAATAGCCACGTCCACCTCGAGGTGAACGGCGAGCCCGACACGTCGACGTTCTTTCTGCTCCGCACGCCCGTCGAGCGCACGCTGGACGCCGCGCGCAACGCGCGGCTCGCGCTCGAAGCCGGCGTGACGACGGTGCGCGATCTCGGCGGCTCGGAATCGAACGCGATCGCGCTGCGCGACGCGATCGCGCGCGGCGAGCACGCGGGCCCGACGATCATCCCCGCCGGCCGCGCGCTGTGCATGACGGGCGGGCACGGCGCGTTCATCGGGCGCGAGACCGACGGGCCGTGGGACGCGCGCAAAGCCGTGCGCGAGCAGCGCAAGGCCGGCGCGGAGTGTATCAAGCTGATCGCGACCGGCGGCGTGCTGACGAAAGGTGCGGTGCCCGGACTCGACCAGCTCACCGAGGAGGAGATGCGCGCAGCGATCGTCGAGGCGAGCGCGCACGGCATGCGCGTCGCGGCGCACGCGATCGGAACGAGCGGCATCAAGAACGCGTTGCGCGCGGGCGTCACGTCGATCGAGCACGGGCACCTGCTCGACGACGAAGCGATCGAGCTGTTCAAAGCGCGCGACGCATACCTCGTCCCCACGCTCGCGGCGGTGTGGCGGATCTTCGAGAACGTCGCCGGCGGCGCGCAGCCGGATTACGTCGTGCGCAAGGCGACGGAGATCTACCACCAAGCCGGCGACAACATCCGCAAGGCGTACCGCGCCGGCGTGAAAATCGCCGGCGGCTCGGACGCCGGAACGCCGTACAACCGGCACGAGGACTATGCGTACGAGGTCGAGCTCATGTCGACCGTGCTCGGGATGACGGCGCAGCAAGCACTGACGGCCGCGACCTCCACTGCGGCGGAGCTCCTCGGCGCCGACGCCGGAGTGCTCGCGCCGGGACGTCCCGCCGATCTGCTGCTGCTAAGCGGTGACGCCGGCGCCGACGTGCGCGCGCTGCGCGAACCGCGCGTCGTGATCAAAGGCGGCGCGGTCGCGCACGAGCGCGCGTGACGAACGCCTCGCCGGCGTGACCGATCTGCGGGGGCTCAAGGTCGCGGTGCTCGGCGCGATCTCGTGGCCCACGCCGCCGCCGGGATACGGTCCCTGGGAGCAGGTCGCGTACAACATCGCGCGCGGCATGGCGTCGCGCGGAATCGACGTCACGCTGTTCGCGACGGCGAACTCCACGAGCCCGGGAAAGCTCGCGTCCGTCGTACCGGTGGGGCTCAACGAAGACCCCGCGCTCAACGGTGAAGTCTGGACGGAGCTGCACGTCGCGTCGTGCTTCGCGCGCGCGCACGAGTTCGACTTGATCCACAACAACCTCGACTGGAAGCCGCTGCTGTACGCGCTCGCGGCACCCGTGCTGCCACCCGTCGTCACGACGGTGCACGGGTTCTCGTCGCCGCAAATCCTCGGCGCATACTATGCCGGCGCGGCGCGCTCGTTCTTTTGCTCCATCAGCGACGCCGACCGCGATCCCGGCCTGTCGTATCTCGCCACGACGTACAACGGGATCGACCCGGCCGAATGGACGTTCCGCGATCGCGCCGGCGACTATCTGCTGTTCTTCGCGCGGTTCCATCCGGAGAAAGGCGCGCACCTCGCCATCGATATCGCCAAGCGCGCGGGCGTGCGCCTGAAGATGGCCGGGATCCCGCACGATGAAGCCTATTTTCGCGAGCTGGTCGCACCGCACGTCGACGGCGACGCGGTGCAGCTGCTCGGCCACGTTGGGGGCAAAGCGCGCGACGAGCTCGTCGGCGGCGCGCTCGCGCTCGTGCACATGACGACGCGTCCCGAGCGCTTCGGCCTCACGCTGATCGAAGCGATGGCGTGCGGCACGCCGGTCCTCGGCGCGCGGATGGGCTCGATACCGGAAATTGTCGTGGACGGCGTGACGGGCTTCCTGTGCGACGGCGTCGCCGACGCGGTCGCGAAGGTGCCGAGTCTAGCGGCGCTATCACGGCATGCGTGCCGCGAGCACGTCGAGTCGGCGTTCTCGCTGGACCGCATGACCGGCCGTTACATCGACGCGTACGCCGAAGCGTTGCGCCTGCGCACACCGCCGCCGCCGACGGCCGAACAAGCGCGCTGGCGCCGGCACGACTGGTGGGACCGCCCGATGGCGTTCACCGACATCCCGCCGCGCCCGCCGCACGCGGTCGAGTCCGCCGAGCCACGATGACGTAGCACCGTCCCGGGCACACGAGCCGCCGTTCCCACGACGGCTTCGTACGGCCGCTAGTGGGCCGGCGCAGGTGCGGCCGGCGGTACTCCGTTGATGCTCCCGAGCACCGCGTCGATCGCGACGACGACCGCCTTCGCAGTCTCGCGATACATCGACGGCCGGTGATCGCTGGCCAGGGCGTTCGTGTCGTGCGTCGGATCAGGCTCACCGCGCGTGCCCGGCGAATGACCTTGTCCCGGCGTCATCGTCTCCGTCTGCCAATCGACGACTTGCTGCACGAGCACGCGATGCGCTTGGAGCTCCGAGCGGGCTTCATCGGGCCGGTTGAGCGCAACGAGCGCACGCGCCGCGACGACCGCGAACTGGCCGCCGCGCGTGTCGGCGTAATGCTGCGCTTCCCGGAAGCCGTTGGAGAGCTTCTCCTTCGAGCAGCGCGTGTACGCGTCGACCGCGGCCTGCGCCACGTCATAGATCTTCTGCGGCGGATCGTCGTTGCGCATCTTTCCGACGGCAAGGACGTATTGCGTCGCCTGCGGGCAGATGACGTCCGCGAAGCCGGGCCCCGAGCTGGCGGCGAACGCCAGGGACGAACCGCTCGTGACGATCGCGGCGGCGGCGGCAAGTGCCAGGGGAAGCTTCATCTCGGACCTCACGGATGCGGTGGCGGTGATTGCTGCGTTTGGGGTCGCGAGATGTCGCGCGAAAGGCGGGAGACTTCTTCCAGCGCGGCGTCGGCGGCCGCAACGATCTCTTTCGCGGATGCGCGATACATCGACGGCCGGTGGTCGGTGTCGGTCGTCACCTCGTGGCCGTTGACGTCGGCCGACGTGAACGCCGTCGGCTCGGTCTGCCAATCGACGACTTGCTGCGCGAGCGCGCGCCAGTGCTCGAGCTGGCGCCGCGCGTCGTCGAAGCGGCGCAGCGCGATCAGCGCGCGCGCGGCGACGACGGCGAAACTTGCCCCGCGCGTGTCCGCATAGTGCTGCGCCTCGCGGTACCCATTCGACAGCTTGATTTTTGAGCAGTGCTCGTACGCGTTCGCGGCAGCCTGCGCGACGTCATAGACGCGCTGCGGGGGGTCGTCCGTGCGCGCGCGGCCGACCGCCATGACGTACTGCGTCGCTTCGGGGCAGATCGAGTCTTTGAACGACTGCGCGACGGCTGTCTTGCCAAGCAAAACAGCAGCCAACGCAAGCGCCAGAACGGCGGTCAGCGTTCGCATGAGCCAACCTTTAACGCGGCGCGCGGAGCGCTCCTGTGGGCGGGACCAACGCTTAACCGACTCGACCGGTACTGGACAGTCCGTCGCCCGCGGCCTAGTGCGCAGAAGCCGCGCGACCGGTCGCCGGGCCCATGTGACGCTCTCGTCCGGCGGCGGCGGCCCGCTCATCGAATCGCCGCCGCCCGGTCATCGATCCAGTGCAGCACGCGCCGGCCGCGTTCGGCTTTTACGAGCGCGTCCTCCACGCTGTCGCTCAGCACGGTGAAATGGCCCATCTTGCGGCGCAGCGCGGCGTGCGCTTTGCCGTACACGTGCAGCTTCAGATCGCGCTCGCGCAGCAGCTCGTCGAGGCCGCCGAGCGTGTCGCCCGCGCCGTCGCCCAAGATGTTCGCCATGACCGCGGGGCGGAACTGGCGCGGCTCCACCAGCGGCAGCCCGCAGATCGCGCGCACGTGCATCTCGTACTGGCTGATCTGCGTCGCGTCGAGCGAGTAGTGGCCGCTGTTGTGCACGCGCGGCGCGATCTCGTTGACGAGCAGGTCGTCGCCCGCCTCGAAGAACTCGACGCAGAACGTGCCAACGATCTGCAGCTGCTCGGCGATCGTCGTCGCGTACGCGCGCGCACGGTCTGCGATGGCGCGTGGGACACGCCCGGGAATGATCGTCGTCGCGAGCACGCCGTGATCGTGCTGGTTCTCCGACACGGGGAACGCGACGATCTCGCCGTGCTCGTTGCGCGCGGCAATGATCGACAGCTCGCGGTCGAACGCGATCAGCCGCTCCCAGATAAGCGCGCGCCCTTTCGCCTCGGTCCACGCGCGGTCGATATCGTCGCGCGAGCGCACGACCCACTGCCCCTTACCGTCGTAGCCGCCGAACGTCGTCTTGAGCACGCCGGGATAGCCGATCGCGGTCTCAGCGGCGTGGAGCTCGTCGCGCGTGCGAACCGGTCTGAAGTCCGCGGTCGGGATGCCGCACTCGCGCACGAACGTCTTCTCGAAGATACGCTCCTGCGTGATGCGCAGCGCGTCCGAGCCGGGATGAACGATACGCCGGTCCTGCTCCAGCGCAAGCACCGACTCGAGCGGAATGTTCTCGAACTCGTACGTCACGACGTCGGTGCGCGCGCCGAGCTCCCCGATCGCGCGCAGGTCGTCGTACGCCGCGACGATCTGCTCGTCCGCAACCTGCCCGCACGGCGAATCGGGCAACGGCTCGAGCGTGACGACGCGAAACCCCATGCGCTTCGCCTCGAGCGTAAGCATCCGCCCGAGCTGCCCGCCGCCGAGAATTCCGATGGTCCGAATCACAGCTCGATCGATCCAACTTCGTGAGCGATGCGGGCAACGCGCTCGTCGAGCTTGCGCGCGAGGTCCGCGTCGTGGAGCGCGAGGACGCGCGCGGCAAACAATGCGGCATTCGCGGCGCCACCGATCGCCATCGTTGCGACCGGCACCCCGGCAGGCATCTGCGCGATCGACAGCAGCGAGTCCAAACCTTGCAGCGCTTTCGACTGCACGGGCACGCCGATCACCGGAAGGTTCGTCTTCGTCGCGACCATGCCGGGCAGGTGCGCCGCACCACCGGCTCCGGCGATGATCACCTCGATGCCGCGAGACTTCGCTTCGCTCGCGTAGGCGAACATCAAATCCGGCGTGCGGTGCGCTGACACCACGCGCAACTCGAACGGGATGCCGAACTCCTGCAGCGTCGTCGCGGCGGCGCGCATCGTGTCCAGGTCGGACTTGGAGCCCATGATGATCCCGACTCGGGCCGTAGCGCTCATCGCCCCGGGCGTTCGGGCCGCCCGCCTAGCCACCCTCGGTCGCGCTGCGAACCGGCGTGGTCTCACCAGCGGGCACGCCAGTCTGCGGAGCGTGGTATACTTGGGGCATGAGTGACGAGTCGAGCGCGTTTAGCGAGACTGCCCGGCGCTTGGCCTCTGCAGGACAAGCGGAAGCCGCAAAAGCGATTGACGCCGCCTTTGCCGCTGGTCGCCCCGTCCATGAGGCGGGGATGGGTACCGACGCGGATTCGACCTATCGGGTGTGGCCGGACGGCCGTCGTGAGCGCATAGAGTCCTCTACGGAGCAAGCTCAGCCGCCGCGCGCCGCTCGGATCGCATAACGCCGATCTGAACCCGGCATCTCGTCCGCCGACGATGTATGTCGTGGCGGGTCCAAACGGCGCGGGTAAAAGCACCTTGACGCGGGGCGCACGCGATCAATTCGGTGTCGAACCGATCGACGCCGATGCGATCCAGCGCCAAACCGGAATGAGCAATTCCGAAGCGTGGAGCGAAGGGCTTCGACGTTGTCGCGAGGCGATCGGACGGCGAGACACTTTTCTCGTCGAAACGACGCTTGCCGGAAGCGACGACTCCCGTCCATCCACCTACGTAGAGTTAATGCGCGAGGCGAAGTCGGTCGGCTACCGCGTTGACCTCACCTTCATCGCCTTAAGCAATGCTGATGCTCATGTCGCACGCGTCGCCGACCGCGTCGCAGCGGGACTGCATGGCATCCCGGAGCAGCGCATTCGCGACCGATACGTCCGCGCCCTGACGCGCGCTGCAGACGCCCTTTGCTTCGTCGATCACGCGATTGTCCTTGACAATTCGTCTGCGACGGCTCCGTTTCGATTGCTCCTGGAAATCGAGCAGGGAGAGATCACGTCACGCGAAGCCGTTTTGCCGCGCTGGGCTCAGTTGATCCAAGCGCTATTTTTCGACGGCATACGAAAGGGCGACTCCGGCGAGTAACGGCCGTCGGTAACGGCTCACCGGAGCGGCATCTACAGTCCGCCAGCAGGCCCGCTCGCGCCGCAGCGGTACCCTTAGGTGATGCGGTTCTCCGTTGGGGTCAACTACTGGCCGCGGCGTAGCGCGATGGCGATGTGGCGGCGGTTCGATGCCGGCGAGCTTCGCGAGGATTTTCAGCGGATCGCCGGGCTCGGGCTCGATGCCGTGCGCTTCTTTCTGCGCTGGGACGACTTTCAGCCGCACGCCGACACGATGGACCCCACCATGCTCGCGCGGCTCGAAGCCGTCGCCGACGTCGCGGCTGAAGCGGGCTTGCGGACGATGCCGACGCTGTTCGCCGGGCACATGAGCGGCGTGAACTGGCTTCCGGCGTGGTCGCTCGATCCGCGCACGCCGCACGGGCGCTTTCGCACGATCGCCGGCGACGCCGAGTCACCGTACGGCATCGGCGACTTTTACACGGGCGCGCTGCTCGACGCGCAAGTATTGTTCGCGCGCGCGGTCGGCGAACGTCTGCGCGCGCATCCCGCGGTGCTCGCGTGGGATCTCGGCAACGAGTTCAGCAACTTGCGCGAGCCGGCGAACGAGTACGATGCGGCGGAATGGAGCCGCCGTCTCACCAGGGCGCTCGAAGAGATGTCCGGGATCCCGGTCACGGCCGGAACGCACGGCGAGGACCTCACGCGCGACCGCAACATCCGGCTGTCGATGCTGTGCGCGCCGTACGCGTTCGCGACGATGCACGGATACACGGTGTACAGCTCGTTCTCGCGCGGCCGGCTCGATCCCGAGGTCGTGCCATTTCTCGCGAACCTGGCCGCGGGATTCTCGCACAAGCCGGTGCTCTTCAGCGAGTTTGGTAATCCCGCGTGCCCGCCGCACAAGCGCTCGCCGTACGAGCGCGTCGCGCTGCCGGACGAGCCGCCGAACCCGACGATCTCCGCGGACGATCCGGTGTACGCGCCGTACGCGTGTCTGACCGAGGACGAGATGGCTTCGTACTGCACGAGCGTGCTCGAGCGGTTGCACGCGGACGGCCGGCTGGGTGCGTACTGGTGGTGCTGGGCCGACTATGCGGACGAGCTGCGCGGCGAGCCGCCGTTCGACCGCGCGCCGCACGAGCTCTCCTTCGGAATCGTGCGCTCCGACGGCAGCGAGAAGCCGGTCGCGGCGGCGCTCGCGGCGTTCGCGCACGAGCACCGCACCGTGCTCACGCCGCACGACATGCCGATCATCGCCGAGGCTTACTACTACCGCACGCTGCCGGCAAGCACGAAGACGCTGTACGACGCGTTTCTCGGTTCCGTCGAGGAACGCCGCGGCGGCGCGGGGTAAGCCGCACCGATGCGCGAGAACGCTCTCAAGCGCCGGCTGGCCGCCGGTGAAACCGTCCTGGGCGCGTGGCTGTCGCTGCCCGACGCCCTTGCCGCCGAGGCGATGGCCCAGCTCGGCTGGGACTGGCTGCTCGTCGACATGGAACACGGTCCCGCCGCGCTGCACGAAGCGGCCGCGATGCTGACGGCGCTGCGCACCACCGACGTGACGACGTTCGTGCGGCCGGCGTGGAACGAGTCGTCGCAGATTCAGCGCGCGCTCGATCTCGGCTGCATGGGCGTCGTCGTGCCCGTCGTCGACACCGCCGACGATGCGCGCCAGGTCGTGCGCGACGCGCGCTTCTCGCCGCTGGGCGAGCGCAGCCGCGGCGGCGTGCGGATCGGCTACGCGTTTCGCACGGACCCGCCGACGTACTTCGACCGCGCGAACGACGAGGTGCTGGTTCTCGTGCAGATCGAGACCGCGACCGCGGTGTCGAATCTCGAAGCGATCCTCGCGGTGGACGGAATCGACGGCATCTTCGTCGGGCCGAACGACTTCGCCGGATCGCTCGGCAAGCGCTGGCCGGACGTGTGGGACCGCGACGACGAGTACATGGCGCTGATCCGGCGCATCGCGGACACTGCGAACGGCGCGCACAAGATAACGGGCATCCTCGCACGCGACGTTGCGATGGCGAAGCAAGTCGCCGCGATGGGATACCGCTTCATCGGCATCTCGAGCGACGTGAACTACATGACCGCCGCGGCGAAGCGCGCGCTGGACGAGGCGCGCGCGGCTTTGGCGCGATGAGCGTCATCGTAATCACCGGCGCGTCGAGTGGGATCGGCCGCGCGCTCGCGCTGCGCGCCGCCCGCGCGGGGTACGAGGTCGTCGCGATCGGGCGCAACCAGGTCGCGCTCGATGCGTTGGCGGAGCGCGTGCGTGGCGAGCGCGGACGCATCACGACCGGCGCGTACGACGTCGCGGAGCCCGCGAGCGCGCGCGCCATCGTCGCGCTCGCGCGGGACGCCTTCGGGCGCATCGACGTGCTCGTGAACAACGCCGGCCACGTCGCCGTCGGACGGCTCTCGCAGCAGAGCGACGCGCAACTGCGCGCGCAGTTCGGCACGCACGTCATCGGCCCGGTTGCGCTCGTACGCGAAGCGCTGCCGCTGCTGCGCGCGTCGCACGGCCACGTCTTCATGGTGGGCAGCGGCGTCGCGCGCGTGCCCGTCCCGGGCCTGGGCGCGTACCCGCCGTCGAAAGCGGCCACGCGCTCCGCGACGTCGATCCTGCGCGGGGAACTCAAGCGCGACGGCATTGCAGTGACGTACGTCGATCCGGGCGTCGTCGACACCGCGTTCATGTCGCGCGCCGGGATGCCGGGCGCGCCCGCGGCGATCATGGCGATGCCGGAGGATGTCGCGCGCAAGATCCTCGTCGCGGTCCGAACGCGGCCGCGCGTCCTCAACGCCGTGCCGTGGCAGACCGCGGTCGTCGCGCTCGCGGAGTTGTTCCCGCGCGTGACCGACTTCGTGATCGCGCGCAATCCCGCGCTCGTCGGCACGCAAAACGTCCTGCCGGCTCCCGCACCCGCGCTCGGCGCGGAGATGCTGCAAACCCCCGCGCGCGATACTGCGGCCGAAGCGATCGACGCCGCGATGAGCGAACCGGCGCGCGCGCCGTCAGCGCCGGTGGACGAGGCGGCCCCAGCGGCGGAGCCGAGCGCGACCGACGTCACGGCGATGGCAGCGCTCGACCGATACGCGTCGAGCGACGAAGGCGAAGCCGAGCTGCATCCGGCGAACGCTCCGCCGCCCTCCGATCCGGCCGCCGCCGCGGACTTCGGCGCCGCGCTGGAGCCGTTGCGGCGCCGCATGGAGCGCGTTCGTCTGAGCGAGACCTTCGTGCGCGATCTCTTGCGCCCGGACGCCGTGCTCGAAGCGCACGAGGTCGCGATGCGCTGGGCGGGTATGCCGAACAAGAACGAGCGCGCGGCAACCGTGGAAGTCCTCGACGCGCTGAGCGACGCGGGTTTTCTGCAGCGCGACGCCGGGCGCTATCGCGTGCTGCGCAGCCCCGGCTGAAGGGCCGTGCGCGCGTCGTGAGCACGCCGCCGTACGACGGGCTGCGCCGGCAGCTCGTCCGCCAGCTTCGCGAGCGCGGCGCCGTGCGCAGCGAGCGCGTCGCTGCGGCGTTCGGGCACGTGCCGCGACACGTGTTCGTCCCGGACGTTGCGCCGGACGACGTCTACGCGGACCGGTCGATCGCGATCAAGCTGCAGGACGGCGTTCCGATCAGCTCGTCGTCCCAGCCCGCGATCATGGCCGAGATGATCGAGATGCTGGAGCTCCGCGGCGGCGAGCGCGTGCTGGAGATCGGCGCCGGCACCGGGTACAACGCGGCGCTGCTCGCCGAGCTGGTGGGGCCGCCGGGTTCGGTCGTGACGATCGACGTCGACGACGAGCTCGTGCGCGCCGCGCGCCGCCACCTCGACGACGCAGGCTATCCGCAGGTACGCACGCTCTGCGCCGACGGCGTGCACGGCGATGCGAGCGCGGCGCCGTTCGACCGCATCATCGCGACGGTCGGCGTCGAAGCGATCCCGGCGGCGTGGATCGCGCAGCTACGCGAAGGCGGGCGCCTCGTCGCGCCGCTGACGATTCGCTGTCAGCAGAAAGTCATCGCGTTCGCGCGCACCGAGCGCGGGTTGGAGAGCGACGCCATCGTCGACGCCGGCTTCATCATGCTGCGCGGCGGCGCAACGCAGGCGGAGAGCGTCGCGCTCGCGCTCGACGAACCCGGCACGACCCTGCGCGTGCAGTCCGCGCACGCGGCGACCGTCGACGTGCACGCGCTCACGCGCGCGCTGCACGCGAGGCCGCGTGACGCCGCGCCGGTTCGCCGCATCATGATCGACGAGGTGTGGGGCGGCTTCGCGCTCTGGCTGGGTTTGCACGACCCCGGGTTTTGCCGCCTCACCGTGCAAGGACCCGCGGCGGCCGACGGACCGGTGCCCAACCTCGCCGGCGGAAACGGCACGCAGTACGGCGTCGCGTCGACGCTCGGCGTCGCGGGCGACGGCGAGCTCGCCGTATTCGCGCCGCGCGGCGTGCTCGACGTCGTCGTCCGATGCTTCGGCGACGACCGCGGCGCCTTGGCACGCGTGCAGCGCGCGATCGCGGGCTGGGACGACGCGGGCCGCCCCGGCAACGGCTCGCTGCGCGTCACGGTCGATCCGGCGGGCACGACGCACGCCGCGTTCGGCGCGCAGCGCGATCCCGCCTGAGCGGAGCTACCAGTACGCGACGTCCTTCTGCTTGGTGTCGACGTACTTGCCGAACACGGCGGGATTTGCTTTGAACTGGTTCTCCAGATCGGAGATGCGCGCGTTGTCGAGCGGGTGGCTGCGCAGCCAGAAGTTCGTGCCGGGACCGTACGTCTCGGACATCGTCTGGAAGAACCAGACCATGCCCCACGGGTTGAACTGCCCGGTGGCGGCCATGATGCGCGCGCCTTCCTCGTCGGCTTGCGCTTCGATGTGGCGCGACTGCGCGGCGTCACTGCCTGCGACGGCGTACTGCGAACCGTAGTCGATCGCCGCACCGGCCAGCGGTCCGAGCACGATCTGCGCGAGGATCGAGCCGATCGACGCGATCGTGCTCTTCTTCTGGAGCGCCGACATGTGCTGCGCCACGTGGTGAAGCACCATGTGCCCGGTCTCGTGCGCGAGCACCCCGGCCAGCTCGTCCTTGTTCTTGGCGATGCGCAGGAGCGGCTCGTTGACATAGATGTTGCCGCCGGGGACCGAAAACGCGTTGGCGTTGTCGCCGCGGACGATGTAATAGCGGATCGGATGCGGGTAGCGGGAACGTACCGTGTCCGAAATGACCGACCCGATCTCGTTGAGATGCTCGTAGTAGACCGAGTCGAAAAGGAGGTCGCCGTCCTCGCGGAGCGTCGCGAAGACCTCGCGGCCGACGGCGGCCTCGTCCATGGCGGCCAAGGCCGGCGCGGCGTGTGCCAGCTGGGTGACGCCGGCGGTGGCGATGAGACTGCGGATGAACGCGGTGCGTTCCATGTACGGGTTCCCTCGGAAAGGACGCGGTTGACCAACAAACTTTCCCGCCGGCTCATTGGTTTCGTTGCGCTCGCGGTTTTCCTCACTTTCGCGCGCGGGACGGCCCGGGCCGCCTCGTCGCGGGTCACCGTCCCGCTCGGCGCCCTCGTCGGGCTGCAACAAGCGGGCCCCGCCAACGGCGCGGTACAGCTGCACCTCGCGTTCCAGCTC